>MGOM01000012.1:0-8505 GCA_001797105.1 Chloroflexi bacterium RBG_19FT_COMBO_62_14
CGGGAACCAGTAGTCCTTGATCCCGCCTTCCATGTCCCAGTGTACGTGCTTTGTCTGCCAGAATTCCTCCAGCCCTTCTTCGCCGAGTTCCCGACCCAGGCCGCTCATCTTCATCCCTCCAAAAGGACCGGCATAGTTGTCGGTCAGAGGGTCATTGATCCAGATCGATCCGGCCTGGACACCTTCGTAGAAGCGGCGGGCCTTGCGGGCGTCATGCGTGAACAAGCATGCCCCAAGGCCATACTCCGTATCGTTGGCGAGGGCGATCGCCTGATCGAAGGTCTCATAAGCCATGATCGGGATGGCCGGGCCGAAGGTCTCTTCGCGCATGATCCTCATGCTGTGATCGACGTTCATTAGAACAGTCGGTTGGAAAAAGTATCCCTTCTCCAATCCAGGCGGGCGCTTCCCGCCGACCAGTACTCGCGCGCCCCTGGCTTCGGCCTCGGCAATGTGCTCGGCGACATGGACTCGATCGGCTTCACTCGCCATCGGCCCTACGTCGGTTGTCGGTTCGATTCCCGGCCCGATTCGGAGTTGGCTCACTCGATCGGCGATCGCTTCCACGAATTCTGAGATCCTTGTCCCGGGGACGTATACGCGTTCGGTCGAGGTGCAAACCTGCCCGGCGTTGATCAGAGCGGCATAGGTCAACGCTTCGACCGCCTCGTCCAGGGGCGCGTCATCGGCGATGACAAACGGATCCTTGCCCCCGAGCTCAAGGTGGAGTTTCTTCATCTGGCGGGCGGTCAGGCTGGCGATGTGTTCACCGACGGCGGTCGAACCGGTAAAGGCGATCGCTCGCACATCGGGGTGGGTGATCAGGGCATCGCCAACACTTCCGCCACGGGCGGTAATGACGTTGACCACTCCCGGAGGCAGTTCATCGAAGGCCAGTTCGACCATCCTCAATGTAGTCAAAGGAGTCACGCTAGATGGCTTGATGACGATGGTGTTGCCTGCCGCCAGCGCCGGTGCAATCTTCCACATCAAGAGCAGGATCGGATAGTTCCAGGGAACAATGCAGGCCACGACCCCGTAAGGCTCTTTGATAACCAGGGAGAGCTGACCCGCCGCCGGAGAGGGGATCACTCGACCTCGCAAATGCCGACCAAGCTCGGCGTAGTAGTCCAGCGTGTTGATGGACCAGTCGATCTCTTCGGCGTTCTCGGGCACCGGCTTGCCCTCCTCCAATGTCAGCAGCCGGGCCAACTCATCGAAGTGTTGGCGGATCTTCGCCGCCACCCGATGCAAGTGGTTGGCGCGCTCAGCCGCAGGGGTGTCCCTCCATTGTGGAAAGGCCTCCTTGGCGGCGGCAACCGCGCGCGCCACATCCGCTTCCGTCCCCGACGGGACGACGTCGAGGACCTCTTCCGTCGCCGGATTGATCACCTCGATCACGCCATTCGAGGCGGAGCCCTGCATCGCACCCTTGATCCACATCTTCATCTGAGTCTCTCCCCGGCCGCCGTCTCAGACTTCGTCAATCGAAGGCCCTGACCTTCGTCAGAGTGGGAGTTCAAACTGCTGTGGCGTGGGGCTTCATGGTCCACGCCACGGCAGCCGTCCGATGGATTGACCCTCGCCGGTCACCCTGCTGTGCGGCGATCACCGCTGCTCTCGAGCCCATAGGCGTGGCCCGTGAGTGGCGCTTCGTCCTTCGATGACCTATTCGATTTCCCCGACCGCCTTCTTCCAGCGATCGAACGGCGGCCTCTCAGACCACCCGGTCACGTGAACGACCAGCAGGCCGCCCTGCAGCCGTCGATCGATCCCTGGCGGGTTACTCTGCTAGCGCGCGACCGGGCGCGCTTCCTTCAACCCTGTCCACCGGCGTCGGATCCCCGCTCACTGGCCGATCGCTGCCTTGAACTCGGTCCACTTCAGGTCGTACGTTTCCAGCGCGTCACCCACGTCTTCGATCCACTGCAAGCGTTCGAACGTCTCAGCCGTCGGGTAGATCCCCTCATTGGCCAAGACGTCCGGATCGATGAAGTCATACGCGGCGGTGTTCGGGCTGCCGTAGCCGACGTACTCCGCGTTGCGGGCGGCGATCTCGGGATCGGACAGATAGTTGATGAAGACCATGGCCGTGTACTTGTTCGACGCCCCGACTGGAACGGCCAGGTTGTCCTGCCAGATCGTGCAACCCTCCTGGGGGATGAGGTAGATGACCCCTTCCTTGCCCCCGACGTCGGGCGATCCGGACAGGATGGCGTCGCCGGTCCACATATGACCGATCACGGTCTCGCCTTGAATGATCAGGTCGTCGTTCGTCTGGCTATCATAGGTCAGGACGCATTCCGCCTGTTTGATGAGCAGTTCCTTTGCCTCTTCCAGATGGGCCGGATCGGTATCGTTGAGCGAGTAGCCGAGATACATCAACGCGGCGCCAAACGTCTCCCGCTCGTCGTCGAGCATGCTGATTTTCCCGCATACCTCGGGTGATGGCTCAAACAGCATCGCCCACGAGTCGACCGGATCGGCCACGACGTTCGTGTCGACGGCGAAACCCGAAGTGCCAAAGAAGTAGGGCACGGTGTACTTCTGTTCGGGGTCGAAATACTGGTGGGTGAATTTGTCGCCGAATCCGCCGAGGTTGGTGATGATTGCCGGGTCGAGCGCTTCCAGCATTCCCTCGTCAATCATGATTTGGACCATGTAGTCCGACGGCACGATGACGTCGTAATTGGCTCCCCCAGCCTGGAGCTTGGCAAGCAGGGTCTCATTGGAGTCGAAGTTGTCTTCAATCACCTTGACGCCGCACTCCGCCTCGAACTCCTCTTCGATCGCCGGGTCGATGTACTCGACCCAGGTATAGAAGTACAGTTCCTGGCTGAGCTTAGACGGATCGCCGCAGCGCCCGCTCACCGCCGCCTCTTGCGTCGGGACAGTGGGCGCCTGCGTGGCCGGCGGCGCCTCTGTCGGGGTGCCTGAGGCGCAGGCCGCAAGCAGGGCCAATCCGGTCGCCATGATTAGTAAGAGCGGTCTGTTCATTTTCCTCCTCCTTGGTGATGATCCGGTGGCTCGAACCGGTCCCGGTCACTCCCGGCGCTGAGCGGCCAGACTGAGCACGACCAATCCCATCGACGCCAGGAGCAGCACCGTCGATAGCGCGTTGATTTCCGGCGTTACACCCTTACGGACAAGGCTGTAGATATACAGAGGCATGGTCGGCGAGGCCGTGCCTGCGGTGAAGACCGTTACCAGGTAGTCATCCAGGGAGAGAGTGAATGCCAGCAGCGCTCCGCCCAGGATACCGGGAAGCAGGATCGGGAAGGTGACTCGCCAGAAGGTGCGCCATTCATTCGCCCCCAGGTCTCGGGCGGCTTCTTCCATCGTCCGATCAAACCCGACAAGGCGGGCGCGTACGACGACGTAGACGAAGGGGATGTTGAAAGCGATGTGACTGATGAGGATCGTCGGCAGTCCCAGGGTCAGTTTCGCCCCGCTTGCCAGCTCGATCACGGGGAAGAAGGCCAGATTGAAGAAGAGGAGCAGCGAGATCCCCATGACGATTTCTGGAATGACGATGGGCAAGTAGAGCACAGCGTCAAAGGCTGATCGCAGCCGGAACCGGAAGCGATCCATCCCCAGCGCAGTCAGAGTTCCAAGGATCGTTGACACAATGGTCGAGCTGAGGGCGATCAACAGGCTGTTTCGGGCTGCCGCCAGGAGATCGCGGTTGTGGATGAGCTTCGTGTACCACTCGAGCGAAAGCCCGGTCAGGCGTGCCACCGTGCGCGTGTCGTTGAACGAAAATATGATCAGAATCAGGATGGGAACATACAGAAAGGCGAACAGGGCGAAAGCGTTCAACGCAAGCGTGGCCTTACCCAGCCGCAGCGCTAGCCCGCCGGTCGCGAGGCTGGCTCCGCGCGTAGCCCTCATATCGGCCGCTCTTTCTCTTCAGAGGAGCGGAGGTAATAGAGCACCCCGGCAACGACCATGACCATCAGTGCTAGTGACATCGCCGAGCCGAACGGCCAATTCCGCGCCACCCCGAACTGACGGTTGATGAGAGTCCCGATCATCTCGACTTTTCCCCCGCCCATGATGTCGGGCGTGATGAACGCGCCGACAACGGGAACGAAGACCAGCACGATCGCCGCCAGGACCCCGGGGAAGGTGAGAGGCAGCATGACTTGCAGAAACGCGCGCCTCAGGTTGGCCCCCAGATCGGAAGCCGCCTCCATCAAGGTAAGATCGAATTTCTCGATCGAGGCATACATCGGAAGGACCGCAAAGGGGAAATAACCATAGACAAGCCCGAGCACGACCGAGAATTCGTTGAAAATCAGGCTCAAGGGTGAGTGGATCAGCCCGAGCCAGAGCAACAGCCCGTTGATCCCCCCCTCGGCGCCCAGCAACTGTTTCATGGCGTAAGTCCGGACCAGGAAATTCGTCCAGAACGGGATCATCACAAGCATCAACAACGGACTTCTCAGCCGAGGTGGAGAGCGACCGATGAAGACTGCCAGCGGGTACCCCAGGAGCACGCACACCCCGGTCACCAGCAGGGCGATCCGAGCCGACTTGAAGAAGATTCCGACGTAGAGCGGATCCACCAGCCGGATGTAATATTGGATCGTGGGTGCGAGTGGAGAACGAACGCCTCCCGCGCGACCGCGTTCGACGAAGCTGATCACGAGGACGATGATCAAAGGTAGAACGAAGAAGATCATCAGGTAGGCGGCCGCCGGCAGCACCAGCAGCGGGCCACGCCGGCCGGACTTGTCGTCGCTCCCCGTCATGCCTTCCCCTGCTCCACGGGTGTCTTCTCCATGAAAAGACTGCTGGCCTCGATCGGCCAGACCAGGCGCACGCGTTGCTCGCGAAGATCGGATGGCTCCACAGCGAAGGCGATGTTCGGTTGGCGGACCGTCAGGACGATGCCTGATTCGAGACGCAACAGGATACTCGTCGTGGCTCCGTTATAAACCACCTCAAATACACTCGCCTCGATCAGATTCATGCCCTCAGGGCCCGGCGCGGCAGCCAACGAGATTCGTTCAGGACGGACGGCCAATGTCACGGATCTCCCAACGGTCGCGCCCGGCACCATCGGGGCCTTCAGTCGTATCCCCCTCGCCAACTCAACCTCTGCGACCTCCCTATTGATCGCCACGATCTCTCCCGGGATCAAGTTCGTCTCACCGATGAAATCGGCCACGAATCTCGTGGCGGGGCGTTCGTAGATCTCATGGGGAGTTCCCACCTGCAGGACGAGGCCATGATCCATCACCGCAATGCGATCCGACATCGTCAGAGCTTCCTCTTGATCGTGAGTGACATAGATGAAAGTGATGCCGACCTTGTCCTGGAGCATCTTGAGTTCGAGCTGCATGGCTTTACGCAGCTTCAGATCGAGCGCTCCCAGCGGCTCATCCAGGAGGAGCACTTTAGGGCGATTGACCAGGGCCCGCGCCAGGGCCACCCGCTGTTGCTGACCGCCGGAAAGCTGTTTGGGTCGGCGCTTCTCCATCCCCGGCAGGCGGACCATCTCGAGCGCCTCGCCGACCTGCTGTCGAATGTCCTGCCTGGAGATGTGCTGCATCTCCAAACCGAAGGCCACATTCTCGTGGACCGTCATATGGGGGAAAAGAGCGTAGTTTTGGAACACGGTGTTGACCGGCCGCTGGTAAGGGGGGATGTGCCCCATCGCCCGCCCGCCGATCAGCACTTCGCCCGCAGTCGGCATTTCGAACCCGGCGATCAGACGTAGAGAAGTCGTCTTGCCGCAACCACTCGGCCCGAGCAGGGAAAAGAACTCGCCGTCACCGATTTCCAGAGAAATGTTGTCAAGCGCGGTGACCTCTCCGAAGATCTTTGTCACGCCGCTCAGCTCGACGGCATTTCCCCCGCTCATCGACTGATGCCTCTCAACAGGCCCATGGGTCGACGCCCTCCTTCCGACCGCTGGAGCGAACGTCCCGGCTCAGCCCGCCAGTCGGGGCTCATCGGTCTTGCTCAACACCGGTCGAGCCCCGTAAGCCAGCTTGTAGGTGCGCAAGATTGTGAACGTCTTGGTGTGAACCACACCCGGTACTCTGCGCAGCTTGGCGTTCAGGAACTCGGCCAGGTGGTCTCGATCGCGGCACATGACCTCAACCAGGAGATCGAATTCTCCGGACACCAAGACCAGGTAGCTCACTTCCTCGAAGTGGGCGATGCTGTCAATCGCGGGATCCCAATCGCCCGGCTGGAGAGTCACCCCGATCAGGGCGGGAGAATCCATCCCCAGATTGTGCGGGTCCACCATACCAACTACATGCAGGATCTGCTCCTCGATCAGGCGGGAGACACGGTTGCGGACCGTACCCTCCGACACACCCAAAGCCTGGGCGATCTCTGTGTACGGCTTGCGCCCGTCCAATTGCAGATGTTCAACAATGGCTAAGTCGAGCGAGTCCACGAAGGGGGCCAACCTTTGGGTTGGAACGACCAGCGAGAGACTCTCATGATATGCGATCTTCGAAGCGATGTCAACAGAAACTGACTCGATTCGCAATGTTGCCCGCAGCCCCTTATGGACATCGCAGGCAACCCGGCATTGTTGGAGAGGTGATAGGGATCCGCCTAACGCCGTTCCTTGCGATCGTGCTTCCGGGATCAGCCCGGCTTGGGGAGGATCGGTCTCACTCCGAGCCACCCTGTGTGAGCCGGTTGGCCAGGAAGATGGGGATGGCCGTCAAGACGATGACGAAGACCGCAACGACATTCGTGACCGGGCGCTGTCGCGGTTTCGTGAGCTGGCTGAACATCCAGATGGGCAGGGTCTCCTCATGACCGGCCGTGAACGTGGTCACGACGATCTCATCGAAGGAAAGCGCGAAAGCCAGCATGCCCCCGGCCAGAAGGGCTGTCCCAATTGCGGGCAAGATGACATATCGGAAGGTCTGGAGAGGATCGGCGCCCAGGTCCATTGAAGCCTCGACTTGCGACCTGCCGGTTCGACGATAGCGCGCCAAGACATTGTTATAGACCACGACGATGCAAAACGTCGCGTGGCCGATGACGATCGTCCAGAAGCCGAAAGGGAAATCAGCCATCCCTATCGCCGAGCGCAGGGCGATCCCGCTCACGATCCCGGGGAGAGCCAGAGGCAGAAGGAGCAAGAACGATATCGCCTCCCGTCCGAAGAACTTGCTGCGATAGACAGCCGTCGCCGCCAGTGTCCCCAGAACGAGCGCGGCCAGGGTGGCGATGAGGGCCACTCTCAAAGAGAGCAGGAGCGCCTGCCAGACATCCGGCCGGTGGACGGCCACGCCGAACCAGTCAAAGGTCAGTCCTGGCGGCGGGAAACTGAATGTCGCATCATCGGTTGTGAACGCGTACAGAAAGATGATCGCCATCGGGACGTGCAGAAACAGGATCACGCCCAGGGTGGCTAGTCTGAGACTGAGCGGGGCGCGGCCGCGGGATTCGTTCGCCTCAGAGCGCATCGAATGCCCCCAGCGTCCTCGCCCCCACAAGGTAGAAGGCCATGATCCCCATTGGGACGACAGTAAACGCCGCTGCCAGAGGTATGTTGAAAGCAGTTCCCGTCAGGGAAAGGACGGCCTGGCCGATGAAGAAGCTCGAGTTGCCAAGCGAGTATGGAACGACGAAATCGCCAAGGGTGAGGGAGAAGGTGAAGATCGACCCGGCGATGACCCCCGGGAATGCCAGGGGGAGCGTGACATGCCGCAGAGTCTGCCCGGGCCGTGCCCCAAGGTCGCCCGAGGCCTCCAGCAGCGAGCGTGGCACCCTCTCGAGAGCCGCCTGTACCGGCAGAATCATGTAAGGCAACCAGACGTAGACGAAGACAATGAACATCCCCAGAAACGACACCGATAGGGACGGACCCCCGATGACCGGCGCGCGTAGAAGGAGGTCGAGGACCCGCGTCAGGTCGAGCTGCTGGATGAACCAGTTCAGGATTCCCTCTTTGGCCAGGATCAGCCGCCAGGCGTACACGCGGACCAGGTACGAAGACCACAGAGGCAGGAGCACAGCCAGGTAGAGCACGGTCTTCAGGCGCGTCGAAGCATAACGCGCCATGAAGTAGGCCAAAGGGAAGGCCAGGACGGCGGTGGTCACCGTGACGACGGCTGCCATGGTCGCCGTGCGGAAGAAGATGTCCAGGTTGGCCGGAGTCCACAGGTCCTTGTAGGTCGCCAGAGTCAGGACCCGAATCACCTGCCCGGTGAATGGATCCAGCGAGAAAAAGCTCTGGATCAGCAAGAAGACCAGTGAGCCGAGGTAGACGACGATCATCCAGACTAACGGAGGGCCGAGCAAGAGAGCGAGGACAAGGCTCGGCCGAAGATAAAGGAAGCTGGCGATCCGCAGCAACACCGGCCGTTCTTCCGGGCCCTGCGAATCCCGATCGCGCGCCGGTCGGGTCGGGCTCATTCCGCTGTTCCCAGGCGGCGGTTGTGTGTCGGATGCCAAACCAGCCGCACCTTCCGACCCCGAGCAGCCAGGACTTCCATCGAGGTGGCCTCGCGGTTTTGCTCGACC
>MGOM01000012.1:8555-11144 GCA_001797105.1 Chloroflexi bacterium RBG_19FT_COMBO_62_14
CCCCAGGTAGATCACCTCCTTCACCCGGCCTTCAATCGAGCAGTATCCATCAGGTGCAATTGAGTCGGTCTCTCGGATCTGGATCTTCTCCGGCCTGACAGAGAAAACCTCCGCTGAGCCGCGGATCCTCTCCGCAATCGGACCGCTGATGAGGTTCGATACCCCCACGAAATCGGCCACGAAACGTGACCCCGGGCTTTCATACAGTTCCGGCGGTGATCCGATTTGCTCGACCCTGCCGTTGTTGAACACGGCGATGCGGTCGCTCATCGTCAGCGCTTCTTCTTGATCGTGGGTCACGTATAGGAAAGTGATCCCGACTTTCTCCTGGATCGCCTTGAGCTCGACCTGCATTTGCTGCCTGAGCTTGAGGTCGAGCGCCCCCAGGGGCTCGTCGAGCAGCAGGACTCTCGGCCGCAGAATAAGTGCCCGCGCCAGGGCCACCCGCTGGCGTTGACCACCGGACAGCTGCGCTGGAGTGCGCTGCTCCAGGCCGGGCATCCGAACGAGATCGAGCATCTCGGCTACCCGCTTGCGGCGCTCCCCCTTTTCCACTTTGCGGATCATCAGACCATAGGCGATGTTGTCCCCGACGCTCATGTGAGGGAAGAGGGCATAGTCCTGGAAAACGGTGTTCACCTCTCGTTCGAACGGCGGCTGCCCGGTCACGTCGCGACCGTGGAGCAGGATCCGACCGGAGGTGGGCTGATCGAAGCCGGCCAACAGCCGCAGGCAAGTCGTCTTGCCCGAGCCCGACGGCCCGAGAAAAGTGAAGAACTCTCCGTCGAAGATGTCAAGGCTGAGGTCATCGACGGCTTTTACGTCACCGAAATGCCGACTGACGTGATCAAACCGGACAGCGAGCGGCGGCGACCCACCCATCAGGACTGGGCCACCATGACATGCTTCGTGATCTGGTAATCACCCATGGCCTCAGACGATAGATCCTTGCCGAAGCCTGAGTGTTTGAATCCGCCGTGAGGTGTCTCCGAGGTCAGCGGGATGTGATCATTGATCCAGACCGTTCCAAATTCCAGATCAGCCGCCAGCCTCATGGCCCTTCCTACGTCTTTGGTGAACACGGACGCCGCAAGGCCGTAGATGACATCGTTGGCGAGCTGCACTGCCTGCTCTCGGCCGCGGAACTTGCTCAGGGTTAGGACGGGGCCGAAGACCTCACGCTGGACAATCTCCGAGCGCTGGTCCGCCTTGACGACCAGGGTGGGTTCGAAGTAGTAGCCATCCGGATGATCCGCCGGGGGCTTTCCCCCGGTGAGGACCTCGGCCCCGGCGGCCCGAGCCCGGTCGACGAATCCCTGGACCCTGTCCCGCTGAAGGCCGGATATGAGCGGCCCCATCTTCACCCCTTCGTCGAACGGCGGGCCCACCTTGACCGCTCGCATCGCCTCGACCAACGCCTCCTGGAGCGACGGGTAGCGGCTCTCCTCGACGTACACTCGCGTGGCGGCGGTACAATCTTGCCCCGTGTTGAAGGTCGCTGCGGCTGTCGCTTTAGAGACGACCAGCTCGATATCGGCATCTTCGAAGACCACGACCGGTGCCTTGCCGCCTAGCTCGAGATGGACGCGTTTCAAGCTCTTGGCCGCGGCTTCCATGACACGCTTGCCTGTGTCCGGGGATCCGGTCAGGCTGATCATACGTACGTCAGGATGTTCGACGATTGCCTGGCCGGTCGCGTTCCCGCCGGTCACAACGTTGAAGACCCCCGGCGGGAGACCGGCTTCGGCCGAGAGCTCGGCCAACATGAGTGTAGTCAACGGCGTTGTCGGTGCGGGTTTGAAGACCACGGTGCAGCCGGCCGCCAGCGCCGGTCCGATCTTCCACACGGCCATCATCAACGGGTAATTCCAGGGAGCGATTTGGCCGACAACGCCGACCGGCTCGCGACGGAAGATCGAAGTGTATCCGGTCATGAATTCCCCGGCATGCGAGCCATGCACATCCCGCGCCGCGGCCGCAAAGAAACGCAAGTTGTCGATCAAGAAGGGCATATCGGCTGCGAGGGTGACGTACTCGAATGGTTTCCCGGTGTTCTGTGACTCGGTGCGGGCGAAATCCTGCGTGCGAAGCTCGAGCAGATCGGCCATTCGCAGCAGGACGCGCGCGCGCTCGGCCGGGGTTCTCTTCGACCAGCGCCCGTCGTAAAAGGCCGAGACTGCCGCCTGGACTGCGCGGTCCACGTCAGCTGCGCCGGCGTCGGCCACTTCAGCGATCGTCTCTCGGGTGGCGGGATCTTCTACCGGCATCCGTCCGCCGCTACTACCTTCGGACCACTCGCCGTTGATCCACAGTCGGTAATCCATGACTTGTCCTCCCTCGCCCTGACCATCGCACTGGGATGGGTCGGAGGGTGCCCGGTCGCGGCCTCGCCCGTGGGGATGCCGTACCTCGGACCGGGCCTCGACCCCGTGCGACGCCTGCGGCCGCCAGGCACTTTGACCAGGCCGCGCGGCAAGCGTGTGATTCGCCCAATTGAAATGGGCCGGCTTTAGCCGACGGAACAACCCGAGAAACGCGGAGGCCGTCCCCCGCACGCGCGACGATACAAGACAGACCTGCGGCCTGCCA
>MGOM01000012.1:11198-11776 GCA_001797105.1 Chloroflexi bacterium RBG_19FT_COMBO_62_14
GAAGATGAGTACGATCTCCAGCGGCGAACTCAGATGCAGCCCTGATTCGGATTCAACGACCGCCGATGACGGCGATCATGTTCGTGACCCACTCGTGGTACGGCACGCAATCCGTGCGTCCATCGTAGCCGCAGTCGGCAGCCGGCGTCTTCCAGAAGGCGGTTCGGTCGAAGTTACCCATCCCATTGGTATCGCAGCCTTCGGGGCCCAGCAGGTCGTTCCCTTCGCAGGCCGCCGGTACAGACGGCACAGAACCGAACCATGAGGCCAGGTCCCCCTGCAATTTCGGGTTGAGGGAGTGCTCGAGCCAGAGATAGGCGCAATTCGGGTGCGGGGCCTTAGTGTGCATCATGGTGGTGTCTGCCCAGCCTGTAGCGCCTTCCTCAGGGATCACACTTTCGATCGGGTTCCCATCGGCCTTGAGCAGGATCACCTGGAACGGCCATGAGCTGGCCGCAACGACGCCTTCATTGACGAAGTCATCGATCTGGATGTAAGCGTCGTGCCAGTAACGATTGACAAGGGCTCTTTGCTGCCGCAGGAGGTCGAGTGAGGCGTTGAACTGCTCCCGTGTCAGC
>MGOM01000012.1:11784-14354 GCA_001797105.1 Chloroflexi bacterium RBG_19FT_COMBO_62_14
ATCCTGGATACCGAGGTCCGGCTGGTGGTACTTCAGGTACAGAGCGGCATCGGCGATGTAGATCGGGCCGTCATAGGCTTCTATCCGCCCCTTATTCGATTCACCATCCCCCAGGGTCGTCTCAGTGAAGACGACGTCCCAGCTTGTCGGAGGTGAGGCGAAGGCCTCCGTGTTGTACATGAGGACGTTCGATCCCCACTGGTATGGAACTCCGTAGTGCTCCGGCGTCCCGTCACCGTTCTTGTCGACGGAGTGCCAGGCGGCGTCCTGCAGACGCGGATCTACGGTCGAGTAGCTGGGGATCAGGCTGGTGTTGACCTCTTGCACGAGGCCGGCCGAAATCAGGCGGTTGCTTGCATCACCGGAGGCCGTAACCAGATCGAACCCGCCTTCGGTCATCAAAGCGACCATTTCGTCCGAAGTCGCAGCAACCTTGACTTCGACCATGCAACCGGTCTCCGCCTCAAAATCCGTGACCCAGTTGTATGCCGCGTCCGTGTCTCCGCGTTCGATGTAGCCTGCCCAGGCCACGATCGAGACTGCGCCCTCACCTTTGCCGAGCTCTTGTAGTGGGCCGCCCTCGGCGGCGGGTGTAGCTGCCGGGGAACCGCCGCAGGCAGCGACGATGAGGCTCCCCAACATGACGAGCACGAGCAGTCGATGGATCGATCGATCGATCGAGCTTCACAGTTCTCCTCCATGGCGATGGTCTTAAAACCACGACCCCCATGCAGGCACACCCAGCATGGGGAACCCGAGGGGTGATAGAGGGTATAGGGGGCGGACCACCTGCCTTTCCGCCGACAGCGTGAACCGTTGCGGGGTGCCCCCACTCTACCTATAGAGATCGCCTTTGTCAAGAATCGCTGCCTATTCCGGGATGCGATCCCGAGCAGGCCGCGAGTAGTCAAGGCGATGCGGGTCGATGACGGATCGTCCCCCGGAGCGCCACATCCCCCGCACGAAAACTTTGATGGTGCCTTACCGACTGAGGCAGGTCGCGCCGCGCCTAGTCGACCCACGTCCCCCAGGGCTGATGCAGGCAGGCACGATCCGCGGCTTTGGGCCCGACCCACCACACGCCGTAGTCGCCCTGCTCAACCGGGATCCCCGAGAGCAAGGGCTCGATGCCTGCCAGGGCGCGCGTCGCGGTTGAGCGCGAGAGGTGGGCCGAGGGCCACCGCAAATCTTGCTTCTCCGCCTGACGTTGACTCTCCCAGCAGGCAAGCTCCGGCAAGAGCTCCGCGCGCGCTTCCGGAGACCCGACGATGGCCAGCTGGACGATCTCTGGGATAGCATCCTCAGTCAGCCTGACCAGGTAAGCGACATCGAGTTCCCCGGTCGCAGAAAGGCGTGTGCCGTTCCGCTCGACAATAAACGCGTCGACGTTGAGCAAGTTGAGCGTGGCCACGAAACCGAAGGCGACTGCGGCACAGGCGGGAGCGAATCGTCGAAGCCGCCCGCGCAACAGAAGCACCAGGAACACGACAAACGCGACCGCCATCCACAGGATGCCGACGTGCGTGTATGTGCGTAGCCTGGTGAAGCCATAGGCCTGCTCGTACAGCAACAGCCTCTTGAGAGCCGATGTCAGGATGACCCCGACCAGGATCACCAGAGCAACGCTGAGAGAATTGAAGATTGAGTGCTGCCGTCGTTCGTCCCGACGTGCGACGGCGGCCAGGAGCATGATCAAGCCCAGGCTGAGGACGCCGACTGCCACCAGCTCCCCGAAACCGCGCCGGGCATACTCGGAGTAGGTAAACCCCGCTGCAGTGACATTCGCTTCCCCGCCGAAGAAGTATGCGAGCTGAACGACTACGAAGAGCGCAAAAAGGACATCCACCGAAAACAAGACGATGGCGACTTCGGTGAAGCCAAGGAATGGCTTGACCAGCGGCGAACGATCGGAGATCAGACTCCGGCGATCGGCCGCTCGGATTGCGGTGATGATCGCCCCCAGGCAAAAGACCGCGCTGGCGAGTATCACCAACCCCCGGCCGGCCCAATCCGCCAACCGCTCTAGGTCGAGCCAGTGCAGGGCGGCGTCAACGTATTCCCCGAAGACGAGGTCGGCAGCAGTCAGCAGAATCACGAACACGGCCAGGATCGGGATCGCCAGGATCAAGCCGCGCACGACCGATATCAGCCCCGACCTCGCCCCTCTCTCGTCAATCAGTCGCCGTTGCACGATCCCAAGCGTTGCCCATGGTCGCACCAAGGCCTCCAGGGGAGCCCATGCCACCGCGATGCCGAAGTCCAGCCAACCATAGTCTCCCAGTCGGCCGGAGCGGAAAGTGCGGACCCACAAAGCCAGCAGAGCCAATGTCAGCACGACATCGAGGAAGACCGTCAACGGCTCAAGGCGGAGGGCGGTCATGACCGCCAGGAAGAGGATCGGGACTGCCAGCCATAGATTGCGCCAGTTCAGCGGGACGGCCTCAATGGCCGCCCCACCCACCAATCCGGCCCCGGCTAGCGCCACCCAGATAGGAAACGACGCCCCAAGCCGATGACCGTAGAAGAGCACCTCGAACGACAAGCCCAGACCCAGAGCGATTAAGGACAGC
>MGOM01000012.1:14368-19773 GCA_001797105.1 Chloroflexi bacterium RBG_19FT_COMBO_62_14
AGAGCTGCCCTGCCTCTCGCCCTCTGCCGCGTTCAGGCCGACATTTGGCTCATTGGATGCCATCCTATCCTCCGCGTGAGAGTCGGCTAGATCCTGGCTCATTGTCGGTGTAAAACAACCGCAGCCGCCTGTCAATTCCGATCAAACTTGTGAGGCCCCTAACATAAGCTACCCTGAATCGGGCCGAGATCGGGCGCCAATGAGCGTGGCTTGGGGTGCATTCATCAGCCCAACTTTGGCTGAACAGGAAGGACTCAAGCCAATTGTGTCAGATGAACAAAGCGGGACGGAAGACTCGCGGGGGCTGTCGAGGGGATTTCAGCGCCTGGCAGAGAGGAGGTCTTCCAGGCGTTTCATATACGATTCGAAGGATTTCCCCCTGGATACGGGCTCTCCGAGGGCTTCGTCCTGCACCCACCCGATGGTTTCGCCATAGGTCACCTTCCACCAGTAGCTGCCCTTGGCCAGGACCCCGTTGACCCCGGCCATATCATCGGCGATCGAAACGTCCTCGCTCTCGGGAATCTGTGCCACCACGGCATAGTCCGAGCCCGGCCCCAGCCGCACCTCCGCCGGCTGGAGGGTGAGTACGACGTCACCGGGAAAAAGGCGCTCGGAGAGAGTCTTGGGCTCAAGTGCGATCATCAACATGCCGTTTGCGACCGGCCGCTCCTGACCATCGGACGGCTGGTTCTTGACCTCTCCGTTGACGACCATCGTCGATGAACCGCCCCCATCCTGATTGACTCCCCAGGTCGTCTCGAGCGTGCCTCGGCAGAAATCGGCCAGCTGCTGGATCGTCATTCCAATGCTCACTCCCGCACGGCGGCCATCCACGACGACAAAGTAGACATAGTCATCGTTGAAGCAAATGGCTGTGCGGGGCTGGCGGGTTGTCGCTCCAACGTCATTGAAGCGGTAGATGGCATCGTCTTTCAGGAAATCCCAGCTGGCTTCAATGCTGGCATAGGACAGGGTCCAGTCACCCTCAATTCGAGACCGGCAGTCCTCGTCGTAATGGGTGATCTCCTGAGATATCCCGATTTGATCTCCCACGCGCGCGTTCTCTTCCAGCGCATCCTTGGGGTCGCCCCTGGCAGAGAGGACGATCGAGTCAAACGGGATCGGAGTGGAGCCCTTCCCCTCCCGGATTTGGACGATTGTTCCCAGGACCATGTGAGGCAAGGGCACAACCGAAACAGGCTGAGACATCTCAACCAAAACCTCGATACCTTTGTCTTCGGTGCCCGTCGTCGGCGCGTATTGCGGTGTGTACACGATCAGCGAGTCGCCCTCACGAGGTACGTTCAGGCCGCTGATCCCAACCTGCTCACCCGAGCGAAGGAAAGTGACCACCTGTCGCTCCGGCTCGTGTTCGATGCAACCTCCCACGAATGCCCGGCGATCGTATTTCCAGTCGAAGCCACTCCCTCCCCACAAGTCCTCAAAACGCTTGACATACCAGCCGCCCTGGATCATTCCATTCTCAGGAAGACCGGACTCGAGGTCGTGGAAGGAACCATTGATCGCTACGATCACCTTGTTCCGGGCCCCCCAGGTCTGTCCCCAGGCGTTGATCGCCTCATCATAGCGGTCCGCCATCCCGCTCACGGTCTCTTTGCCGTCGGTCAACATCCCACTGGCAACGCTGCTGTCGATGATGGCATCCGGGTTGTTCCGGTCCATCCTGGCAACGTAAGCCCGAACCGGTCCTGGCAGGCTGTATTCACGGTACTCGACCCCGGGGCCGACGTCTTCCCAGCCGTCGGAGGCTGTCTGCGCCAGGCTACCCGGAACGGCCAGGGTGGCAGCCACCACCAGGCAGGCGAGGATCACCCGACGTGAGGACGGCTTGGAGATTGGTGGGCCAAAGCGGCGGGTTGGAAGGTCGTGTCGGTGCATCGCACTCAGGTTGCCGGGCGGCGAGACCGGTCGCCGCCTGGAAGCTGCCAGGCGGCGCGATCGCCGACCCAATGATGATACTCCTGCTTGGCCTCGAGCGGCCCAGGCCGCCCTCCGCCTCCCCTATCATCCGGAGAAAGGGCAGCCCACACAACCCCCCGATCGGGCTACGAAGCCGGCTGGCCCCTGGCCCGGTTCATCCAGGAGTCACGTTGCCCGATCGGCATGCCCGATCCAGGCCTCGGCTCTACCCGTTCCAAGTATCTGTGGAGGGGGGACCTTTCGGGTCATCGTTTGCCCCTGCTTGGGGGGTCGCCCCTAACCGGCTTCTCCAGGATCGAGATTGAGGAAGTCAACTTCTTCCCCCACAGAAATCCGATCAAGGATGTCGGGAGACGACTCGAGTACGTACCGCGCCGGTGCCGCCGAGGCGTAGTAAGGTCGCCACGGTCTCGCGAGTGTTGCAGTTGTGACCAATCCACGGCTGTCGATCCAGATCGCGGCGATCGGGAAGAACACGAAGAACATATGGATTGCGCTGAGTGCCACACCTTCACCGGGATGCACCAGGAGTAGGGCTTCACCCGGCTCGAGGCGACGCTTGAACTGAAGCCCCCTCAGACGGCACCATGCACTGCTGCACCATCGAGCTTTTTCCACCAGGACGGATCCCGATGCACGATGCACGACCTTGACATGCCGACTCAATTTGCGCCTCGGCTTGGTGCCCCGCCGACCTGAGTGCGCCCACCGATCGTCCCTGCGGCTATCTTGCCAGGGAGGTTGGCGTCGGCCAAAGTCCATTCAAGATGGCGGCCCGGTCACGATCTCGGCTTGTCCACCCCGCAGCAACGACTGGGTCACACGGATGGACAAGCACGATGCGAAGGTCCGGAAGGCCATCCGGGATCGATTGCGGTCACTTACCTTCGAGTCGGTCGGCGGGGTTTCGACGCCTGTTCCATCCGCTCTTCGAGCAGCCCCCAGACGAGAAGGCCGCCTCCGGCTCCCAGCCCGAACGCCCCCATTGCCCCACCCCCATCGGTCCAATGCCCGAGCAAGACGAATGTCGCCATGAGGCCGAGCACGGCCGCCGCTGCCAGCTGCCAGAGTTGCCACTTCAATACGTGTATTACAAGCCAACCCGCCCCGACACCGAATACGAGTGCTCCGAGGGCACGCAACATGAACCCAACAATCCTCATGAACTCCAGGATCGTCATTTCTCACCTTCCTCTGAATGGATGTCCGGAGTATAGCCCGGTTGGCGGAGTAGCGAAACGGACGCAGGCATTCCCACGGCCGATCCATGCCATCCCGTCAGTTGTCGTTGTAGGGAAGGGGTCATCCATCATGCGACCGGGTGGACACTCGCTCGATGCGTGTGGTAAGATCTGCGGCGGAGAGGCGAATGGCCAAGAAGAAGCAGAAGGTACTTAGCGGCCGAGAGCAACGGCAGCTGCGCATTCGCCAAATCCTGTTCACCGCTCTAGCGATCCTCGTAATCGCCTCTTTCGTACTCAGCCTGCTCAATTTCTAGATCTTCTCCCTACAGCCTGCTGGCTTTCACTCCTCGCACGATCTACGGATCCAGTCACCCCAGCCCAGATGGAACGCGAGGGCGCCACGGCGCACGGCGGCGTGTGGATCCCCATCCGCTCAAGTGGTGTGGTGAGCCAGCTTTGAGTGTGCAGGGCCTGGTTAGCGGCACAGAATGGCGCAGGCAAGTGCTTGCGAGCCAAGCCGCCACACGGAGGAGCAGGTAACCCCACCCTTCACGGCTGGCCTGGGCACAGGTCGGAGATCTGAAGCGACCCGCGTGGGAGCCCTTCTCGTCTCGCCCTTCATCCTTGCGTCAGCGCTGGTTGAAAGGTCGGGGGTAGCGGAGTCGGTGGCAATACGCTAATATGCCAGGCTTGGCAGTCCCAGGCAATCGGCCTTCCACGTCTGGCGGGTATGCCTGAAAGGTGACTGTAAGGTAGCCGACCGTGGGCTTGTGCTACCCTTCTATATGGTTGACCAAAGTACTCTCACGGTCTTCCAAATACTGCGCTTAGGATAGACTAAGCGACTCACAAGGGGAAGGAGGTGAAAGACAATGCTATTCGCACCGAAGGAACGAGGCCAGGGCCTGGTTGAATACGCGCTCATTCTTGTACTGGTCGCCGTCGTGGTGATCGTCATCCTGGCGCTCCTAGGACCGGCCATCGGCAACGTATTCAGCAACATCGTCAACAACATCTAGTTCGTTTTGTCCTTGTGGGAGGCCGCTGGGCCTCCTTCACACGCAACGGAGCCCTTGTGAGGAACAGGGCTCCGTCGTTTGTTTTCCAGCCGATTGCCAACTGCAGCAGCCGGGCTCGCCGTCCCCCGGCCGGGGGTAATACCGCGGCCTAGTTGGACCCACCCGTTTGCAGCAGGTACCCGGGTTCACCCGCTACTGGTCACCATACCGCGGTCCTGACACGAACCCTCTTCAGGGGAATCGGGTGAGTACCGTCGCTGGGGAGGGGATGGCAACCCGATCGCCCGCCTTGAGAGTTGCCGCCGCCTTGGGGGTTTCTCTCGAAGCGCCCTGGAATATCGCCACACGGGTGCCTTCCTCTGAGTATTTCATTTCGAGGTGCGCCTGACCGAGGAGGTAGCCTTCGCTGTCGACGGCACAGGAAGTGACGGCACCGATCACTCTCCCTCGGCGCTCGACAACCGGATCCCCCGTGTGGGCCATGCGTACGCCCTTCTCATCGAACCTGAAACGAACGACCTCGCCCTTTCGATCCGACTCCTGTTTCATGAAGGCGTCCCTACCAATGAACCACGGCTTATAGGTCTTGACGTAACTTGCGAAACCGGCGTCGCCGACCCCGAGATTGAACGGACCGGCCATTTCGTGACCATAGAGAGGCAGTCCAGCTTCCGTCCGCAGTGAATCGCGCGCTCCCAGCCCCACCGGCTTGAGCCCGGATTTCTCACCGGCTTTGAGCAAGGCCAGCCACAGGTCGACGCTCCTGTCGGGATGGACAAACAACTCAAAAGCCACCCGTTCACCGGTGTAGCCGGTTCGGCTCACAACAAGATCAATGCCGCCGAATGCACCTTCCGTGACGCCGGCCCATGGGAGTGCCTTGATGCGCGAGGCCGCAGCCGTGTCACAGCCTAGCGCCAGGAGGATATCCCGGCTCATCGGGCCCTGCAGGGCGATGTCCACGCGCATGTCATCCCCCTCCTCGCGACTCCTCAGATTGCGCAGCCTCACACCCCGCCCAAAAACATGTGCCCAAGGGCGCAATTCGTCCACCCGAACGCTCCCCTGCCGGACCGCGTTGAGCCAGGCCCAATCCTTGTCGTCATTCGAGGCGTTGACAACGATCAAGAACACCTGCTCACCCCGCCGGTAGATCATCGTATCGTCGATAACGCGTCCGTTCGCGCCGAGGAACTGCGTGTAAAGCGACTCGCCCACGTTCAGAGCGGCCACGTCGTTCGTAACCACTCCATCGAGA
>MGOM01000012.1:19979-20109 GCA_001797105.1 Chloroflexi bacterium RBG_19FT_COMBO_62_14
TTCGGACCAATCGAACTCCGGGAGCGGTTGGGCTTCTTGCGGTGGCACCCCGATATACCAGGGCTTGTCGAGACCGTCGGCTTCTTCCCCTGCCATCATCTTCGTCGACCCGGCGTGCACGCGGACCGTG
>MGOM01000013.1:0-145 GCA_001797105.1 Chloroflexi bacterium RBG_19FT_COMBO_62_14
GAGCAGCACGATGTCGGCAAGAGTGCCCTCTTCCAACTTCCCCAGCTGATCGGCCAGCCCCATCACCTGGGCGCCGGCCTCGGTGGCCATGCGCCATGCTTCGCGCGCCGATATCCAGCGGTCGGGATCGGGGTCGCCCGTATTG
>MGOM01000013.1:221-322 GCA_001797105.1 Chloroflexi bacterium RBG_19FT_COMBO_62_14
CCACATTGACGCCCCTGTCGAGCATGATGCGGATCGGGGCCAAGCCGCTACCGAGCTTCAAGTTGGAGGGGGGGTTGTGGACGACGCTCGCTCCGTGAGCA
>MGOM01000013.1:430-506 GCA_001797105.1 Chloroflexi bacterium RBG_19FT_COMBO_62_14
CGGCGGCGACAGGCCCAATCCTGCACGCGTGTCTCGAGCAGGTGCATGTGAAAGCCGGTGGCGTACCGGCGGGCGA
>MGOM01000013.1:577-854 GCA_001797105.1 Chloroflexi bacterium RBG_19FT_COMBO_62_14
TGCCAGCGCCGGATGAAATCCTCGAGCATCCCCAACACTTCGCTCAGCGGCGCGAAGTGTGATCCGATCTTGGCCATGAAGGTGTCGGCCAGGGGATAGCCGTCTTCGATCCCGTAGTCGATGTCGTACTGGGCGTCTCGATACAGCGGCGCTACGACGGCCCGCATTCCGCTGTCGCGGTAGGCCTCCATCGCCGCATTCATTGCGAGTGCGTTCGGGGCCGGGCTCATCCAGAAGTGATCGACGACACCGGTCAAGCCGCTCCGGATCATCTCGA
>MGOM01000013.1:902-4479 GCA_001797105.1 Chloroflexi bacterium RBG_19FT_COMBO_62_14
GGTAGACCAGCCAGGGCTCTAGCCCCATCCGATCGGTCGTAGCCCGCAGGAAATTCTCGGCGGAGTGCGTGTGGGCGTTGATCAACCCGGGGATGGCCAATCGTCTGTGACCAGGTAGGATGCGCTCGAACTCCCCTGCGGGTCGCTCTTCCCCGATCGACTCGATGCGGTTGCCATCCACAACGATGTTCTCGTCGGTCCGAATGCCCCGCGGCGCATCCGGGTCAAGAACGACGCAGTTCTCGATCAGCAGCCGCATCAACCGCCTCCCTCACGCTGCGAAAACGCCTGTTGCAGGCCTTCGACGATTTCAGGTCGAACGGCGCGCAGCAGGCTCGGGATCGAGCGGTACTTCTTGGGCACGCTCAACTCCTCATCGGTTCGGCGCAGATACGCCAATCGATCGAGGTCGACCGTTCCGTACAAGACGCCCGCCGAACCGCTCTCCGCCACGACCTGTTCCGGGCTGTGAATCGCCGCCATCCCGGCCTCCATCGCCAGCAGATTCACAGAAGCGGCGGTGTATACCAGATTCTCGGCGGCCCGAGCCCCGAGGATCTGCGACCAGCGGTCCTTCAATTCGTAGACGAGCGCGCCGGTTGGGAAGAAGATGACGTCGGCCCCCATCCAGGCCAGGGCGCGCGGAATCTCGGGAAACCATGCCTCCCAACAGATTGCCAACCCCAATCTCAGCCCATCGGCCTCGATCACGACGGGTGTGTCGCCGGCCAGCCAGGGCTCGCCGCACGCCGGGATCATTTTGCGGTAGCGGCCGGCAAGATCGCCCTGCGGGTTGATGGCACTGTAGGTGTTGTATAGCCCAGCGCGGGTGACTTCTGCAGCGCCGTATAGCACCCACACACCGTGCTTTCGGGCCCGGCTCCCAAGCTGCTCGGTCACCATGTCAAGAGTCAGCGGGGAATCGGCGCTCATGGGGCCGGGATACATTTCCGGGAAGGCCACGTAACGCGCACCCCCTTGGGCGGCCTCCGACACGTATTCGACCGCGTCCTCCAGAGACCTCGTTTCAGGAGGGGCGTCCTTATCGAACACGAAGGGGAAGATCGTTCCCCATGTCCGACAATATGTTTGCGGCTGAACCACCGCGATTCGAAACTCGCCAGCGCTCACAGATCTCCCTAACGCGGTCGGGCTGATTTACGAAGGGAACTTCGTCGTGTAGTACTCCCAGGCACGCGCGACCTCGACGTCATACCAGCGGGCGCGCGCATGCAATTCATCGGCTGAGAACGGCAGCGCGCCGCCAGCCCCTGCGGCGGCGACCTGGATCCAGGCAGCCTCTTCTAGGTAGATCGCCCGGACGCACGCCTGAGGCACGCTCCCGCCCGTGACCACAGCCCCATTTCCGCGCAGTAGGATGGCGGTCCTGTCTCCCAGCGCGGCGGCGACGGCCTGCCCCATGCTATCGTCGGTGATCAGGTCTGTTTCGTCATGAACAGGCACTTCCAGGCCGAGCATCCCGCCGAAACCGTGGGTGGCGCGAATGGGTGTGCGGGCCGCGCCAAGCGCGGCTGCCATCCTCGAGTGAGTCCGGCAGATGGCCCGCACGTCCGGCCTGGCGCGGTAGAGGGCCAGGTGCAGGAAGCGCTCGAGCGGGGCGGTGGACGGGTCACCGTGCTGGCATTCGCCGTCCAGGCTGAAAGTGAGGAGCTCGGATTCCTGCGCTAGTGCCAAACCGCGTGCAGGTGTGACGAGCACGCTGCCGTCCGGCAACCGGGCGCTGACATGACCGAAGCCTTCGACCAGCCTCATCCCGTCGAGTATCTTGCAGGCGCGGATCATGTCCCGACGGATCGCAGCGACAGAGGGGACGTTCGAGGGGGCGTCGGGGATAGCGGCTACTCCGGCGTCCAGATGCGCACCAGCATCTCCGTGCATTCCGGCCCATTCGTAAGGGTTTGATCCTGCGGGCAGGCCGATAGCGCGCAAACCAGGTCATCGAGCGCTTCGAGCGTGATGGAAGATCCCGGCCCGTGAGTCGGCTCGAGATAGACGATCTTACCGTCGGGATCGATGCGGTTCTTCATGAAGATGTTCCAGGCGCGCTCGCCGTGCACCGGCCAATCCAACCCGATGCTCTCCAGCCCCTCCTCGAGGTTGACCTTGCAGCTCCGGTGATCGTGCAGGCCGTAGCGCTTCAGGTAAGCCTCCGGATCACAGCAGGGAACAACGATGTCGTGGTAGCCGACCGTGTCTTCGACAATCCGCATCAAGTCGTTGCGCCGGTTACTGGCCAATACGTCGTTCGGCTTCAATGTGACCCGCCAGTTCTGTGTAACGGTATGTGCTGGTGAGAAGTACTCGGACGGGTCGTCCGCCCTGAAGGCGATCAGGTCACCGACCTGCTGCCCGCGCACATCAACGATCTGGAAACGCTCGCCCTTGGCGACACGGAAGCCGCAGCCGTGGCTGGCCGGCGCCAGAACCTCTTGTCCGAGCTTGAATCCGGGGATGTCATCTGTGGCAGGCATAGAAGGCCCCATTCCTAGTTCTTCGATACCACTTCCGCCATCCGCGTCGAAGCCGGCGTATTGCGGCTCTTCATGGCCCGGATTTCCCCGTCGATGATCACGCACGAAATACCCGGGATATCCCCGTTCTCAATGGCGGCGACCGCGTCCGGGCGTGAGCAGCCGAGGGGGGCATCGATCACGACCAGATCGGCGGCCTTGCCGACCTCGATCCCGCCCGTGTTCAATCCGAGAGCATCGGCGGCGTTGCCGCTGGCCATCGCCCATACCTGCGCCGCCGGCAAGCCGACCAGTGCCGACATCTCGACCACGGACTTGATCGTGGCCATCGGCATGACGCCTGTTCCGCTGGGTGTGTCGCTAGCAATCAGGATGCGTCTCAACTGATCGTTGTCACGGGCGAGCTTCATCAGATAAATCGCCGAGCGGATGTTCCCGGCTTGGCAGATCTGCAGATAGAACTTCGCCTGGCGCACCAGTTTCTCGACGCCTTCGTCGGGCAGGGCGGTCGTCCCGCCGTTCGTGTGTGCCGAGATGTCCGGCTGGATCACCATCAAGTCGTCAGCGGTCACCGGCGCGCTCCCGGGGATCGAGGCGCCGCCGGTGTGGCACATCACCTTGAAGCCATAGCGCTGGGCGATGCGCACAAGCGGCTCTGCGTCGGTCGGCTTCTTGAAATTGCCGAACCCGACCTTTCCCAGCCAGACCCCCGCCTCGGACATTTCTTTGAAGTCCGCTTCAGACAGTCCGGGCTGGAAGAGGACTGATCCGGCATAGACCTTCACTCCGCCGGGGCGAAAGCGCTCGTAAGCCTTGTGGGCGACGATCGCCAGCGCCTTGACACCCACCGGATCCTGGGGCACCCCCGGTAGGTGGATTTCACCGGCCGACATCATGCCGGTGACCCCGCCGTGCATGTAGCTTTCAATGAACCCCAACGCGTTCTGGCGGGGCGTCCAGTCGCCGAGGACGATGTGGACGTGGGTATCGATCAGGCCGGGGGCCAGGGTCGCGCCCTTGACGTCGATCCGGACATCCGCCGCAGCCGCGTCGATCTCCGCCCGACTGCCGATCTTCGTGAAAAC
>MGOM01000013.1:4569-4856 GCA_001797105.1 Chloroflexi bacterium RBG_19FT_COMBO_62_14
GCTCATTTCTGTCCTGCCTCCCACCTTCGGGTCACGCGAGGTTGAAACCGCGTACGCGCTCACCCACAAAGACACTGACGTGCTTGACCTCGGTGTAGGACAACAGCGATTCGAGGCCCAGCTCGCGGCCCATGCCGCTGGCCTTATAGCCCCCGAAGGGTGTTTCATTGAACAGGGTCATGTTGGTATTGATCCACACACCGCCTGCTCGGAGCTGGCGCGCAACCCGGTGCGCCCGCTTGACGTCGCCGGTCCAAACGGTGGCGGCCAGGCCATACCGGGTCTCG
>MGOM01000013.1:4863-5471 GCA_001797105.1 Chloroflexi bacterium RBG_19FT_COMBO_62_14
GTCGGATGCCTTCTTCCTCGGTGCGGAACGGGATCACGGATGCCACCGGCCCGAAGATTTCTTCCCGGGCGATGCGCATGTCATTCCTGACGTGATCGAAAATGGTCGGCATGTAGAAGTGACCCTGCTGAAGCGCCGGGTCATCGGGGCGGCAGCCGCCGACAGTCAGGGTGGCGCCCTCCTTCAGCCCGCTCTCGACGAAGTCTTCGACGGTCTCGACCTGATCGCGCGAGATCATCGGCCCCATGTGGATCGCCCGATTCATCGGGTTTCCCACGCGCAACCTGCGGGCGTGCTCTGTCATCCTTCCGACGAATTCATCGTGAACGTCCTCTTGGATGATGATGCGGGAGCGCGCCGCGCACATTTGCCCGGCGTTGAAGAAGATCGCCGTCAGCGAAGCGGTGACCGCCTGATCGAGGTCGGCGTCCGAGAAGATGAGGCTGGGGGACTTGCCGCCCAATTCAAGGGAGAGACGCTTGATACCATTGGCGGCCAGTTGCATGATCCTCTCGCCGGTGCGCGTCTCGCCGGTGAGTGAGATCTTGCCGACGGCCGGGTGAGAGGCCAGCGCCTCTCCGATGACCGCGCCTGGTCCAGTGACGACA
>MGOM01000013.1:5629-6332 GCA_001797105.1 Chloroflexi bacterium RBG_19FT_COMBO_62_14
ATCGGCTCGTGCAGGGTGTAGCTGAAGAAATCGGTCGGCACGGCCGGGGTGGCGCCTTCCAACAGCCTGGCCGCTCCGGCGTAATAGCGGAAGCAATCCACGACCGTTTCGACGTCGTCCTCGGCCTGGAACAACGGCTTTCCGACATTCAAGGTCTCGGCCTGTGCGATATCGGCGGCACGCTCGGCGATCAACTCGGCCATCTTGTAGAGCAGGTGGCCCCGCTCGTTGGCCGGCATCCAGCGCCAGCCAGGGTTCTCGAAGGCGGTCGATGCAGCGCTCACTACACGATCGACGTCCTTCTCATCCGCTTTAGCCACCCGCGTCAGGGTTTCGCCTGTGGCCGGGTTCACCACGTCCATCACGCCGCCACTCTTCGCAGAGACCCACTTACCGCCGATGAGCAGTTTCTGGGGACTATTTGCCAAGAATGCCCGCACCGGGTCTGAGATTTCCACCATCGTGGATGGGGGTGCGACCGAGGTCATGCCCATTTCTCCTTAGTTGGATTCCCAGCGAGAAACGACGATCTTGCGGTCGGTGAAGAAGAGGATCGACTCGGACCGCCCATGCAGATCGCCGTAGGCCGATTCCTTCAGGCCACCCAGCGTCGCGTACGCCTGAGTGGCGGCGACGCCGATATTGATGCCGATGTTGCCGCAGGTCGCCTGATGCTGGAACCGGCGCGCGGCCGCCCCGCTCG
>MGOM01000013.1:6345-6674 GCA_001797105.1 Chloroflexi bacterium RBG_19FT_COMBO_62_14
CTGGCCTGGATCCTCTCCAGCGCCTGGTCGAGGTCCTTGGCCCGCATGATGCAGCACACCGGTCCGAAGATCTCGTCGGTGGCGATGACCATGTCGGAGGTCACATCGTCGAAGATCGTAGGTCCGACGAACGCGCCGTCCGGATAGCCCTCGACCTGGACGTTCCGGCCATCGAGGAGCAACCGGGCTCCTTCTTCGACCCCCTTGTCGATGTACCCGACGATGCGCTCCTTCGCCTTCCGTGTCACCACCGGGCCCAGGTCGACGTCTTCGTCCACCCCGTTGCCGAGCTTCATTTTCGATGCCGCCTCGATCAGCTTCTTCACCAG
>MGOM01000013.1:6718-6884 GCA_001797105.1 Chloroflexi bacterium RBG_19FT_COMBO_62_14
AACGACGACAGGATTGCCGCCACGGCCTTGTCCAGATCGGCATCGGGCATGACCACAACGTTGTTCTTAGCGCCTGTGGCGCACTGGCCGCGCTTGCCATATCCCGCCGCCTTGGCATACAGCATCTTGCCGACCGGTGTCGAGCCGACGAACGAAAAGCCCTGCG
>MGOM01000013.1:6946-7091 GCA_001797105.1 Chloroflexi bacterium RBG_19FT_COMBO_62_14
CCCGGGGGGAAGCCGCACCGATCGATCAATTCAAAGATCCGCACCTGTGAGATCGGGACGATCGGGCTCGGCTTGACGATGTACGTGTTGCCGCAGGCAACGGCGTAAGGCAGGTACTCCAGGGGAACCAGCGCCGGGAAGTTGA
>MGOM01000013.1:7214-7483 GCA_001797105.1 Chloroflexi bacterium RBG_19FT_COMBO_62_14
CTTCGACGGCCCGGCGCATTTCAGCGCGCGCATCGGCGATGGTCTTGCCCATCTCCTGTACGAGCACCTGCGACAACGCCTCAAACTGCTCCTCCATCAACTGCTTGAGGGTAAAGAACAGCCTGGCCCGCCTTACGGGCGGCACATCCTGCCAGGTCTTGAACGCCGCATTGGCGGCGCGAATGGCTTCCTGAACTTCGTCCGGCGTGGAATAGGGAACGTGGGCGATGACTTTACCGGTCACAGGATTGACGATCTCGCGCACGTCC
>MGOM01000013.1:7672-9232 GCA_001797105.1 Chloroflexi bacterium RBG_19FT_COMBO_62_14
TGAGGCAGTGATCTGGACGAGCCGGCTGAGTACGCTGGGACTGGATGAAGATGGCTGCCATCTCCGATTGCCTAGCGCAGGCCGTCTTCCCCTTGGATGTCTGCGAACTTAAGGCCGCCCAGTCGAAAATTCGGGCGGCCCCGGCTTGCCCCGGCCACGATTACGACGACCTCGTCGGCCGCGGGCGCATCCGCCACGTGCACGGTTATGGTGTCGTAGTGTGAACGGACGAAGAGCGCGTCCTTGCTGGCGAGCGGAACGTCGATGCTGGTGCCCATCTCGCCGCGCTTGGCCGTCGAGGAGATCCACGCCTTGCCCCCGCCGACGGCTTCCCGAAACTGGTCGGCGAAGACCGTCGTCAGGAAGGCGTGCGCGTGCTCGACTTCGCCGTGCATGCCGGAGATGGCCGATTTTCCGTAGCTCTGGACCGGGGCGCCCATCGCCTCGAACAGGCGCTTCCCCAGCATGTCCCCCAACTCACGGCTGAATTCCAGGATTTCGCTCAGGTCGGTCGAGTAGCGGCCGGCGTAGGGGTTCTTGACCACGGCCAGCACGGCGACCTTGCGCAGCGGGGGATCAACCTCGATCCCAGTCTCGACCAGGACGTCTTCGACATGGGTCAGGAGCTTGCGAATCTTGCCGGTCAAGGAGCGGCTCCTTAATCTGCGCCGGCCGGGGCGGCCTCGACTTTGGGAAGGATGCCGGCGTAGAGATCATCGTCCAGGCCGTCGAGGTAGCGCATGACGTCGTCCAGTTTGCGGACGTCGCCGTATTTCTCTTGAATGTCAAAGAGGTTGATCTTGTGGCTGACCTGCCCGCGATCCCACGCGCATTCCTCCGGGACGACGACGTAGTAGTTGTAAGAGAAGCCGTCGACGGCGGTCGCCCGGATGCAGCCGCTGGTTGTGGTGCCGGCGAGAATGATCGTGTCGACCTTCATATCGATCAGATAACTCGCCAGCGGCGTGCCGAAGAACGCGCTCGGCTTCTTCTTGACGAAGGCAATGTCCTCGGGGTGGGGCGCGACTTCGGCGACGATCTGGTTCCCCTTGTGGCCCTGGACGTCGATCGGATCATCCACCCGGAAGTTCTTACGGTTCCAGGCGCCGTTGTCCAGCAGGTCGGCCCGCCGCTCCCAGGTGGTATAGAAGAGGGGGATGCGTTTCTGGCGCGCTTTGGCGATCAAGTGCTGGAGCGCGTATACGCCCTCCCAGCCGACCTCACCGCAGCTGTAGCGCCATTTCTTGATCGATTCGAGGATGGGCTCGGGTTTGTCGCCGACGAAGTTGTAAATCACGTCCACAATGAGAAGGGCAGGGCGCTTGCCATAGCCGGCCGGCTTGCCCCAGCCGGCGCGCTCGTACACGGTCCGATCCAGGTCAGTTAGCACGTCGTCCCAAATAGGCATGGGGTCCTCCTGTCTGCGCTTCAGAACCCACGGATGGTCAGGTTTCCAGCCGGCGAGCCACGACGATCGGGCGATCGAATCGTTCCAGCATTACTTCGCCGGCACGCCTGTCATGGCCGCCTTCTTCGCCGCAGCGGGTTGCGTCTCGAGCG
>MGOM01000014.1:0-502 GCA_001797105.1 Chloroflexi bacterium RBG_19FT_COMBO_62_14
GCCGATGCCCGCAGAGTGCAGATCACTACGAGTCGAGCCGGGAGCATGAACCTCGAAGTCCAGTCTGAAGACCTCCGCATGGAACTCGCTTTACCCTCCGGGACATGGTCGATCAAGGATCTCGCCGGCGGCGGCCACATCATCGAAGGCCTCCGGTTTGGTTGTGGCTGGAGGGTCGGCCGGTTCCGGCGCACCTGGCGCGGCGAGATGGGCCGAGGCCGGCCGCGCGAATCGAGTATCGACGATCCGCCATGTCCCGATTGCGACTCCCTGATGGTCGAGCTGGAGCTCTCCGATGATGTCCGCCTGTATCTCGACGCCTGTGTGAGTCAGAAACATCCCATCCTGTACTGGAGGTTCCGCCTCGAGAACCGCTCCGATCGCTCAGTAGAGTTGGACCAGGTGGAGATGCTCCGGCTCGATCCCCGGCCCGGCGGGGCGCTCGTCTTCGACACGCCACCAGGCGAGATGGGCTTCTTCTCGAATGGCTGGCAGAGCTGGA
>MGOM01000014.1:575-6046 GCA_001797105.1 Chloroflexi bacterium RBG_19FT_COMBO_62_14
GCTGGGGGCACCCGCGGCCCAGCCGCACGGCCGGGGTGCTTTCACATCGGAGATGTTCGGAGTGCTGGGAGACCGAGTGAGCCGGTCCGGGATTCTCATGGGTTTCCTCTCTCAGCGTCAGGCATTCGGAGGGGTCGAAGTCAAGCTTGCTTCCTCCGCACCTTTCATTCGCATGTGGGCGGATTGTGACGGCGTTCTCCTTGTGCCTGGGGACAGCTTCGCCACCGACTGGGCCTGTCTGCAATTCATTCGGCTCGATGAAGAGCAACCCCTTGCCGGCTATCTCGAAGAGGTTGGCCGATTCAATCGGGCCAGGATCCCGAGCGAGGCCCCGACCGGCTGGAGTTCGTGGTATCAGTTTCTCGAGTCGATCACTGAGGTTGACCTGTTCGCTAATGTCGATTGGGCAGAGGCCCATCGAAAACAGATCCCTCTGGATGTGATCCAGCTCGACGACGGATTCGAGGCAGAAGTCGGTGACTGGTTTTCGACAAAAGCCGGTTTCCCTTCCGGGTTAGACGGGGTCAGCCGCAGGATCCTTCGGGCCGGCTTCGTCCCCGGCTTGTGGCTCGCTCCCTTCGTGGCTAGGCCGGGTGCACGGATCCTGACGGATCATCCAGGATGGATCTTGAGGAATAGGATGGGAGCCCCGGTCAATGCCGGGTTCATCTGGGATGCCTTCACCCGCGCTCTGGACGTGACTCATCCGCAGGTCGTCGAACACGTTGTGCGGCTTGTGACGACGGCGGTTGGCGAGTGGGGCTTCGAGTATATTAAGCTCGACTTCCTCTATGCTGGTGCGCTTCGGGGGAAGCGTCACGATCCACGCCGGACTCGGGCGCAGGCGCTTCGATCGATCCTTGAGCACATCCGCAAGGCAGCTGGGGACGGGACGACGCTCGTCGGCTGCGGGTGTCCGCTTGGGTCAGGAGTAGGTATCTTCGATGCCATGCGCATCGGGGCGGACGTCGCCGTTCGCTGGAACCCGGCCTACAAGGGGCACGAGACGCTATTGCGTCGCGAACGCGACATGCCGTCCGTCCGCAATGCGATTCACAACATCATTAGCCGCGCCCCCCTCCACCGGCGCTGGTGGATCAACGACCCCGACTGCCTGATCTTGCGGCAGCCGCAAGCCCTTCGGACGCCAGGCCATGACCCCGATCCATTTGGGGGAGGGGCAGAGATTGCATCGACGGCGGAGACTCTGTCCCGAATGCGGTCGCGACTGACACCGGACGAGACGATAAGCCTGGCGACCATCATCGCTCTATCAGGTGGAAGCTTGTTCGTTTCCGACCACTTGCCCGATCTTTCAGCCGAACGTCTGGATTGGCTGGCACGCCTGCTGCCTCCGCTCCCGGCCGGGCTCCGAGCGATGGACTGGTTCGATCATACACAACCGTCGATCCTCGTGCTTCCTTTGGAAGGGGCGGCAGGTAAGTGGGATCTGGTCGCCCTCTTCAACTGGGCCGAGACAGCAAACGAAGGCTCGCTGAATCTGAATCTCCTGAAGAGACAAGCAGAGGACTTTCGGGCGGTGAGCTTCTGGGGTGGAAAGTATCTCCCGTTAGAGAGTCCGAACCTGGTGTCATCTGCGATCCCGCCGCATGGCGTCCGGCTGTTCTCTGTCCGACCCGCAGGACCGGGTCCGGGTTGGATCGGGGACACACTTCACATTTCTCAGGGCTTGGCCGTCTCGACCGTGGAAGTGCATGCCAGGAGCCTTGCTGTGGGGCTTGATCTCGGGCGGAGGGCATCAGGCACGGCCTTTCTGGAACTCCCATCTCTGCCAAGGCGGTCGACGCTCGATGGGGTCGCCATCGAATCAGTCCAGGTCGGGTTGAATGTCCATGCGATGCAGCTCCAGTTCGACGGCGGCGCAAGGCTCGAGGTCGAGTGGTGAAGCCTTGATATTTCGAAGGCCGCGCACCGTCGAGCCAAGCCGGACAATCCTGTGGCGGGGATTCTTGGAACTCCCCAGAATTCTGTGCCTATTCCCATTTCTCGCCTGGATCCTGATCGGCTGCTCGGTCATTCCCGAGATTCATCGAGTGTCCGTGATTTCCACCCCGCGGGCCACTCTGGCCCTGTCGCCCTCACCCCGCGGTCCGATCTTCCCCTATCCGGCCGCTCTGCTCTCATTCAATGAGGCGAACGGGGAGCTGGATCTTCTCAGCGAGGCAGGTCAATCGCTCGCCGAGCTTGGGACCATCTCGTGGGCTGATCCGGATCTACTTCGGGGCGCGCCAGTGGGTCTGCTCGGAGGAGACCCTCAGAGCGTGCGCTTCGCTTACCTGTCAGATTCCGAGAAGGGCCTCGGTCTCTTCGTGCGATCCGCCGTTGGCCCGGTCAGACTGGGTGAATTCCCAGCCGGCTCCCTGCTGGCGGGCAGTGAAGGGGCGAGATACATCGCTGTTAGCGCGCCGCGCTCGTCGGGAGCTTCCGGCCAGACCGAAGGCACCATGTTCCTGATCGACCCGATCCGCCGGACAGGGTTGGATGACCCAATGGCGGATGGCCTCGATGTCGGTATCATCCCGTTGCGGGTCCAGGTGGAACAAGACCAGCCGACCGGAATCGTGTATTGCGTCGGACATGCCGAAGAACGATCTGGCGGAGACCAGAAGTGCGCGGGCCTCTTTAGGATAGGGATTCCCTCCCTGGAGATAGAAGAAATCATCCCCAAGGACCTGGACATCCTGGCACTCTCTCCTGATTTGCGGTTCGTCGCCCTCGTCAGCACGGATCGGATTCCCCCAGAGGTCCGTGTTCGAAGTCTCGAGACCGGGATTGAGCTGGTCTTCCGGTCAGAGCCTGGCGTCCGGGAGGTGCGCGCCGGAACGATCTCCCCGTCTGGGAAACGCATTGCCTGGGCGAACGAGAGCGAGGGCCCGGGAGGGGAAAGCGTCCCGGGAATCAGCCTCGCATCCACCGCCGGCGGGCCGGTCACCGAGCTGGCGAGCGCGTCATTCACAGAGGCCGTGGGGGCGCAGATGTCCAAAGTGACTCCAGTAGGCTGGCTCGACGAGGAGCGCCTGCTGCTCGAGATGATTACTCCCGGCGGACCGGCCCTGTATCTCCTTCGCATGCAGGAGGGCCGGCTCGATCGCCTCGCTTCCGGCCGGTTTGCCGGGTTTGTCTACCAGTAGACGACCCTATCGCGGTTACACTTAATCGAGGACTCGACTGCGCACGTCACAGACCAGCCGGCCGGCATCGCGACCGGTGCCAGGCTCGCTCTCAGCGGCCCACCATCAGGAGTCATGGTGCCGGATCTGACAATCGACCAATCCGTCGGCCTGATCTCCGTCCTGCTGCTTGCCGGGCTGATCCTCGCCATCGGGATCGGTTGGCGGGAGCTTCAGGCGGCCAGTCGCCTGCCTTTTTTCCTGCTCCGCCGGGAACGGGTGACGCGCGCCTGGCGTTTGCTGTTGATCGGGCTGGTCTTCGGCTTTGCAGCGGTGATCGTTCATTTCTTCGGGCGTCAGGCGGTCTATCAGGTTTTGCCCCCCACGGCCTCCATCACCCCGACCCCCACAATCACCTTGACGCGCACCATTACTCCAACTGCGACCATCAGCCTGACCCCGACCACTACGGTCTCGCCGACTATCACTCCGACGGCGACGATCACGCCGACGCCGCGCATCCCGGAAGCGCTGATCGTTCTCTTCCGCGAGACGATAACGCCCTCGCCGGAGGCCGCGTTCAGTCCGATTGAAGTCGCCATCAGCCTTGACACCCTGAACCGCGCCATTCAACCAGAGGCCGAGCTTGAGAATCCGTTGGGGAAACTCTACGGCGCGTTCACCTACAACGACATGCAGGATGGGGTGAGGTGGACGGCCATCTGGTATCACGGATCGACCGTTGTGTGCGTTGAGAGCAATCCCTGGGATGGGGGAACGGGAGGCTACGGTTACACCGAGTGCCAGCCGTCCGGCGGCTGGGAGGCGGGGGAATACGAGATCCAGATGTTCATCGGCGAAACGTGGAAGGTTTCGGCCCGATTCACGGTAATTGGTGAGGCCGTCTCGCCGACCCCGACCGCCTCGGCTTCCGCGACAGCGACCGTCAACACTCCGACACCGACCGCCTCGGCTTCCGCGTCGGCGACCGTCAATACTCCTTCCCCCTGAGGCGCCTCAGACTGTGTGTCGTTCGCCGAGTTTGAGGGCGGCGTGGGTCAGATCGAGGACCGATTTGTACCCACGCTCCACGGGCCGAATCTCGACGAACTCCTGCAAACTGTGCGCTTCACCGCCTCGCGTGATCCCGACACAGATCCCCGGCAAGCCGTGGCTGAGGGGGATACTCGCATCGGTCGACCCCATCTCGAGCAGGACCTGCGTTTCGCCCGCGTCGTTCAGCGCCCGCTGAGCCGCCAGCACCAGAGGATGGCCATGCGAGATCCCGCCGCCGGGTCTCTCTCCAATTGTCGCCACCTCAATCGCGACATCATGGCCAGAATGCCGTTTGACATGTGCGTTCACTTGTTCGGACAGCGCCTCCAGGGCTTCTTGGGACTCGGATCGGAGGTCGAGCTCCATCCAGGCCGAATGGGCGATGGTGTTGATTGTGGTTCCCCCGGAGATTAGACCCACGTTGAACGAGGAGCGGCCGTTGCCTTTCCTGGGGACGGTAAGCAGGTCGGAACCCAGTCGCAGAAGGGTGTGTATCGCCGAAGCCCTCCCTGCATGGATCCAGGCGTGTCCGCCGCTCGTCTTCGCAGTGATCCGGTAGCGGCGGACCGGCAGGGCCCGATGATAGATGTGGCCGAGGGCCATCCCCTCGAGGCAGATGTAGGCGGCGATGTCCCTCCCGAAGCGCGAAACAACCCGGCGCATTCCCTGCAGATTACCCAGCCCTTCCTCGCAAACATTTGCCACAAGCCACACGTCACCGGGAAGCTCCGGGCTCGGCAGGTCCTCGGCAAGTTCGATGAGGGCGGCAAGGGCAATGGCGTTATCACCTACGCCGGGCCCCACCAGCCGATCCCCTTCGAGCCTCGCTGCGACATTCGCCTCCTCTCCGAAGACCGTATCCAGGTGGGCGGTGATGATCACCGGCAGCCCGGCTCCGCCGGGGACGACTCCATACAGATTCCCGGCGGGGTCGATCTCGACACGCTCGAGCCCAGCAAACCTGAACTCGGCCTCCAGATATGCCGCCCGCCGGCTCTCATGAAAGGTCGGGGATGGGATGGCCTGGATTGCCAGGGTGCGTCCGATTAACCGGCTAAGATCCATGGCTAGATCCGGGTGACGAGGGGCCGGAGCGCGTTGAGCCGCGCGCTCGCCAAACCTGGGTGCGCGCCGACCGCGTAAAGAGCGCCGTGGCCCTCGATTGTGAGCGAGGCGGAGACCGCCCCGCGCAGGCAGGCATCCACCAAATCCCCAGTGTCCGCCAAGCCGGCCAAGAACCCGCCGCAGAAGGCCGCTCCGGCCCCTGTGACGTCCCGCACCTTG
>MGOM01000014.1:6120-12957 GCA_001797105.1 Chloroflexi bacterium RBG_19FT_COMBO_62_14
GATGCCCGTGAAGTGGCAGCCCATGCCGCACAGCGCTTCCGCCATGTCCCAGAGATCCATCGTCGCTGGCCGGAATAATGCCCGGGCTTCTTCTTCATTCGGCAGGAAAGCGGTGACCCCGTTCAGCAGGCCCGGCATGGCACGCAGGAACCCCGGTTCCATGTAGGTCTTGGACGGGTCGATGGTGACCACGCCCACACCCAGCTCTCGCATCCTGGCCGGGAGCAGACTATGGCATTGATAGTCGGCCGGACAAATGTGGGCTCCCTGGATCTTACCGGCGGAGGCAGGGATGTCATCCGGCCTGACGGATAGGGGATCATACGCCTCGCCCTCGGCCCTCCTTCGGGCGAGCGGATCGAAGTTGATCAGCTCCTTAGGGAGGGGTACGTTCATCCTCAGGAATTGCGGCGCAGGCCTGACTTCGGATCGAACTTCTGGAGTGCTGTAGATGAAGAATCGCCGGGTTTCAAGTGGCTCTTCGACAATCCGGACCCCTTGGACATCGATCCCCGCACGCGAGATCTCGTCAAGCCAGCCACCCGGGAAATCGGATCCGATACGGCTGAACAGGCGGCTCCGGGCAGACCAGACTATCGCGCCAGTGGCTGAATAGATAGCTTCACCCCCGAGCACGCCCAGGAAAATCCCACCGTCGTGCGTGATGTAGAAATCCTGGTCCAGACTGCCCAGGAATGCGCAATCGCTGCCATCGGACGCCATCGGTGCTGATTATAGCGGCGCCGAAAGGGCGCGACAACATCAGGCGTCGGCAGCCGGTCTCCCAGCAGCGCCCGACACCCCAGGGGTGGCTACCAAGGGGAGCGTGAGGGCTCCCCTGCCGGTTCAGGGTGAGCGGGGATTGCATTCATCACAGATCGACCCTGGAACCTAGCCAGAACGCCGGGACTGCTCACTCCGAAGGCGATCACAATCTCGATCGGCAAGGCTGAATCTCCGGGCTCCTAGGGAAGCTGATCTGGATACCCGGTCGTGCGCAGGGCGCCGATCTCCAGCTTGAGATGCCGGTTCCGGTTTCACTTGACGCTAAGTGAAGTCCACACACCTGATTGCCGGCGTCCGTCTTGCCGCCAACGCAGTCGGAATTTGGAATACGGGGCAGTTCCCCACCCATAATGCGGTTGGAACAACCAGAATCGGACCGATCCTTCTCACGGTCCGACAAAAGTGTGTATAATACTGGCACAAGGCAGCTGCGAATGTGACGAGCTGCCAAGTTCTTTCTCGCGGGGTCTCCTTCATGTCGACGGCGAATATCTTGCTCATTGAAAGCAGGCGTGCAAGCGCGCCGTCCTATGCTCCCGCACTAGAGAGAAAAGGATACGAGGTCAGCGTGGCCCATAAGGTTGATGCCTCGCTGAACGGGATGAGCCCGGCACAGCCGGATCTGGTCATCTTAGATGCAGCCTCGATGCAGACGACGGGGACCCGCATGTGTCGGACAACCCGATCGATGCTGGATGGCATCCCGATTATCCTTGTCGCGCCTCAGGGGACTCTGCCGGATGCCGGATGCGGCGCCAACGTCACTCTCATTCATCCCTTCACGCCGCGCAAGCTCCTCAACCGCGTGGCCCGTTTGCTACCGGCCGACGAACGGTTTGCGCTGGTAACTGGTCCGATACGCCTGAATCTGGCCCAGCGGACCGTACGTTGCCACGGCCGCGAGTCGCGCCTGACACCTAAGCAGGCCAAGCTTCTCGAAGTCTTCATGCGCGGGCCCGGGAGACTGATGACTCGCGAGGCGCTCATCCGCCAGGTCTGGCACACCGACTACACGGGTGACACCCGGACTCTCGACGTCCACATGAGCTGGCTGCGGCGGGCAATCGAGCCCGATCCTCTGCGCCCGCGCTATCTCAAGACGATCCGTGGGATGGGGTATCGCCTCGATCTTCCCGGGCCGTCTTGAGCCCGAGGTCGGTCCACTGAGATATCCTTACGCCGCCCCGAGGGGCGGCGTTCTGATAATTCGCCCAGGACCTCGATGCCAATCCCCGGAAACACCCCTCAGGTGCGAGAGCCCTACCCTGACTCGTGGATCGCCGTTGGCCCGGTCCTGTCAGCGGATCTCGACTTGCCGGGTCGTGAACCACACCCGGCCGGAAGCGTCCGTGACCTGGACGGCGATGGTGCGTGACCCACGAGAGGCGTACTTCCAGGTCAGGCGGAGGGGCAGACTCCCTTCTTGCCACCCACGCGCCTCGTGCGACCGGCTCCGGAATATCCCCCCATCGTAGGCCCAATCCACTTCCCAACACGCGATATCGTCGGGAAAACGCAACGAATCGGCCTCATGAACACCGGTCAGGCTGGCGGTCGTCGTCCGCCCTTGGACCACAACGGAAACCCTGGCCCTTCCAGGCTTGACCCCGGGAAACCCACCCCCGTCCAACAGCATGTAGGCATGAGTTGCCGGCTGGAGAAGAAGTCGCCGGTGGGTGACATTTACGGCGAGAGGCAGCCGATCACAGGTGATCCACCGACGATCCAACTTGTCGGCGACGACGGCGGTCGTCCCTGACCCGCAGAAGAAGTCGGCCACTCGATCGCCAGGATTGCTGGAGGCAAGGATGATCCTTTCCAGGAGCGCTTCTGGCTTCTGTGTCGGAAAACCGGTCCGCTGACGGTGGAGACGCGCCACGACCGGAAAATACCACCAATCTTCCGGGACCTTGCCTCGCTCAAGGTCAGGCAATTTCCCAAAACCGGCTTTTGGCGAACTGGCGAAGGTACGCAGGGTCGAGGCGTCGTAAGGGATACGCACGGCGTCGGCATTGAAGGTGTATTTCGATGACTTCGCATAGACGAGGATCGTATCGTGCTTGCGTTTGAACGCCCGGCCGATCGGGGAGGGGCCGTGATAGACCCAGGCGATCTCGTTAAGCAGCCGATCCGGGCCGAAGATCTCGTCCAGCATAACGCGGGCGTAGGCTGCCGCATGCCAGTCCAGATGCAGGTAAAGCGTCCCTGTCGGCGAAAGGAGTTGGTGCATAAGCAAGAGTCGCGGGTGGAGCATGTCCAGGTATTCGGCTCCATCGCGCCAGATGTCGCGGTACCCTTGGACGGTCCGCCAGCTTGCAGGGCGACGTGAGTCCTCACCCCGGCCAACCCGAGCCGCATAGGCCTTACCGCTGAGAAAAGGTGGGTCGGCGTAGATCAAATCGATACCCCGCGCGTGCTCGGCAAGGAACGCGGCCATCACCGCCAGGTTCTCGCCCAGCACCAGGAAGTTGTCTGTCTTCCGGCGACGACCGTGGGATCCGGAGGGGAAGACTTCTGCGACGCGAGTCAGCTTGGCCGGGGAGTTGCTCTCCGCCTGCTGCTCCGACCAACTCAACCAAGCAAAGGGCTTACGGCGGCGATCTGCTTTCATCGACTGACGGCGAGGGTCATCTGTGACCGAAACGCTCTCCCAGCACATCCGCCAACGACGGATGACCGATCTCTTCAAGTTCATAGCGGACGCGCTGGGTGGGTTTGTTCAGATCGAGGATGCGGGCGAGGTCGATCGGGGTCCCAATCAAGACCAGATCGGCCGGAGCGTTGTTGATCGTCTGCTCGAGCTCGCGGATTTGTCCGTCGCCGTAACCCATGGCTGGCAGGACCGCACCTGTGGTCGGGTACTTCTCATAGGTGGCTGATATCGATCCGACGGCAAACGGTCGGGGGTCGACGATTTCGGCTGCACCGAAACGCTGAGCGGCCACCCATCCGGCCCCAAAGGCCATGCCGCCGTGTGTCAGGGTCGGCCCGTCCTCCACGACCAGGACACGCTTGCCCCGGATCAGACCGGGATCGTCGACGGATATCGGAGAAGCAGCCTCAATCACCTGGGCCTTGGGGTTGAGCGTCGCCAGGCTCTGCCGAATCTGCAGGACGTTCTCGGGAGTGGCGCTGTCGACCTTGTTGATCACCACGACGTCCGCCGCAATGACGTTGGTCTCACCCGGATAGTAGCGAGTTTCGTGACCCGGACGCAGAGGATCCACAACCACGATGTGCAGGTCGCTCTTGAAGAACGGAAGGTCGTTGTTGCCGCCGTCCCACAGGATGATGTCGACCTCTTGCTCGGCCTGGCGAAGGATCCTCTCGTAATCAACGCCGGCGAAGACCGTGATCCCCCGGGCAAGGTGTGGCTCGTACTCCTCGCGTTCCTCAATCGTGCAATCGTTTGCTTCCAGGTCGTCGTAGCTGGCGAAGCGTTGCACGGCCTGCTTGTTCAGGTCGCCGTAGGGCATCGGATGGCGGATGGCTGCCACACGATAGCCCAGGTCTACCAGGATGTCTGCCACCCGGCGGCTGGTCTGGCTCTTGCCGCTCCCGGTGCGGACGGCACAAATGGAGACGACGGGCTTCGTGGCCTTGAGCAAGGTGGCGTTGAGGCCGAGCAGGCGGAAGTCGGGCCCGCAGGCCAGGATCAGTGAGGCCCGGTGCATGACGTACTCATGCGATACATCACTATAGGAAAAAACTACTTGGTCGATGTTCTCTCTGCGAATGACATCGACCAGGTCGCTCTCGGGGAAGATCGGGATTCCTTTGGGATAATACTTGCCGGACAACTCAGGAGGGTAGAGACGACCCTCGATGTTCGGGATTTGAGTGGCCGTGAAGGCGACCACTTCGAATTCCTGATTGTCCCGGAAGCATACGTTGAAGTTGTGGAAGTCGCGACCGGCGGCCCCCATGATGAGCACGCGTTGACGATACATAAGTTGGAGAGTCCTCCTGTTCGGCATCGACGGTCCGACGATCGACCGCGCTTCTGACAGACTGCTACATTACATTCGGCGCCTTGATACCCAGCAGTCCCAGGCAGTTGGCGAGGGTTTGGCGCGTGGCCGCCGTCAGGCGGAGTCGCGCCTCGCGGATATCATCACGATCTGCCTGGAGGACCGGCACGGCGTGATAGAAGCCGTGGAACGATTTCGCCAATTCAAAAGCGTAACCGGCCATCAAGAGCGGCTTATACTCACGTGCCGCTTGTTGGACGAGCATAGGGAAGCGCGAGATTAGATTGATGAGGGTGGTCTCGTGCTCCGAAAGCCCGTAATCAAAGGAGACGGCTTCGGGTAACCGGGCTACCTTTTTCAGAATACTGTTCGCCCTCACGTGTGCATTCTGGATGTAGGGTGCGGACTGGCCGTCGAAGCTCAGGGCCGTCTCCCAGTCGAAGACGATGTCCTTCGTGTTGTCGACGGACAGCATGGCGTAGGTGAGGGCGCCCAGGCCGATCTGACCTGCCACTTCCTCCCGGCTTTCGGCGGAGAGTTCGGGATTCTTCTCAGCAATGATGGCCTTCACTCGGCGAACGGCCTCCTCATAGACATCCATGAAGTAGATGACATTCCCTTTACGTGAGGACATTGCTCCGGCTGGCAAGGTGACAAAGCCGTGGGCAAGGTGATAGCACTTTGCTGCCTGAGGGAACCCCCAGAGCTCGAGGATCTTGAAGACCTGCTGGAAGTGCAGGCTCTGACGGAAATCGACGACGTAGATCGAACGATCGACGTGGTACTTCTCGAACTTGAGCCTGGCCAGCGCCAAGTCGTTGGTCATATACAGGGCGGTACCGTCGCTGCGCAAGATTACTGCCGTCCGATATTTCTCCTTCTTCATCCCGAGCTTCTCGTCGATTTTGACAATCACCGGCCCATTGTTGGCGCGTTCGTCTTCGGCGATCCCTGAGGCGACGAGTTCTTCGACAATCGATTTCCCCAACTCGGCTGCCTGGCTCTCGAGGAAGAAAACGTCAATGGAGATCCCCAGCAGTTTCAGGACCTCCAGCAGCTCGTCGAGGCTCCATTGCCTCGTTCTCTCCCACAACCGGCGGACTTCCGGTTCGCCGGCGTCCCACCTGCGCAGCAGCTCTCTGCGTTCGGCGTCGTAGGTTTGACGCTGTCTGGTCTCTTCGGGCGTCTCGTTGTCTTTCGGTGTTACCAGGGCAGTCGCCTCGGTGTAGATGTTGGCGAGCCAGCGGCCGCGGGCGAACACGCCTTCCGGTTCCTGGCCGCGATGGAACTTGTCATAGGCCCAGATGCATGTGATGACACCCAGCCCGATATCCCCGGGGTACGAGGCGCGGATGGTTTCGTAACCGGCAAACTCGGCGATCCGGGCCAGGGCCTCGCCGAGCACGGCGTTGCGCGCGTGTCCGATGTGAAAGGAATGGTGGGTGTTCGGCTGAGCATACTCCACCATGAGCCTGTCGGGCTGCGGCTCGCCTCTGCCAAAATCCGGCCCGCTCTGGAGGCAGGCGTCGACGACTCGCGCGGCGTAATCGGCCGTCTCGAAGTACGCATTGATGTAGGCGTTTTCGGCTGCAAAGCGGGCGAAACCAGAAACAGGCTCGAGTTTTCGTACGACCTGCTCGGCGAGCTCAACCGCCCTGCGCTTGACCTGGGTGCCAGGGTTGGCGCGGGCCTGGGCCGCAGCCACCTGGAAGCACGCCGCAGTCCCGTAGCCCCATTGCCCGGCGAATGGGATCGGCGCCCAAACGATCTCCTCCGGGGAGGGCAGGCTCAGCCCAGCAAGTGCCTGCCGAATGTGCGATGTGGCTTCTTCAAGCTCGCGATCGAACATGGATCGCTCTCGTCAGCGGGGGATTATAGTGCAAGGGGCTCGGTCGACAGAAGGCAACACGACGCACCCGGAGGTGCGTCGTGAGTCCGACGCGTGAGAAGCCCTTATTCAGTCGTTCCTGTGTCAACCTTGGGCTGATTGTAGACGCTTCATCAGCCGCCGCTTGCGCCGATCGGCGTTGTTCTTGTGGAGCACGCCTTTCGCCGCCGCTCGATCAAGCTCGCTGATGGC
>MGOM01000014.1:13020-13177 GCA_001797105.1 Chloroflexi bacterium RBG_19FT_COMBO_62_14
GTAGGTGCGCGCGCGAGTTGTCACGGTCCGGTTCATCAGCCGGCGGCGGGCGTTCTGGCGCATCCTCTTCTTCGCCGATGCAGTGTTTGCCAAGTGTTCCTCCCATTCAAGCCGCATGTGGTGCGACGGATGGATGTTAGCTCAGCTTCTACGGATT
>MGOM01000015.1:0-253 GCA_001797105.1 Chloroflexi bacterium RBG_19FT_COMBO_62_14
ATTGGTTCCCCTTGCGGGCGAAGTACCCAAAGGCGCCCACCACAAGAGCAGCCATGAAGTTCAATCCAAAGGCGATGAGGGAAACGAAGTTGACGCCCTCAAGGCCGGCATTCGTCTGGATACCAAGGGAAATGCCATCGACCACCTGGGTGATGGCCAACCCGAAGAGGAAGGTCAGCTGTCCGCCCAGGAACACAGACAGGGAGTTGAGGAAGGAGAGGCCTGCGATCCAATAGAACCAGCCTGACCCTGT
>MGOM01000015.1:398-497 GCA_001797105.1 Chloroflexi bacterium RBG_19FT_COMBO_62_14
CGGTGCACATCGTCCTGGAAGCTGGCAGCTCCGTCGAGGATCCGACCGTCCCAGCCGAAACCCAGTATCGCGCAAACGGCCCTGGTCCACGCGCTGTCA
>MGOM01000015.1:508-700 GCA_001797105.1 Chloroflexi bacterium RBG_19FT_COMBO_62_14
TCTCGGCTTCGAAGAAGGACCTCCACATGTGACCCGCCAGCAATCGGACTTCGGGATGCGCTGAAGCCCAGGACTGCAAGCGGGGGACATGCGGACCGAGGACCAGACGGCTAAGCCATTGGGGTGTTAGGTCGAATTCGGCGTTGGTCGGCAAGGCGTCGGCGCAGTGAAAGAGCCAACCGTTGTGGTCGC
>MGOM01000015.1:794-1941 GCA_001797105.1 Chloroflexi bacterium RBG_19FT_COMBO_62_14
CCAATCGGCATCGAGCTGATCGTATAGGGCCCATCGTGGCTGGTGGCCGAAGTCCGACCGGTCATAGGCCAGCTCGATCCAAGTGCGGGGATGCCGCATCGCCTCGTACTCACGCCGGTGAACGTGTACTTGGGCGTGAGGAAAGTCCGGGAGGCCGCCGGCATGGTCGAAGTGCAGATGAGTCATGACGATGTGCTGGACGGCTTCGGGTGGATAGCCGAGTCGGGCGAGCTGGCGGACAGCGGTGTTCTCAGGGTCAGCGTGAACGCCAAAGTCAAGGCGAAAGAACCGAACCATCCACGTCGGGTTGGCGTAGTCATGGAGGCCAAGGCCCGTATCTACAAGCACAAGTCCCTTGTCCGTTTCCACGACCAAGCAGGTACCCCCTATGTGCCAGCGTGGGAACCAAGGGGACATTGGGGCGCAGTCAAGAATACGGATTGCCATGGGAACTTCTAAGCCGCCCGGTTTTCTTGGCCAGTGCCCAGGGCGATCCCTTGGTGCCAGTCCCGGTCCTTGAGGAGCAAGGCCAGCGGCAATAGGGTAATGACGATGAAAACAACATCCGCCGGGCCCAGGTCATCGAACACGGCGGCAACTGCCACAGCCGTGAGCGAAGCCACCGCGAGCCAATAGACTAGGCGGCTCCGCCTCTGCAAGCGGCCTGCCAACGCTCCGAGGATCCCCGCGACGAGGAATGCCGTGATGGCCATCGCCCATCTGAGCGCGTTTGCCTCTTCGTACGAAGGATGTGCGCCAAGAGCCGTGATGGCGCTGAAGGCGAGCCAGAAGAGAGCGTTGATAAGGATGAGGAGGCGAGTGTAGCGGACGCTGGAAGGGGGACTGGTCATCGGATGATCGGCTCCCGTCTACAAGGCTTCATGCAGTCGTAGTCCTCACCCACGCCTGGGAGACGCCGAACGGGACGTCCCTCTGGGAGCACCATGAAAGGTCTCTCCGAGCCGTTGGAGACAATCGTGCATCAGTCATAGATCAGGAGGAATACCTCCTTTCCTTCATACCCTGCATTCTGAGCGAAATGCACCACACGAGCGACGAACTGCTCAGCGACTTCCACCGACCATCCTTCTTGTTGGAGCTGATCCGAAGCCGCCCACTTGGCCGCCACGGAAGCGTGGTCCTCAGG
>MGOM01000015.1:2038-3633 GCA_001797105.1 Chloroflexi bacterium RBG_19FT_COMBO_62_14
AGACTGTTGAACTCCTTCTCGGCGAGCACGGCGTGAAGTGCGGCGAGCTTGAGGGGATCGAGGCCGTCTACATTGATGCCTCTGAAGGAGCCCAGTGCATAGTCCGAGGCGACGATGGCGGGAGCTTCGTCATCGGCCGCGAGTATGAGATCTGCGGCTGAGCCCATTGAACAACCTCCGGCGGGCCCGCTACGGCGTACCAGCCCGTCCGATCATTCTCCAACCTGCGGGCAGCAGAACCGTGGCCAGGGCTATCTTCAAGGCATCTCCAGCGAGAAACGGGAGAACACCGCTGCCGAGGACGGATTCCCACCCAACGAACCGAGAGAGCCAAGAAATGCCGACCACATAGATGACGATGTTGCCGATGATCATGCTGGCGGCGGTGGTCGAGGGCTTCCGGTCCCAGCCTCTCTCGCTCATCAATCCCACAACCCATGCCGCCAAGATAAAGCCAACCAGGTAGCCGGCAGTTGGTCCGAGGAGCCTCGCCATCCCGGCGGCTCCGCCGGCGAAAACCGGCAGTCCGAGGCTGCCCATCGCGAGGTATGTCGCGACAGTAGCCGGGCCCATTCGGCTCCCATAGAGTGCCGCAAGGAGCAATACGGCGAAAGTCTGGCCCGTGACCGGGACAGGTGAGAACGGGAGGACAACCTGAATCTGAGCGGCCAGCCCGATGAGCAGGCTGCCTCCCAACATAAGGGCAAGCATGCGCGCTGCCCCGGCCTTTGGCCAGACGATGTCGATCATCACACCCGGATGTGTGCCCGCGGATTCCATACCGGATACCTTTCTGGGCCCTGCCGCCCAACTGCCCTCTGGGCTCGCGACCTGTCAGGCCACCTCTTCGGTGTGCTGGATAGCGAGCCTAGTGGAGAAGTAGGCCTCCGTGCCCCCTCCGATCCAGAGTCCCACTTTTCCCAAGGCACCGCCGAGCTTCAAGTCGTTCACGACAAGGCAAGGTTGCCTGGCCCGACCCACATAGAGAAGCGCACGTGTCCCGGAGACGGCGATCTTGACATTCGTCCACGCAGCGGGCTCAAGGTCGACATACGACTCGTACATCCCAGGCAGCTCCGATCGCAAGCGAAACCATGGATAGTCGGGATGTGACATGTATTGCGTTGAGTGATTGCGGCGTAGTTGATCGTCGGCCCGACTGTTCGTGGGACGCAGGAAGAAGCACTCGAATCTAGATGCATCGGATTGGACTCTGAAGGCGATGCCTACGAAGCCGCGCGCATCTTGAGGTGCGTCGACGCGCGGGACACCGGCAATCGAGGTCTCGATCACCCCATCCCTCAGCTCAAGGTTGGAAAGAATGGCCACGGTCTGGTCGTCGGACGGATTCCGGTCGGACTCCACGAGCCGGATGGCTGGCCGGCCGCGATAGGTGACAAGATCTGCCAGGACGTAGCACAGCTCTAACTGGCTTAAGGACTTCAGTCTCAAGATCCGTGTGTGGGCAGTTGTCAAGCGGCACTCTCCCGATCGCTCCCACTTGAACCGGCCTGACGACCAAGAGGTATCGTCCCGGAGGACGCGGGCCCCGTGGGACGGCCCCTAGCCGTCGCGGACCTGCCATCGCTAACTCT
>MGOM01000015.1:3639-4271 GCA_001797105.1 Chloroflexi bacterium RBG_19FT_COMBO_62_14
CTCCAGCAGGCGCGGCAAGGAAACGTTTCCCGCGGCCGGGTGGGCTGGCGACACCGACGCGTTAGGCAGCCGGCGTCTCACTCGCCCAGTTTCTTGCTGAAACAAACCAGGCGGGTGGCCTCTGAATAACCGAGGGCTTGGTGCGCAAGCCGGCTGGTTTCATTCCAAAGCTCGGCGTCCGAGCCCATTTCTGTGCAACCCCGGGAGGCGGCCCAGGTTTCCGCTGCGTGGACGAGCTGCCGACCAACACCGGCAAGCCTGTGGGCGGGCTGAACATACCATCCTTCGATGTAGCCGACAGGCTGGCTTGTGCACCCCTCCGCCCAGTCGCGAAGGGACACTTCGACGAATCCAACAAGCTGTCCGCTTGGGGAAGCCGCAACAAGCACAGAGTTGCGGTCCGACTCTGCAAGGAGCTGCCGTTGTTCGCGCTTGAGGTCCTCCATGGAATGGTCGGGCCAAAGGAGCTGACGGAGGGCCAGCCAGGTGTCCTGCTCCTCAGGACGTATCTCGCGGATTTCCACGATGTGTCTTCCGGCGGTTGGCGGCCTCGAGGTTCGCCGAGGGGCTCGAGGTTGTCATGCCGCTCCGACGGGCCTGGCTGGAATGGGGCTGGCTGGGGCGACGGCCGA
>MGOM01000015.1:4412-4836 GCA_001797105.1 Chloroflexi bacterium RBG_19FT_COMBO_62_14
AACCCCGGCGAGTGAGGCGGAAAGGACAAAGGCGATGGAAAGGGAGACAACACTGAGCCCGAGGTAGATGGCGAAAGCACGTCCGACAAAGCGTGAGGATCTTGCGGCGAGAAACGAGAAGCCAATGGCGGCCATCAGCGGGAGGAACGCCAGGAGGATGAGGGCGACGAGATCCGGAACATCGGAAGAGAAGCCCGAGGGGCTCCGAGAATCGGCGAGTCCAAACAACGCGATCGGGGCGAGGAACGCGCACAGGACGAATACGGGAGGGCCGAATGTGATTGCGGCAAGCACTAAGAACGAACGGGAGGACGGACGAAGGCTCATTTCAAGGTGCTCTCCAGCATGCCGGCTAGTGCCCCTCAGGCTCACGACCGCAACCGCGCAACGTCTTGTAAGGAAGCACCCCTGTGGGGGCCCGCGG
>MGOM01000015.1:5012-5501 GCA_001797105.1 Chloroflexi bacterium RBG_19FT_COMBO_62_14
GGATTCTCCGCGGCCCTGGAGTACACGAGAAGCTCCTGGGTTCGTCCGGCTATGGTAACCGGCTTGGACCAAACCAAGCGATTGTCGAGGACGAATTGGGGCGAGGGGTGAGGAAAGGCGTGACGTATTGTTCGAGGGCGACGATGTAGTCTGGTTCAGAGGCCCACACGAGCTCAGCCGGGATGGTGGGACCTTGGGTGCGCCTTGGGAGGTAGGCAAGGGCACCGGGCGATACGAGGCCGATTGGATCGAGAATCTCAACGTCTGGAAGCCACCAGCCCAGGACGCCGATATCTGGAGCAAGGAGAACGTCGCTGGATTGCACCCTAGTCTGAAGGAATATGGATCCATCGGAGTAGGCGTGCTCGCGCTCCCGCGACAGCGGCCATGAGGGGAAGAAACGAATGAGGAACGCAGGGACGACGACCGTGGCGGCGAGGGTGAGGGCGAGCACACCGCGTCGTGCGGGCAGTGAACGGACCGGGAGGA
>MGOM01000016.1:0-303 GCA_001797105.1 Chloroflexi bacterium RBG_19FT_COMBO_62_14
TAGACATGCTCTCGCCTGAACGGTTGGCGGCGATCGTCGATCGCACTCGGAAGGGGGGCGGCGAGATCGTCGGGCTGCTCAAAACGGGCAGCGCGTATTACGCTCCAGCAGTGGCTCTGACTCAGATGGTTGAAGCGATCCTGCGCGATCGGCACCTGGTAGTTCCTGCTTCGGCGTATCTCGAAGGGGAATACGGGCTGAAGGGGATCTTCTTCGGGGTTCCCGTTCAGTTGGGGCGCAAGGGATTGGAGAAGATCATCAAGTATGACCTCGATAGCGTTGAGAAAGACGCCCTGGCGATTT
>MGOM01000016.1:311-1156 GCA_001797105.1 Chloroflexi bacterium RBG_19FT_COMBO_62_14
CACGTGCGCGAGACGATCGAGGCGATGAAGATCTGAAGAGACAACTCGGCGATGGTGAAGTGGGGCGTGTTACTCCCGTCACACCTCGTGCCTCTTCTCAGTCGGATGTCTCGAGGCGGACGAGCCTCACTATCAGCTGCTAGCAGGTAATCCGGCCTCGGAACGAAGTGCAGGGCGTTCTTCGCCCTGCACTTCGTTCCGGGACTTCTGCCCCTTCGCCCATGAGCTAGTGGACAGGTTGGATCAGAGCGAACGCTGGCTTGCGGTCGATATAATCCTGGCGCCTAACGGCCTCACCCCCCTCCCGAGTGCGATGGACGATCGCCGCCAACCGTTCAGGCGAGAGCATGTCTACCAGTGGAACGCCGGCGACGTTTGAATGCCGGGTCAGCGGGACCATGTCGTCGCCGTGCCCCCCCAGTACGTAACAGTGAACGTTTTGGACGCTCACATTGAGCTCAGCCGCAACAAAGCTACGCATCCGAGCCGAGTCGAGGATCCCGGCCTGGCCTACGACACGTTCGCGCGGCAGGCCCCCGACTTTCATCGCCAGGTAGCTCATGGCGTCGAGCGGATTGGTCAGGATGACGAAGATCGCATTGGGGGAATTCTCGAGGCAGGCTTCGACTGCATCGCGTACGATCTTGGTGTTCGCTGCCAGGAGATCATCTCGGCTCATGCCCGGCTTGCGCGCCAGACCGGCGGTGACGACCACGATGTCCGAGCCCGCCGTGCCGGCGTAGTCATTCGTGCCGGTGACCATGACATCCGAGCCAATGACCGGCATGGCCTGCGCCAGGTCGAGCGCTTTACCCTGCGGCATCCCTTCGATGACGTCGACCAGC
>MGOM01000016.1:1179-1519 GCA_001797105.1 Chloroflexi bacterium RBG_19FT_COMBO_62_14
CGCCAGCCAATGCGCGGTCGTCGCTCCCGTCTGACCCGCTCCGATGATCGTGACCTTGGGCATCCATGTTCTCCTGAGTGGACTCTTGCCGACCCTGGACGGACTTCTCCGTGTGCGCGGGGCGGCGCGGGAAGTCGGATTCGATCCTGACGGCGGCTCAGCTCCGTCTGCGCAGGGGGGCGCTCAACACTCTGATCCCCTTGCCGGCCACGACTTTCCCGATCTCCCAGACGTCGACATCTTCAGCCGGGGCCTGCCGGAGGAACTCGGCCGCGGCCTCGGGTGCGGCCGAGAGCAACAATCCGCCGGAAGTCTGCGCGTCGAAGAGGAGCATGCGGTC
>MGOM01000016.1:1760-12090 GCA_001797105.1 Chloroflexi bacterium RBG_19FT_COMBO_62_14
CTGTTCAGACGCTTCATCCAATCGACCGCCTCCGCCACGTCATCCGGCAACGCAAGCTGGCGCTTCAGGGCCGTCGTTGTCACGCCTGTCCCAAGCGGTTTTGTGAGCAGCAGAATGTCCCCCGGCATCGCCGCCGATTTGGTCATCAGTTGATCTGGCGCGCACAGTCCAAGTGCCACGAGTCCGTATTTCGGCTCGTCGTCACGGATCGTGTGGCCGCCGGCAATGACGGCCCCGGCCTCACGCACCTTCTCCGCACCTCCGCGTAGGATCTCACCGACCAACTCTGGAGGCAGTTCTGGAGGGACGGCGGCGATGTTCAGGGCCAGTAACGGGGTGGCCCCCATCGCGTACAGGTCCGACAAGGCATTGGCCGCGGCAATCGCCCCGTAGTCGTAGGCGTCGTCGACCACGGGGGTGAAGAAATCTGTCGTGGCGACCAGCAGGCGCGTCTCATCCAGCCGCCAGACGGCGGCATCATCCGCGGGGCCAAGCCCGACCAACAGATCGGGATAGTCCTCCAACGGAAAGATGTCCTGGAGTGGGCGCAGAACCTGCGCCAGCGCTTCGGCGCTTAGCTTGGACGCTCAACCAGCACACGACGAGAGGCTTGTCAGACGGATTTGACGGCCTGTCGTCGCGCGCGGCTGCTCGTCCTTCGCTGTTGGAGATGGCTGCATCATCAGTACTCCAGCCGAGGATTGTAGTCGCTCGCCGAGAGGGTGTCAACGCCGGAGGGCTTCAATGGCTGAGGTGGAGACAGCGGGGCCTGCCCCTCGGCGCGAAGCAGGGCTACCACATCCGGCAGCCCCGCGCTCACGAGCAGTTGTGCACTCAAACGCCCGGGACCGAGACCCCGCCCGGGGGAGGCTTATGACTCGGGGAGCATCCCGTACCCGAGGGCGAGACCCATTCCGCTCCCGACGACGGCCATCACCGCCACCCACAACAAGTAGTTGTCCGCCAGCGCGCCGAGCAGCACCCCGACCACCGCGCCGACGAACGCCATCACGATGATGAACACAGCAACCGTCTTGAAACCACGAAGCATGGCGTCCTCCTTCGGGAATATCGACATTCTAGATGGAGAATGGAGCTTCGTCAACGGTCGGGAAGCGGCGGTTTGACACAAAGAGAGGATGTTGGGGGTCAATCAGGTGCGGGTGGGAGCGGTTGGCCTTTGAGAGGTCCCCAGGTGCCCCTACAAGGGTATGTGGGCACTCTGGCCTACGACGACTTTGACCATTCCTGGCCGAGGGGACGATGTCAAGACCTTGTCTCCTTCACAAGCCAGTGATGGGCTGGAGCAGCCCGGGAAGCTCCCGAAGCGCCATGCCCAGGCGAGTGCCGTGCCAGGTGATAAGGCTGCCATCGACGAGATAGACGCGGTTGTTCAGGACCGCCGGCGTCGAGCCAAGGACGGTCCTGACTCGCTCGACCTCGCGCTCGGTGAAAGGGAAAGGCTCGGTGGGCAACAGAATGATCTCCGGCTTGGCTGCCAACACCTCTTCCAGCCGTACACGTGGATATCGCGTGTCCCGCTCGGCTGGGGTCTGTTCATCCCCCTGCCCCAGGTCAGCCGCCAGGGGGTACCTGCGCACCCGACTGGCGAAGACATTGTCGGCGCCCAGGCGGGCCAGAAGATCATGGGCGTAGGTCTGATCGTTGAATGTCATCCACCAGAGCCCAAGGTCATCGTGCTCGTCCTGCCAAATCGGGCAGAAGACCCGCTGGCGGGGCACTGCTTGGGCCGCGCGTTCAGTCCAATCGAGACTGGCTTCGAGCGCCCGAATGATCGCCCCGGCCGACGGCCGGCGAAAGAGCGCCGACAAGGTCCACAGGATTTCGATTGCCTCGTCGACCCGCTTCGGGAATGTCACCCAGACGCGCACGCCTTCCGCCTCGAGCTTCTCGACCGCCTGCCGGCTGTTCTCCTCCTGGTTGGCCAAGACCAGATCCGGCTTCAAATCGATGACCTTCGAGATATCGGGCGAGCGCGTGCCCCCTACCCGAGCTAGACGGCCAAGGGCGTCCTCCGGCGGCAGACAATAGTCTGTGACCCCGACGAGATGATCGCCCAGCCCGAGATCGAACACGCTCCCGGTCATCGAGGGCACCAGGCTTACCACACGCCGCGGCGCCGTGGTGAAGCTGTGGACCGTCCTGCGGCCGTTTCCGCCGGTGGTCATGTGAGCCAGCCTCGGCCGAGTACCACCTTCGGGGCTGACCCGCCCCAAACTTCAACCTGCCCTTCCGGCCCAAGGGACAGGGTCGAGTCCTCCGGTAGCCCAAGGGCGTAGCTATTCTCCGCCCGAGAAAGGTGGGCGCGGACTTCGGTGTGAACCACAGGGTCTGCGGTCCCGGGTAGGAGGACAGCCCCGGGCAGCCAGGCAGCCCCCTTGCAGCCGGGAGTGTCAGCCCCCGCCGGAAAGACCCAACTTCCCAAGGCGGCTGCGGCAGCCCCTGCAGCGAACACCACCCCTCCCGCTTCGAGCTGGCCCAGGAGCCAGGTCCCGAGAGGGGTGTCCGCGACCATCTCGACCCAGCGGTCGGGGTGCCGACTCGCCATCAGTATCAGGCTTGCCTCGAGGTCTTCGCCCGGCAAATCATCTTCCACACCGATCCGCTCGATCGGCGCCGCGAATTCCGGCTCGATCTCCTCGATCGTGATCTCCATCCCCGGTGACGGCTCTCCGTCCATGTCGAACCACAAACAGGGCATGGTGAGATCGCAGTGTGCAAGGATCCTCGCCGAGAGTTCATCTTCGAGCGGGGAGCTGTAAGGGGCGCTCCCGGATATCACGAGCCAGCCCAGCCAGGGGCTCACGCGGGCGAAGACCTGATCAGGGTGTGCAATCATCGGTGGGGGGCTGACCGCAACCGATCGGCAAGGGCCGGCAAATTGCACAACCCCTGGGCCGGCTCACCGGATTTCGATGTGGGCGAAACGCTCGACGAAGCGCGGCGACTCAGCCGGGCTCTCAGGGTCGAGCATCCTCTTACGCAGTCTTTCCTTCAGCGATTCGAAATCGTCAATCTGGCTTCGATGCTCGAAGAGCGCGGTGATCTTCAGGTCCAAGAAGTCGGTGACGTCGATGACGAGGTTGGGGTGGACCGGCCCAGCAATGTAGAGTTCATGGACCTTGTGCGGCTCCAGTCCTTCTTTATCGTAGAGCTCGGGGAAGTACAGCGCCGAGCGCGCGGCTGGGTACACGGCATCCAGTGTTACCTGGCCGGCCATCCGATGGTCGACATGATTGACGAATTGGCCGTAGACATTCGTTGGGTCACAGGTGACGACGATGTCGGGTCGGACAGTGCGGATTACGCGGACGACGTCCTTGCGGGTCGGCAGATCTGCAGTGAGGTTCCCGTCTTCGTAATTCAAGAAACTCACTTCGCGGACCCCCAGAACCTTTGCTGCCGCCCGCTGCTCACGCTCGCGCGTCTCGGCCAGCTCAGCCGGGTCCACACCGGGATCATCGGCCCCCTTGTCGCCACGTGTCAGAAGACAGTAGTAGATCTCGCGCCCTTCGGAGGCCCAGCGGGCCACAGTACCGCCACAGAAGAACTCCGGATCATCGGGGTGAGCCAGAACCACGAGAACCCGGAGCGGTCGATCGGGAGGCGCCTCCGCCTGGCTCATGAGGAGGTTCTCGACCTCCCGCAGTCACACCCTCCATTCTCGTGCCGATCGCAGGGTGCGACCGACTTATCCTGCAGGGCTTTCAGCTCGTCATAGGGGTGGATCTCTTCCTTCAAGAATTCGGCCCGCTTGCCGTCTTCGAATGAGACGATGACCGCCCCGCGCAGCGGGACGACATCGAGAACGCGGGCCTCGCCCAGCGGCGTCACGACGCGCTTGTTGCGTTTGGGCAAGGTCTTTCTGGCTTCGACATACATCTCGTATTCATACACCAGGCAGCATCGGAGCCGGCCGCACATCCCGGTGATCTCCTGCGGGTTGAGCGAGATCCCCTGGGCCTTGGCCATCTTGATCGAAATCGGGCTGAATTCGGTCAGGAAGCGCGAGCAGCAACGCTCCTCGATCCCGCACGCTCCCATGCCGCCCAGGATCTTGGCGACATCGCGAGGTCCGATCTGCCGGAGTTCGACACGCGTCCTGCGGTAGAGCAACTGCATCTGCTTCCGCAGGTCCTTGAGGTCGGCCTTTTCGTCCCCCTCACTGGTAAACAGAAACGTAAGCCGCGATCCGTCGAAGGAGTATTCGGCTTTGGCGATCTTTATGCCGCGCAGGCCGAGATCGGAGGCCTTGGCTCGGCACTCGATCATGGCTTCGAGTTCTCTTTGCGACCAGGCGCGGCGCAAGGCAAGGTCTTGCGGTGTCGCTCGTCGTTCGATCGGTTTCAACCCGCCGTCCGGCGGGGCCACCGGGCCGGAGGGCAGTGAAGCCACCTGCCCCATTTCTCGACCGCGGCTTGTCGAGACGATGACGAAATCCCCTGGTTTCAGGTCGGGGACGCTCGAGGCCTCGAAGTGATACAGCTTGCCGATTTCCTGGAACCGGATCCCCACAACGGATGGCCGGAGGGTGTCTGTCATATATACCTAAACCTGTTCGACTCTAAACGCTGACCGCGACTCGCGCTAATAGTATCCCAGCCCGGCTTGATATGCAAAGTGGCGCCCAGACTTCTTGAGCGGATCATGAGGAGCACCGCTTGGACGGTCTCGAAATCCACCCACCTTCATCCGTGGGGCAAGTCGTCTGAATGACAGAGGATTGTGCCTGCAAGTGCCCAAGCCCGAAGCGACTTGTGCCTGCTACGCCGCACGGCGCGCCTCTCCCAGGGTCGCCGTGTCCGACCCCTGGTTGAAGCTGCGGCCACCATCGTCCCCTCACCCGGCGTGCGGGGAGGCGCCAGGAGACGGTAGGGGTCCCCGTGTGGATCGAGGGGAACTCTGGGCTGTCTGTGGGATCTAACGCGCGTGGGATGAGCGATCCAGTTCGGGGACCGTCACCACACAGCAAAATACGCGTACATGAAGCAAATGGTATCAAGCGGAGGTTGAGATCGGTAGACTGGTTCCTTGGACCAAGGCGCCAAACGCGGGCCCAGCCAGAGGGGGCCGGGCATCCTGCTCAACGCTCACTCGACCATCTGGATTGGGATGACCTTCGATGACATGTAGGCGCTGACGCTGATCTTGGCCGCCAAATCCTCGGCCGCCGCAACCAGGGCCTTGGCCACGGGTGATTCGGGGGCCGACAAGACTACAGGGGTGCCGTTGTCGCCCGACTTACGGACGAGAGGGTCCATCGGGATGCTCCCGATGAAAGGAACGCCCGCCTGCCTGGCCAGGTCTTCCCCCCCACCTTGCCCGAACACATCCAGGCGGCTTCCATCCGGCAACTCGAGGTAGCTCATGTTCTCGATCACACCCAGGACCGGCACTTCCATCGTGCGGAACATCTCGAGACCCCGGCGGGCATCCTCGAGGGATACCTTCTGGGGGAGAGTGACGATCACGCCCCCGGTGAGCGGCATCGATTGGGTAAGACTGAGCTGGGCGTCCCCGGTGCCGGGCGGCAAGTCGATGATCAGGTAGTCGAGCTCGCCCCATTCGACGTCGGTGATGAATTGGCGGATGGCCGAGTGGAGCATCGGGCCGCGCCAGATCAGCGGCTGCCCGGGTGGCACGAGGAAACCGATCGACATCAACCGCACGCCGTGAGCCACCGCCGGGTGCATCTTGCCTCCGGTCGGCGGAGGCATATGGTCCACGCCCATCATGGTCGGCACGTTCGGCCCGTAGATGTCGGCATCGAGCAGGCCAACCCTGGCCCCCGATCTCGCCAGTGAGACGGCGAGATTCACGGCGACCGTTGATTTGCCGACGCCTCCCTTTCCCGAAGCCACAGCCACGGCGTTCCGGATGGGAAGCCGAATGAGACCGCGCATCCTGCCATCGGTGGGGACGCTGGCATCCAGGTGGACGACCACCTTATCGACACCCGGGATCCCGGCAACCGCGTTGCGAGCGTCACTTTCGATCTTCCCCCTCAACGGACAGGCCGGTGTCGTAAGCTGGACGGTGAACTCCACTTTCCCCTTCTCGATCGTCAGCTCCTTGATCATGTCCAGCGTCACCAAGTCTTTGTGCAACTCTGGCTCCTGCACCTTCCCTAGGGCGGCCAGGACCTGATCGCGCGAGACTAATACCTCAGCCAAGGTCATTCGCTGCCTCCACTATCAACCAAACTGAAAACAGGTTCGACCTGCTCGATCCCCTCCAAGTACGCCATGATATCCTGTTTGGCGATCTCAAATAGGGTGATCAAGTCCTCGTCGCTACCACGGTAGCGTTTCACAACCTGCGTGGCGCAGGTCGTGCAGCCGCGCATCGCCCGGTAGGAGTCCGTGTGACAGGTCAGGCAGCCGTCCAGCCGCACCAGAAGCAGGGTGAAGGCCAACTGGTCAAGCGAGGCGTCGGGCGAGCGCCAGGCGCGGTCGACGAGCCCTTGCCAGACGGGACCGCGCAGGTCGCGCAATACCGGCGCAACCCGCATCGGGAAGAGGATTTCGGTATCGCTTTGGTACACTCGCGCCTCTCTCCGGCTTCCTGCCCTCGGTCAGCCGGTCAGGATTCGCGCTTTGCCGCCTTGGCGGTTTCCTTGGCGGCCCGGGCCGCCTCTTCGCGTTCGTAGTTCGACGGCCGGATCGAAGCGTAGTAGGAGACGGGCTTCGACAGTCGCTCCTTGTTGTAGATGTGCGCTGATTGGCGATCGTAGGCGGACAACTCAAAGTCGTGGTCCATCTTGATCGCGTCGAAGGGGCAATACTCGGCGCACAGTCCGCAGTTCATGCAAATGTCGATATCGATGAAGAACTCCGTCGGCTCGGGGATCGGGCGTCCGGTCTCGGGATTACTCGAGCGAACGATCCAGATGCACTGGGGAGGACAAACCTTGGCGCAGATTCCGCACGAGGTGCAGCGATCGTGTTTCACGCCGGCCTCGTCTTCCTCATAGAGCAGGAACGGGATGTAGCGGAACTCCTCGGGTGTGACGAGGCGCTCCTCCGGATATTGCACCGTGAAGGCCCCGCGAGCCTTCGGACTCTGGCGAATTGCCAGGGCCTCCGGATTGTAGTAACGCCGGCCCAGCCAGCGGATGTCGTCGAGGTAGGTTTCGAGGAAATGCTTGAGCGTTACGCCAAGACCTCTGACGATTCCGATTCCATACATGCTTTCACGACTCCTGCCCTCAGCCCGGTCTTGAGGTGCGAGGGTAAGTGAGGCCGGATCTCAGTAAGCTACTTCAGCTATCGATCGGTCTCGCCCAGGACGATGTCGATGGAGCCCAGGATCGCCACGACGTCGGCCACCTTCTGGCCACGGCACATCTCGCCCATGGCGGTCAGGTTGATGAATGACGGCGCACGCACGTGATAGCGCCACGGATTGGGCTTGCCGTTCGAAACCACGTAGAAGCCGAGCTCGCCTTTCGGGTTCTCGACTCGCCCATAGGCTTCCCCGGCCGGAACGCGAACTTGATACTGCGGTTTGCCGGTCTGGATCTCTCCCCCCGGAATGCCCTCGACCACCTGCCGCAAGATCCTCAGGCTCTGGCGGATCTCGTCCATTCGCAGCAGGTAGCGATCGTACACGTCGCCGTTGTAACGCACGGCGACATCGAAATCCAACCGGTCGTAGATCGAATAGGGATCGGCCCGCCGCACATCGTAGGGCACTCCCGAAGCGCGCAATACCGGGCCGGCGGCCGTGTAATCCAGCGCTTGCCCGGCCGTCAGGACCCCGACTCCGATGCTGCGGGTGCGGACGATCTCGTTGCCGGTCAGGTACGCATCGAGTTCGTCGACCCGCCGCGGCAGTCGTTCGAACACGAGCTCGCGCACGGTCTCCAGAATCCCCTCGGGCAGATCCCGGGCGACGCCCCCGAAACGCATGTAGTTGCACATCATGCGCGAGCCGGAGGTCGCCTCGAAAACGTCCAGGATCAGCTCGCGCTCGTTGATGGCGTATAGCGCCGGGGTGAAAAACGCACCCAGGTCGTTCAAGAGGAACCCGATCGCCCACAGGTGGTTGGCAACCCGAGTCAGCTCGACCATCATCACCCGGATGTACTCGGCCCGCTCGGGGGGCTTGATGCCCATCAGCTTCTCGACCGCCAAGACGTACCCGTGGTTATTGCTCATCGAGCAGATGTAGTCGAGCCTATCCGTGAACGGGATGTTCATCAGATAAGTATTACGCTCGCCAATCTTCTCGTGGTTTCGATGCAGATAGCCCATGACCGGTTTGAGTTCGACGATCGTCTCGCCTTCGAGGGTGACAACCACGCGGAATACCCCGTGTGTCGACGGATGTTGCGGGCCCAGGTTGACAATGATCTGCTCGGTCCCCAGACCGCGCCCGTCGCCGTTCCCCCCGGCACTGACCTTCTTCATCCCGGCGTAAAGGGCGTCGTCGCCTTCCGGGACCCAGCCCTCGGGTGTGAACTCATCCGGGTATTGCACGTTACCGTGGAATGGGTTCTTGTCCTCGATGCGATATACGGAGCCCTCCGGCCAGCGGTTCTTGTACGGCTTGCCTTCTTCCTCGAAATACGGCTCCTGGTAGTCCTTGCGCATCGGATGGCCGTGGAAACCCTCCCACATCAGGATCCGGCGCAGGTCGGGGTGGCCGGAGAAGCGGATACCGTACAAGTCCCAGATCTCCCTCTCCTGGAAATCCGCCCCGTGGTAGACGCCTGTCAGTGACGGAACCACAATCGGATCCTGGCGGGGGGTCTGGACCTTGAACACCAAAGCCGGCCCACCGGTGCTGCGATAGGCGTGATAGACGACCTCCAATCGCTCCTCAGGGAGGTAGTCGACGCCGGTAACGGAAGAAAGGTAGTCGTAGCCGAATTCGTCCCTCAGGGCAGTGGCGAATTCAACGAGCTTGCCGGGTTCCACCAGATACCCGTCAAAGTTCTGTCTTTCGTCTCGGCGGACACTGCCCGGAAAACGGGCCTCAAGCCCTTCGGCCGGGGCCGCCGCGGGCGGGGACTGCGTTTCGATCGGGCCGGAATGTTTCTCTTCCATTGATTCAAGCTTCCGGGGAGGGTTCCGCCGCGGCCTTGCGTCGGGCGGCAATTCTGTCGAAATCACGCGGATCGATCAAGTCCGGCCCCAGGATCGGGATCGGGATTGCCTCGGACGCCCCCTGGCTATACCAGGGGGAGGTGCTGATCGACTCGTTGTCGATCTTCTGTTGGAGCTTCATTAAGCCGTGGAGCAGTGCCTGCGGGGTCGGCGGGCAGCCGGGGACATACACGTCGACGGGGATGTAGGTGTCGACACCCGATACAACGTTGTAGCCTTCCTTGAACGGCCCGCCCCCGGAGGCGCAGGCCCCCATCGCCATCACATACCTCGGCTCCGGCATCTGGTTGAACAGTCGGACGATTTGCGGGATCATCTTCTTGGTGACGGTCCCGGAAACAATCATCAAGTCCGTCTGACGCGGGCTTGGGCGCATGACCTCCATGCCGAAACGCGACAGGTCGTAGCGGCTGGCCGCAGTGCAGATCATCTCGATCGCGCAGCATGCCAAACCGAACATCATCGGCCACACTGACGAGCGCCGGCCCCAGTTGTAGATCTTATCCAGGGTCGTGATGGCGACCTGCCCCTTGAGCTCTTCGGGTACCGGGATGTCCGGGTTGTTGATTTCGTCGGTCATGTCCTCACAAACCTCCCCTGGTGAACCGGTCAGATGGGATGGATGTCAGAAGCCGCGAGCCGGCCTGGTCGTGAGTGCCGAGGGTCCCCGTATTGCCGGCAGGCTTCAAACATGCAGAAGCCGCTCGGACGGCGGCTTCGATCATCGCTCGTGCGAGTCGGGTAACCCGGGCGCAGCGATCACGTCCTTGAAAGGGTTGCGAAGGTGCCGGCCAGGCCTTGCAGTGATACGCAGTTCACCAGTTGCGTCCACAGTCCAGTACAAGGCCCCACGCATCAACTCCGGCGCCCATTCCGGCAATTATAACTGGCGCAGGGTGGGTGTCAAGGAGCCCACAATTTGTGTAAGTGGATTTGACAAATTCGGCGGTCCGCCCTAGAATGGCATTGTCGAGGAGAGCCTGCTTTGGCCGAATCCCGCCAACGGATCATCGAACACTTGAAGAGGCTGGGCGAGGCCTCCGTTTCGGATCTCAGCTGGGCGCTGGGGCTGACGTCTGTGACGGTCCGGCATCACCTTCAAGGCCTCCAACGTGACCACATTGTGGACGATCCCACGCCCCGCCGAAGGCCGGGCCCAGGACGCCCAGAAATGCTGTACCGGCTCACCCCGCTGGCAG
>MGOM01000016.1:12161-13083 GCA_001797105.1 Chloroflexi bacterium RBG_19FT_COMBO_62_14
TTCGAGCCCCTCCGGGACGTGTTCTTCGGTGCCGGTGAGAGGCTCGGGCGGGCCAACAGCCCCACGCCTGGGGTCGCCCCTAAGGTCCGGGCCAAGGCCGTGGAAGCCTTCCTGGAAGGCCGCGGCTACTTCCCAAGCTGGATCCATACCGCCGACGGGCTGAGGCTGCAGCTGGCGAACTGCCCGTACCACAAGCTCGCCTCCCAGACCCCCGTTGTGTGCGGCTTTGATACGGCTCTCCTGAGCGGGCTGTTGGGGACCGAGGTCAAGCTGGAAGCCAGCATCGCCGCCCGACAGCCGGTTTGCACTTTCCGTGTGACCGATGATCCATGGGTTTGACATCCCCTAGGATGCCTGATAAACTCGGTGAACGTACTTCGGATTGGTGGCACCAAGAGAGTATCCCAAGTAGGTAGGGAGGGTGATACATGGAATCGATAACTGAGACCGAGATCATCGGTACGTCCACTCAGGGTGTGACCATTACCCAGACCGCTGCGGATCGCGTCCAACGCCTGATGGAAGAGCGGAGCGTCGTCGGGCATGCACTGCGGGTGTTCGTCTCGGGCGGAGGTTGCTCCGGCCTGCAGTACGGCATGGCCCTCGAAAGCCAGCCACGCGAGACAGATTTCCGCTATTCGCTGCACGGGGTAGACGTCGTCGTCGATCCGGTCTCGATCGACTATCTCATGGGGGCCACGATCGACTACGTCGATGACTTGATGGGCGGGGGATTCCGGATTGAGAACCCGAACGCCGTGTCTTCGTGCGGCTGTGGACACTCCTTCCGGACAAAGGATCAAGCCGCCGGTGAGGCCGAGGCTTCCGGTGGCTGCGACTGTCACTGACATCTCGAGGAAGGCTTGACAATCTGGACGCAGGTCGCCATGCGACCTGCGTGTCTTTTCCGTGACCGATCAAT
>MGOM01000016.1:13102-13407 GCA_001797105.1 Chloroflexi bacterium RBG_19FT_COMBO_62_14
GGATGAAGCCAACAGCCTCTTGAAGGAGATCCGCCCGATCGTCGGCGAGATGTTCGCCGCACGAGAGGAGATCCTTTCCTTACGACCGTCTCTGGAAGGGATGCTGGAGAAGATGCTCGGCAACGGCGGCAGCCGGCAGGCCGGCGATCTGCTCGAGGCGTTCGACCGATTGCGCCAGGCAGTCGGAAAGATCCAGGCTAAAGGCGTCCTGGTCAAGGACATTCAGTCCGGACTATTGGATTTCCCTTCCCTGCGCGAGGGCAGGCCGGTATTCCTGTGCTGGCAGTATGACGAGCCAGGTGTGG
>MGOM01000016.1:13444-14743 GCA_001797105.1 Chloroflexi bacterium RBG_19FT_COMBO_62_14
CCAACCCATCTAGCGATCGAACATCAGACCTCGGGCCTCGACTGCCCGGTGGCGAACACCTCCCCTTCACCTCGATTTCGCCCTCAGCTTAACCTTCGCCCCTGCGGCACTCATCCAGCCCCCGCACGCGCCTGCTCGGATTGTCTTTCCTTGTCGCAGCGCAACGACGCACCTTCCGGCTGGCGGGTCCACTCGCCATCGACCCTAGCAGGGATGAGGACCGGGTTAGTGGATTGCTGTGTCTTGCGAGAAACGCCCAGAGGTTGATTCTTGGGGGCTAGGCCGGAGTGTGGACGAACTCTGCCCCGGTTTGAGGCTCGGACGAGCCGTCGATAAGCGTGGGAGGAGTAAGTCGGATCAGCTTCCGCGCAGGAAGGAGATTAGCGTGCCAAACAAACCGATGACGAGGAAGCCGAGGATGGCGAAGATCGGCGGAAAACCGCGTGCCGAACCCGGGTCGGCTGCGACCGGGGTGGGCAGCACCAGAGGTTCAACCGGCGTGAAGGTCGGCAGTCGCGTCGGCGGCGCCTCCCCGAGGTTGAATTGCGCCGCGAAGGTCGGATCGACGGTTGCGGTCACGCGCGGGGTCGGGGTGGCAGGAGGTTCGATGATCGGGAGGGTTGCCGAAGGGGGCTCCAGAACGACGTAGGGCGCATAGACCCAGGCGATGTTGCCCGGGACGCCCGGATAGGCGATCTGGATCCACTTTCCTCCCTCCGAGCGCCCCAGGGCGGGCGCTCGCTGACCGGCGATTAGGACCCCGACTTGATCGTATTCAACCGCCGGGCCAAGCCGGACATTGACCAATTCGGGGACGAGGATGGTCGGGCCTTCAGCCGTGGCTGTCGGGACAGTCTGCAGGATCGGGTCCTGCGGAGCAGCTGCGGAAGCCTGGAGGACCAGTCCCAAAACGGACAAGAGCAGAGACACACACAAGAACCCGACCCAGCGTTTCAAGGTTGGTCTCCGGGGGATCTGAGGGGCCTAGCCAGAACACGGCTTAACCGATGCATGCGATTGGTCGGCTCACACATCGACCAAGCCAATTCTCACATCATGCAGGTCGCTGCGCTCCCCACGCGAGGCTCGATAGTTGCCTCTCGGGCGAGTGCGGATTATACTACACGCACAGCAGCAACACCTGGGCGCTTCAAGAGGGAGATCTTTCACGAGATGGAGATCCGCACATTCCACGGCCCGATCACTCCAGCCGATTTGGCGCGACCGCTCGTCGCAGAATTCGACCAGGGAAACCTTCGCTCCCAGGTCGTCGGGGGAGGCGAGAAGATGGTCGTACAG
>MGOM01000016.1:14815-14921 GCA_001797105.1 Chloroflexi bacterium RBG_19FT_COMBO_62_14
GGTCGCCGCGAGTATCGGCAAGACTGCCCTGATGGCTCTCCACAACCCGTTGGCGTTGATCGGCCGGCTGGACGACATCGCGCAAGATGTGGTCTCGATCCAGCTC
>MGOM01000016.1:15059-24921 GCA_001797105.1 Chloroflexi bacterium RBG_19FT_COMBO_62_14
GGTAGCCTGCAGCCGGTGCGGGTTCGTCACAGCGGCCGGCACGCCGGTTTGCCCCTCCTGCGGTTTATCCCTGGTCGACTGAGCCCTGGCGGTCAGCTCGCAGCAAACAGCAATCAGCAGTCAGCAGACAGCAATAAGCAGCAAGCAATAAGCAGTAAGCAGCTAGCAGAAGCGAGTAAGCCACAAGCTCTGCTCTGGCAGCTTGTAACTTGTGGCTGGTTCGACGCGTATTGCGCCCGCCCCTCTGCCGCCTTTACCCCCCGGTAGGGCTGACCGGGCCAAGCGGCCGCAATGATGAGAAATGCTGAATTGAGCATTATACCGGCGGGAGGACACCAGTCCACGCTTCAGGTGTCGGTATTCGGGTTGGGTGAATAGTAAGGGTAGCGCGACCCGGCTTGAGTCAGGCGGCGCCAGGGGAGACCGCTTCGGGCTCAACCGCGTCGCGTCTCGCAGCCGAGGCCAGCGCCGCTCCGCGCGCCATCGCCTCGAGGTTCGACTTGAGCAGATCCCGGTGGTGGGCCGGGATGTGCCTCCCGAGGGACTCCCCCACCGCCTCAGGCGGCAGCACCGGCAGCAGCTCGAGGAGCGCTCCCAGCAAGACCAGGTTCCCCATCCGCCGATCGCCGATCGCCTCGGCCTCCTCGGTCGCAGGGATCATGACTGTGGTGATATCCTGCCGGGTCGGCTGGCGATCAACCAGGGAGGCATTGACCACCAATACTCCGCCTGGTTTGACGAGCGTCTCATAGCGGTCGAGAGACGGCAGGTTCATCACGATCGCCGCCCGCGGATCACGAACCAGGGGCGAGCCGATCTCATCGTCGCTGATGATCACCGTGCAGTGGGCCGTCCCGCCGCGCATCTCCGGCCCGTAGGAGGGGATCCAGGTCACATGCAGATCGAGGTCGAGCGCACAGTAGGCGAGGAGCTGCCCGGCAAAGAGCGCTCCTTGCCCTCCGAACCCCGAGATGATGATCTCGGTCTGCATATCAGCTTTCCCTCCCGCCGACGCTTGCCACACCCGGACCGACTTTGTAGTCCCCCAGCGGGAACATCGGAATCATGTGCTCCTCGATCCAAACGAGAGAGTCAGTCGCGCCCATCCCCCAGTTCGTGGGGCAATTGGACAAGAGCTCGACCATCGCGAACCCGAGGCCGTTGAGCTGAACCTCGAAAGCCTGACGCAGGGCCTTCTTTGCTTTGCGGATGTTGGCGACATCATGCAGGCTCCGTCGTGCGACGTAGGCCGCGCCATCGAGTTGAGAGAGAACCTCGCACATGCGCAGCGGGAACCCATGGACCTCAACGTCGCGCCCCAGGGGAGTCGATGAGGTCCGTTGCCCGGGGAGCGTCGTCGGCGCCATCTGGCCGCCGGTCATACCGTAGATGGCGTTGTTGATGAAGACTACCGTGATATTCTCCCCGCGGCCGGCGGCATGCAGGATCTCAGCGGCGCCGATAGAAGCCAGATCACCATCGCCTTGGTAGGTGAATACAAGATTGTCGGGATTGACGCGCTTGATCCCGGTCGCCATTGCCGGAGCTCGGCCGTGAGCTGCCTCGGCGAAATCCATATTGAAGTAGTTGTAGGCGAAGACCGAGCATCCTACTGGGGCGACGCCGATCGCCTTCTCGCGCATCCCCAGCTCATCGATCACCTCTGCCACAAGGCGATGCGCCAATCCGTGGGTGCAGCCTGGGCAGTAGTGAGTCTCGACATCGCGGAGCGAGTCCGGCTTGCGGTAGACCAGGCTCTCAACCATCTCGCTGAGGTCCATCCTGATGCGCCTCCAAGGCCAGCCTGCTCAGGCGGGCATCGCCGGATCCCTCACGCCTCAGTCGGCGCGTTCAACTTGCGGATCTCCGCCAGGATCTCATCCGGGAAGGGCACGACCCCGCCCATCCGGCCGTAGAAGCGGACCGGTGCCTTACCTTCTACGGCCAGACGTACGTCTTCCACCATCTGGCCTCCGTTCATCTCGACCACTAGAAAAGCGCGCATCCTGTCCGCCAACCGGCCGAGAGCGTCGTAGGGGAATGGATTGAGGCTGATGGGTCGCATCAAGCCGACTTTGATCCCCTCCTGACGGGCGAACTTGACAGCAGATTGTGCCACTCGCCCGGAAGTTCCAAATCCGACGACGGCCAGTTCGGCATCGTCCAGCGCCAACTCCCGGAAGCGGACTTCGTGAGCCTCGATCTCCGCTTGCTTTGCCAGAAGCCGACGATTGAATTCCTCTTCCTCCAACGGTTCGAGATAGATCGAGCTGATCACATTCGGGGAACGCCCTTCCGCTCCATTCAAAGCCCATTCGGGCCGTTCGGCGCTCGGGCGTATGGCCCGCATCGGTGGCAGCTCCGCCGGTTCCATCATCTGACCCAGACAACCGTCGGCAAGCACCACCACGATGCAGCGATAACGTTCGGCGAGATCGAAGGCCTCGACCGTAAGATTGATGAGCTCCTGGACTGTAGCAGGCGCAAGCACGATCGGGCGATAGTCGCCGTGCCCACCGCCCTTCACAATCTGGAAATAATCCCCCTGGGAGGGAGCGATATTGCCGAGCCCCGGGCCGCCGCGCATGATGTCCACCAGAACGGCTGGAACCTCGGAGCCGGCGATATACGACATGCCCTCCATCATCAGGCTGACCCCAGGACTGGAAGAAGAGCTCATGACCCGCGCACCGGTGCAAGCGGCGCCGTAGACCATGTTGATCGCCGCCACTTCGCTCTCTGCCTGGAGGAAGGCTCGACCGAGTTCAGGCATCCGCCGCGCCATATGTTCCAGGGCTTCCGTCTGCGGGGTTATCGGGTAGCCGAAATACGCCTCGCAGCCGGCGCGGATGGCGGCTTCGGCGAATGCGACGTTCCCTTCCAAGAGCTCTCTTGCCATTTACCTTGACCTCCAGGAGTGGACCGCGGCCTGACATATCACTCTGCGAAAATCAGGCGCTGACCGGCAGGGATTTCGCCGCCGGGATCCAGCGGTACACGGTGATGGCGACATCCGGGCAGATGACGGCACAAATCGCGCAGCCTGTGCAGGCCGCTTCCGGATCACGCAATTCCGCGGGGTGGTAGCCCCGCGGTGTCAGCCGTTCCATCGCCATCGAGATGAGGTCCTTGGGGCAGACAGTCGTGCACAAAGCGCAGCCCTTGCAGTGGCGCTCGTCGACCTCAATCCGGCCTTTGGCCATGGGCGCCCTCCTCTTCCGCACCCTTCAGCATATTCCCCGCCCCAGGTCCTCTCCAGTGAAGACCGTCATCCCGGCCGCATACAAACTTCCTGTATCGGAAATGTCCCATCTGGGTCTTCCCGCCGGCGATCGGACGGCTCTTCAGCGCCGGTCACCACCCAGTGCTGTTGGCTATGCGCAGGATCATGAATGAGGAACCGAACGATCTGGGCACGACCGGACCAGTGTCCCATATTGCGCGGGAACTCAAGCGGCGAGACCGGTCGGATTCCCTATTTCGTCCGCACGGGCACGAAGGGACTGCTTGCGGGTGAGGGACCGCCCCAGTTGGGATCGCGGGCGGGCGAGGTCTCAATCCCGGTCGGGAGGGCCAGCATGCCGGCCGCATCTCTGATCCCCATTCCAAGCATGCCCGAGATGCTGGCGGCGTCGACCGGGAGAGAGAAATAGTACCCCTGGGCGTACTGGCAGCGAAGGTCACCCAGGCGAACGAGCTGTTCGCGCGTTTCAACGCCCTCGGCAACGACCTCTTTGCCGAGCACCTGTGCAAGCCCGACGATCGTGTCAACGATCCCCCCGTTGCGCGGGTCTTCAAACATGTTCCGCACAAATGAGCGATCGATCTTCAGCGTGTCGACCTGGAAGCTGTGCAACACACTCAGCGACGAATAGCCGGTCCCGAAGTCATCAAGGTGGAGCTGGACTCCCAACTTGCGCAACCCATCGAACGCCGAGCGGGCGGCATCCAGATCGGCCATGATGATGCCTTCGGTGATTTCGAGCTTCAGGCTATGTGGGCTCAGACCGCTGTCCTCTAAGGCGCGCCGGACCTGCTCGACCAGATCGCCTTGTCGCAGCTGTTTTCCCGAGAGATTGACGCTGATCGTCAGAGGCGGGTCGAGGCGGAACTTTCGCTCCCAGGCCGCCGCCTGGCGGCACGCTCTTGCCAGGACCTCCCACCCGATCGGGACAATGAGCCCGGTTTCTTCGGCCGTCGCCAGGAAGTCCTTGGGCAGCAGCCGCCCGCGTTGTGGATGGGTCCAACGCAGGAGCGCCTCGAAGCCCGTGATTCTGCCGCTCTCGATGGCGACGATCGGCTGATAGGCGAGCATGAATTCGGACCGCTCGATCGCCCGTCTGAGATCTGTCTCAAGTTTCAGAAGCGCCATCGCCCGCGCCCGCATCGCCGTGTCGAAGACTTCATAACGGGCCTTGCCCTGCGATTTCGCCCGGTACATCGCGATGTCGGCGTTGCGCATCAAGTCATCGGCCACGGCAGTGTCCTTCCCGCTCAGCGCAATGCCGATGCTACCCGTCGTGAAGATCACTTGGCCGTTCAGGTCAAGGGGTTTCTGAAGCGCATTGAGTATCCGCTCTGCTACACGTGTCGCGTCGCTGATGTCCTTGATGTCATCCAATAGCACGGTGAACTCGTCGCCTCCGAGACGGGCGACTGTGTCAACCTGCCGAACGCTGTCTTCGAGGCGATTCCCTACTTCGATCAGAAGTTGGTCTCCGACATTCGGACCCAGACTGTCATTGACGATCTTGAAGCGATCAAGATCGAGGAAGAGCACAGCGCACAGACGGTCCTTGTTTCGGCGATGCCGTCCGAGAGAGTGTTCCAGACGGTCGATGAAGAGGACGCGATTTGGTAGTCCGGTCAGGTCATCATGGAGCGCGTCGTGATTGAGTCGCTCTTCGACTATTCTGCGGTCATTGATGTCTGTAAGCGAACCGGTAATCCTCAATGGGCGGCCATCCAGCGATCGGATAGCGGTTCCGCGACTCAGCATCCAGCGGTAGGCTCCGCCGCTGTCGCGAAGCCGATGTTCGCATTCGAAAGCCGGTGTTCGACCGCTGAGGTGGTTGGATAAAGCCAGTTTGACCCCAGCCAGATCCTGGAGGTGAACTCTGTCCAGCCATTCCTTTGAGCCCGCTCGAAGTTCGCGCGCTTGATCGCCGAGCATCGACCTCCAACGGGCGGAGTAAACCACCACATCGGTCTTGAGGTCCCAATCCCAGATGCCCTCGCTAACGCCGCCGGAGAGTCGAGAATACCGCTCTTCACTCTCGAGCAGCGCAAGCGCAGTGCGCTTGCGCTCGAGCCCCGAAACCAGCAGGTCTGCCAGCGTGCGAAAGAGCGTCTTGTGGCTTTCGGACCAATCCCTGTCTTCGTGGAAGGAAGCATGCCCCAGTACGCCGCTCAGCGAATCCCCGTGGCGGAGAGGCACGAGGCAAGCGGACCGGATGGAGCCTCGTTCGAAGAATGACCTCTCGGCCTGTGCCTCAGCCGGGAGAATGTCCAGTGTGCCGAAGGAGAAACTAGTGCAGTGAGCCAATTCCTTCCACAGCCACGGCATTTGTTCACATTCAACCCCCTCTTGCCATTCGATGGGCGGCTTCCAGTCACCATCCCACCAGGAATGGGTGCAGGTAAGAAGTTTGCCCTCGGGGATTTCTTGGAGTACGAACAGGCCGTCAAGCTGGAAGTGGATGCCGATCTGCTGCAGCGCTCGCTCCACGCCGAGGTCAATCTCACTCGGCGTGATCCCATTCATCACCGCGGCAATCGAAGCGATCAAATCGCCCGCCCCTGAGCGATCCTCGGTTTCATGTTGTGCGATCGATCGGATTCGCTCTCGCCGTAAATAGGCCTCGGTCAGGCTTCCGCCGACGATCATCAAACCCAACAAGAGGGTGACTCCCCAGCCCAAATCCGGCATGTTCCTCCCAGCGGCCCAGGCCATCGCCGCCAGAAGGAGGGCTACGAGAGGCAGATCGAACCAGGACAGGTTATCTCGTCCGATCAGAAGGAGGGGGATGCCGAGCAGCCCCAGCAGGGCGAAAGGTAGGGGCCCGCCGAGAAACAATGCCGCAGCACCGCTGGCCACCATAAGATAGCCTGCGAGGAAAGGCTTGGTGTGCGGGGTCTTGGCCGGTGCCAGTGCCGGACCCTTCCTGCCTGCAACAGAGACTGAGAGGCCTCCACGGGCAGGCACGACCATGCCAGGCGGTCAGCAGGCGGGATTGCCCAGCCGATCACCTGGTCCGGAGTCGGTTCGCAGGCGCCATACAAGACAGGATGCCCTGCTCCTTCGATCATACAGGGGCTTACCGCAGGTAGACCTTGCAGGCGGTCTACATTGTGCGCGATTCCTCACGCACGCTTTTGTTCATCTTGGCCTGCGTGGGGGATGGATGTAAGTCGGCTGAGAGGTCGCTTCGAGACGAGCGTCATCAGCTTGCCCTGACCCGCGCCAAGACGTCTAGTGGGAGGTCCAGAACGGACTAGAAGACTCCTGGCGAGCTGGAAACGAGGATTCCGAATTGCGCGGGGGACTTAGCCCGGTGAGGAAGGGGGATTGAAGTAGTTGTAGACCGCCCGAGAGAGTTCTGCGACGAGCTGAGATGTGGGTTCCCAGACCATCTCAGGATCGTTCCACAGGAATACCGAGAGGACATAGTCCCCGCCGGGCGTATAAACGGTCCCAACGTCGCTCAGCCAGCGAAGAGGTGATTCGGTCCAGCCGTGCTTGTGCGCCACGCGCGTGACTTCAGGCACCCCGGCCTCGATCAAGACCCCGATGTGGTTCTCCGCCAGGAGGTCCAACATGTGTCGGCACTCGCTCGGGGTTATCTCGCCCGGGAATACAGCCATAAGAGTACCACCGCCATCGGCACACTGGTAGATGTCGGCCATCAGCATCCCGATCTCGGCGGCCGTCGTCTGATTGTAGATGTCGGGTCGGGTATTGATATCGCTACGCTGGTTCCCGGGAGTACGGTAGACCCGCATCAGATCCGAGCCAAGCTTGAAGTAGCCGGCGATGAAGGTGCTCTCCAGGCCGAGCTTCTGGAGCGTATCTGTCACTTTGATCGGCCCATCGAATGCGCTGATCCTCTGGGTCAGCCTATCGGCCGGATCATTTTCGGAGAGAGTGATCATCTGCCGCATCAGACGGTCCGCCTCGACATCGAGGGGCTCGTCGAAGTAACGGTAGAAAGCCACCATGATGCCGATCTTGATCGTCGAGGCGGCCGTGAAAGCGACTCCCGGATCGGCAGGGATGTCCTGATTGCCGAGATACGCCACCTGCAGTTCCTCTCCCGTTCGCATGTCCATCAAGTACAGGTCGACAAGGCCACTGAAGCCAGCAACGTCGATATTCTGGCGAAGGAGTCTACCCAGAGTTGCCAATGTCGGTCGTTCGGGATTCGTCTCGACGACAGGCAGACTGATCCGTCGATCGGTCGAAGTATTCAGGGCGCGACCGACAAGCTCGGAGGCGCGAGCAAGATCTAAAACACTCCCTGGGTTTCCGGCCGCGAAGTTTGGGCTCCCAGGGATGGGCTCAATGGGATCGCCGGGTTTATCGTACCTGGCGGCGATGTCACGCAGGGTGGCTTCAAGTTGCCCCTGCGAGTACTCGGATCGGAGGGGGATGCTGGCGGAGTCGCCAGGCCGGTTCCACAAGAAATCCCAGAAGCCGGACCAGAAGTTGTCCGCTGTCCGATCGAGCTCGGCGGCTGCCAGCATCGTCTCTGTATCGAGCCTGTACCCGACACTTGCCGGCGTGAGGTGGATCAGTTGATCGCCATATTGCAGCTCGACCTGTGTGCTGTAGACCTGCAGCAGTCGCTCCGTCGCGCCCGCCCGATCAAGCCCGCCAACCGGCACCCCGGCTATGGTCAAGCCTTCCGGCAGTCTGGATCGGAGGCGACTGTATGCTACAAGCTCGTAGAAGGTCAATACTACGGCCGCCAGTAACAGCGTGATCGAGACCCAACGAAGTAGATTGGGGCCGCCTCTGCGCACCGGACCTCCAAGGGGCCGAGTATATCACGCACGCCTCTGAAGCCTCACTCTCCCTCTTGAGCGTGGGATGTCGGGGGAGAAGGGGATCGACTCCCCCCTCGACGGGTCACAGGGCACTGAGCTGTGCTTCGAGCTTCCGCTTCGCCTCATGCAGAGCGTCGAGGCGTGACCTTTCCTTCTGGACGACATCCGCCGGCGCCCGTGTCGAAAACGGCCCGCCGAGCAGGGACTGGAGACGGGACACCTGCCCCTCCACCTCGGCAAGCTCCTTGGCCAGACGCGCCCGCTCGGCATCGACATCGAACATCCCGGCCAGCGGAAGGTAGATTTCCATCCCACCGACGACGAGCGGTATGGCGTCAACCGGGGGAGAGTCGAGCACAATTTCAATCCGGGTAGCCGCTGGATCGAGACGTGCCAGGGAAGCCAGCCAGTGGAACTCGGTCTCCAACAGCTCGCGCTTCCGCCCCGCAACGATCACCGCCGCGATCTGGCGCGACGGTTCGACCGAGCGCTCGGAACGGATGTTGCGGACCGACCGAACAATCTCCATTAGCAGCCCGAAATCCTGCAGTGCCTCGGCCTCCTGACCGGCGGGGGGGCTGGGGTCGGGCCAGCGGGCGACGATCAAGGCCTCCTCCCAACCATCTTCGGGGGCATAGCCTCCAGGGGCTGCCTGGCACGCGATCTTAAGGTGGCCCCAGAGCTCTTCCGTCACAAACGGCGTGAACGGGTGAAGCAGTCGGAGGGACTGGTCGAGGACCTCAGCCATGGTCATCGCGGTGTGCCGCGCCCGGCCTCCGTCCCCCGCCAGCTGAAGCTTGGCGATCTCCAGGTACCAGTCGGCGAACTCTCCCCAAAAGAAGTCATAGATCAGGCGACCAGCCTCGCCATACTGGTGGCCGGCGAACAGCCGCTCGACGTCGCGGCCGACACCGCCCAGGCGCGCCCGGATCCATCGGTCGGCGAGCGTGGGGGAAGCGCCGGTATCTTGAGCATCCGATGCGCGTGATATCGCACTGAGTACCAGTCGGCCTGCGTTCCAGAGCTTGTTGGCGAAGTTCCGGTTGGCTTCCACGCGCTGCAGGCTCACATTGAGATCGCTCCCCGGCGTCGAGCCCGTCAGCAAGGTGAAGCGCAAGGCGTCTGTCCCGAACTCATCCATGACATCCAACGGGTCAATGAAGTTCCCCAGAGTCTTGCTCATTTTCCGGCCGAACTCGTCGCGGATCAGCCCGTGCAGATAGATCGTGTGGAAAGGCACTCGACCGGTGAACTCGAGCCCCATGATGATCATGCGCGCTACCCAGAAGAACAGGATGTCATAACCGGTCTCCATCATGGACGTCGGATAGAACTTCTTCAAATCGGGCGTCTCATCCGGCCATCCTAGCGTGGAAAACGGCCACAGCCCTGACGAGAACCAGGTGTCCAGCACATCCGGGTCCTGCTCGATCTCCGTCGACCCGCACTGCCGGCAGCGGTCGGGATCCTCCCGGGCTACCGTGATCTCGCCGCAGGCACGGCAGTGCCAGGCGGGAATGCGGTGCCCCCACCACAGCTGGCGCGAGATGCACCAGTCGCGTATGTTCTCCAGCCAATTGAAGTAGACCTTGGTGAAGCGCTCAGGGACGATCTTGATGTCTCCACGCCTGACAGCCTGCATCGCCGGCTCAGCCAGAGGCTTCATCCGGACGAACCACTGAGTGGAAATCATCGGTTCGACGATCTCACCCCCGCGCTGGCTGCGCGGCACCTGCATCGTGTAAGTCTCAGTCTTGATCGTCAGGCCGGCGGCCTCCATGTCGGACCACATCCGTTCGCGGCACACGAAGCGGTC
>MGOM01000017.1:0-4180 GCA_001797105.1 Chloroflexi bacterium RBG_19FT_COMBO_62_14
AAGGCGGCCCAGTTGTTTCGTGAGCTCGACGGCGTTATCGATGCTTTCGGGTTAGGGGGAGCGGATCTGGGCGTCCAGACCGACCGGCGCTACTATCCTCTGTATTCGATACGCCCGATCGTACGCTACGTGAAGAAGACACCCCTTGTCGATGGAGCCGGGCTCAAGAACACGCTTGAAGGACAGCTGGCTCCTTTCATTGATCGTCATCTGGGGGCAGACCTCGCCGAACGCCGGGCTCTGATCACGAGTTCCGTCGACCGCTGGGGCATGGCGATGTCGTTCCACCGCGCCGGTTATGAATGCGTCTTCGGTGACTTGATGTTCTCCCTTGGGATTCCCATCCCGTTGCACAGCCTGGCGTCGATCCGGCTCCTGGCCACCGTCCTCATGCCTATCGCCGGTCGCCTCCCGTTTGAGTGGGTGTACCCCACCGGGGAGAAACAAGAAGTCAGGGCGCCCAAGTGGGAGCGTTACTACAACTGGGCCAGCGTTGTGGCCGGGGACTGCCACTACGTGAGGCGGCACATGCCTGAGAAACTCGAGGGGAAGATCGTTGCCACCAACACGACGACCCCCGAGGATGTCGAGTTGTTTCGCCAAGCCGGCGTGCGTCACCTGGTCACGTCGACCCCGGTCTTTGAGGGCCGCTCCTTTGGGACGAACATGCTCGAGGCCGCGCTGGTCGCGGTAGCGGGCAAGGGTCGCGCGCTCACCCACGACGAGCTTGCCCAATTGCTGGACCAGCTCGGAATGGAACCTCAGCTTCAGACGCTCAACTGAATTGGGAGGAGGACCCTCCCCAATGAGCAAGACGAGGCAGAAACCGGCGGAGCGCCGGCGCAGTTTCAACGCGCGCGTTTACGAGATCGTGCGGATCATCCCTACCGGCAAGATCATGACCTACGGGGCGATCGGCCGTTTGATCCCCCCTCCCCGGGGTGTGGACGGGGGGGCGTACGAGAAGGTCCGAGCACGGTGGGTGGGCTATGCACTTGCCGACTGCCCCGACGACATCCCCTGGCATCGAGTGATCAACGCGGCCGGTCGCGTCAGCCCCCGGCCGGGGTACGATGGGATGCGACAACGCATCCTGTTGGAGCAGGAAGGTGTTATCTTCGATGAGCATGGGCGTGTGAACCTCCAAGACTACCTGTGGACTCCATTGGCAAGTTGGTTGACCCGACACGGCCTCCGGCCCGCTCGAGGGTGAACCACCTGGGAGCACGGTCGTCTGACTCCATCGGGAGAGCCCATCCATACCACGCCCGAGGGATCCTATGGACGCAATCATCGTCTGTGGAGGTGTGCCTAAGCCGGACGACCCGCTCTATCCTGAAGCCCAGGGCCGGCCCAAGGCACTGATCGATATCGCCGGAAGACCTATGGCACAATGGGTTCTCGACGCGCTGGAGAAGGCCGAACGCGTCACACGCCTGGTGGCCGTCGGCGTGGGGCCTGAGAGTGGGTTGACCTCGGCCAAGCTCGCCCGGTTTGTCCCGGAACAAGGCGGGCTCTTGGACAACGTGCTTGCCGGCATGCGTGTTGTCAGTGAGATCGCCCCGGGAGAGATGCTGGCCTTGCTCGTTTCCAGCGACGTTCCAGCCGTCACCGCCGAGATGATCGATTGGCGGGTCGAAACAGCGCAGGAGGCCAATGCCGACCTGGACTATGCCGTTGTCGAGAGGGCCGTAATGGAGGCGCGTTTCCCGGAGTCCAGGCGATCCTACGTCCGGCTTAAGGGGCTTGAGGTGTGCGGATGTGACGTCAACGCCGTGCGCTTGGCCTTGGCCGCCGACGAGAAGTTGTGGTCAAGAATCCTGGCGGCCCGTAAGAGCGCCTTTCGCCAGGCGGCGTTACTCGGCTTCGATACGCTCTTCCTCCTCCTCACCCGCCGGCTGAGTCTGGAGAGAGGCGAGCGACTGGTCAGCCGAAAGCTCAAGCTGGATGGGCGGGTACACCTGTGCCCGTACGCTGAAGTCGCTATGGATGTCGACAAGCCTCATCAGCTCGCGCTCATCCGGCATGACCTCGAGGGGCGAAGGACGTACTCACATTGAATCTGCGTTCGCTACTCGAGGCCGACGCTCGCTGGTCTGAGAGATTGCGAATGGCCGAACGGCCAGGAACGCTCCACATCGTTGGAGCGTTCCTGGCACATTCCGGCGACTCCTGGTTCTGGGGTTTGGCGCTGATCGCCGTGTGGGCCATGGGAGCGCCCGCATGGAAGGCGTGGTCGCTGCATCTTCTCATCGCCATCGGCGCCACCGCAGCACTGGTCCTTGCACTAAAGCTCGTCTTTCGTCGCCGGCGCCCCGAAGGCGACTGGGGCGGGATCTACCGCAACACCGACCCGCACTCCTTTCCCTCCGGGCATGCAGCCCGAGGGGTCTTGTTGGCGATCATGGTCTGGGCTATGGGGCCCGGGTGGCTGGCTCCGATTCTCTTCCTCTGGGCACCGCTCGTCGCCCTGGCGCGTGTGGCCATGGGGCTGCATTACCTGTCGGATGTCTTGGCTGGGGTTGCCGTCGGGGGGTTCATGGGCAGTCTGGCCGTCCTGATATTCCCGTATGTTCTGCCCCTCACCTGAAGCGAGACGCCTGCGGCGGCGCGTGCGTGGGCCGGATAGGATCACTCGGGCTGTAGCTGGAGTGCTCAAGAGGGCTGCTGGAGTCTTACTGGGGAACTTGCCAGTCTGAGCCCAGGATCAGGGCCATATCAACCGGGCTGTTTGGATCCGATTGGAGAAGGATCTGGCTTTCCGAAAGCTCGAGGAGCGAAGCCAGATAACTCACCGTGTACGGGAAAGTGTCCTGGTAGACAACGAGCCTGGACTTACCGTAATCCAAGCGGTCGGCGTTACCGATCTCGACGACGTTCAACCCTTGCTGCTTCAGGTAATCGGAGGTTTGGGTCGCCAAACCTTCGATGCCGGCCCCGTTGCGCACCGCTACTCGAGCTTCCTCTAGATCCGCTGCCGACCCGGGGTTGTCGAGACTGACCGATGGGCCGATCGCGCCAGTGGCCGTGAACAAGTCGTCGCGCAGGATTCGGATCTGATCCGGGTTAGGCCTCAGGACATCGGCGCCCGTCGGAAGCTTCTCCAGCGTGACCATATCTGGGGGCGCGATGACGCCGCGATGGATGTTCTCCGGCGGGATCTGGATAAGCAGCAGCCCCAGCCCGACCATCTGGTTCAGGGTGAGGTTTGTGTGAACACCGGAGGCCAGTTCCTGGTAGAGTCTAGGCGCCTTGGCCACGAGTGTCGGGATCATGTTGGAATAGAAAATGCGATCCCTAATGGCGAGGGCCACCCGTTGCTGGCGCTCAGCTCGATCGAAGTCTCCCCCTTCCGTCTTGCGGGCGCGCGCATAAGCAAGCGCCGTGGGACCGTCCATGTGGTAGGCCTTCGCGTGCAACCATCGGCTTAGCCTCCCGATGGGCGAGATCTTTACTTCCTCTTCGACCAGAACGTCTATCCCACCGATCTCATCGATCATCCGCTCGAAGGTCTGGAATTCGATCACCGCATAATACTGGACCGGCAACCCGAGCATGTCCTCCACCGTCTGCATGGCCACGGCCGGACCGCCACCGGGAAGCTTATAGCTCTCTCCCAAAAAATAAGCCGTATTGATCCTGTTGTGCCCAAACCCTCCGGGGATCTCAACCCACAGATCCCGCGGGATCGAGAGCATCCCGACGGTGTTGCTGACGGGATCGATGGAAATGAGCATCATGGAGTCCGTTCGTGGTGGTCCATCTCCGGTTTCCCAGTCGCGGAAATCCAGCCCCATCAAGAGGATCGTCACCCGGTCGGTCCCGTTCCATGGTACGGGTGCTTCGGACAATGTCGCTGCAGTTGGTGTGACGCCGGGGATCGGCGTTTCATCGCTGGAGGGCCGGTCGATAAGACCAAAAGAAGGCAAACCTCCAGCGTTCCATGAGGCAGCAATCTCGCGGACGCTTGAGTAAACCAGATACGCCGACAGGAGCGCCGCGGCGCAGAAGGCCGCTGCCAGAGTCCAAAAGACCCAGTCGGGGATTCTCAAGTCGCGTCGATGTGCTCGTGACATCCGGATTACGGCCTTTCTGCCCGGTCGTCAGGACCCGGAAAACCAGCGGATTATATCACCCCGCCCCGTCGTCCTTCGCCAACCTTTCCCAGTGAGCCAGGCCC
>MGOM01000017.1:4207-8773 GCA_001797105.1 Chloroflexi bacterium RBG_19FT_COMBO_62_14
TAACGGATACCCATTTGACGAACGCGGTCAAGATCTTCAGGCGGAGTCTGGAGTGCCTGGGTGAGACGGGCCAGCTCTTTTTCGAGTTCCCCGATCCGGAGTTCGATGGATTCCAGCTCTCGCCCCGCCCCAGCCGCACGTCCGAGTCGAGATGTCGGCCCGCGACTTTTCAACGCCGGCGCGTCGCTTGCCTGCGGGGGGACCCGGCTCGCCACGAACTCTGAGTAGCCACCAGGTACGATCTCCAAGGTTGTCGTGTCCGTGTGCACGACCCAGACCATGGTCGCCAGGAAGTCGATCAGGTAGCGGTCATGTGAAACAAGCACGAGAGTCCCCTCAAACCCAGATAAGGCTTCTTGGAGCGCCTCCTGACTCGAGAGGTCGAGATGATTGGTGGGCTCATCGAGGAAGAGGAAATTGGCCCCGGCCTGCACGAGCTTGGCCAGTGCCAGCCGGCGGCGTTCTCCGCCGGAGAGGGCCGGGATGGCCTTGTCGACGTCGTCCCCGACGAACAAGTAACGAGCCAGCCAGTCCCGAGCGGCCCGCCGCCCCAGACCAGCCGAGGAACGCTGCAACTCCTCCAAGACTGTGTTCTTCGGATCGAAACCCTCGTCAGCCTGGGCCAGGTAACCTACTCGCAATCCCTCCCCCAGGCGGAACTCGCCCTGGAGTGGCTCGACCTCACCCAGAAGGGTCTTGATGAACGTCGTCTTTCCCGCACCATTCGGCCCGATCAGAGCAATCCGAGCGCCTCGTTCAAGGACGATATCCGGCACTTCAATCAGAGGAGCTTGTCCACCCAGGTGGCCGATCTGAAGACCACGTGTCTCCAGAACCAGCGATCCAGACCGAGTCAGGCGCTGGAAGACCACCCGGAAGGTCTTGTCCACTCTTGGCGGAGAGACCGCTTCGTCACGGAGCATTCGTTCGAGCCTTTTGCGTCTTCCCTGGGCCTGTCTTGTGTTCTGGCCGGCAATGTTGCGCCGGATGTAGGCCTGTTCACTGACTACATGCTCTTGCTGTGCCTGGTAGGCTCCGAGCTGCGAGCGTCGCCGCTCAGCCCTTTGATGGACGTAGGCCGAGTAGTTTCCGTGATACGGTTCAAGCCCCAGAGGGGTCAATTCCCACACATTGTCGACGGTCCGGTCAAGGAAATAGCGATCATGGGAAACGATCACCACCGCGCCCGGCCAGTCCTTGAGCCAACCCTCCAGCCACTCCATCGCCTGGATATCGAGATGGTTTGTCGGCTCGTCCAGGAGTAGTAGATCGGGATCTTCGAGCAGCAAACTCGCCAGCCTGGCCCGGGTACGCTCCCCGCCCGAGAGATTATCCAGCGGCCGGTCGTGGTCGGATAGATCGAACCCGAGTCCGGAGAGCACCTGACGAATGCGGCTCGGATAGATGTACCCGCCGGCGCGCTCGAACGCCTCCTGGAGACCTCCATAGCGTTCCATCGCCTTCTCAGTCAGGGACGGATCAGCCATCGTGGTTTCCAGTCTGGCGAGTTCGGCCTCATCTCGCAGCAGACCGTCAAATGCGGTCAGACACGTCTCCCATAGCGTTCGGCGGTCCGGCCCTTCTGAAGTAGTGCCGTCCATTGTCTCTTGGGCCAGGTAACCAATCCGGAGTGAGCGTGCGCGTTGGACCTGGCCAGTGTCGTGGCCCTCGGCCCCGACCATGATTCTGAGGAGGGTCGTCTTACCGGCTCCGTTCGCGCCGACAAGTGCCACCCGCGCTTGATGAGGTATGGCGAGTGTCACCCCCTCGAACACGACGTGATCGCCGTAGGCCTTTGATAGATCGGTAGCCTGGATGAGCGACATGGGATCCTGCGGCGGATTATAACTGACCCGCATTGCCAGCCAGTCCAGCTCGCGTTTCCAGACTGGAATCGGCTGCGCTATAATTCCGGCCAAGTCACCCAAAAACGAAAATAATGCCCGATCAGCCATCACCCAACTATCGCAGCCTCATGCTCACAGCGGTCGCCCTGGCCGGCCTGGGCTGGCTCGGGCTCTTGCTGCTGCTCCGCGCGACCTTGCCCACAGCCGGGCCGCGCTGGCTCCTCTTCTTCCTGTGGACCCTTGCCGCCACAGGGACCTCACTCCCCTTCGTGTGGGTGCTCCACCGGCGCTTCGCCTCCGAGCGGCCGGCTCCGCCCGGGGTGCTGCTGCGGCATGGGCTCTGGGCGGGTCTATATGCTTCAACCTGCCTCTGGCTCCAGGTGAACCGCAGTCTCAGTATTTCCCTGGCGCTCGTGCTTTTCGTCGGCCTGGCGGCGTTTGAATGGTTCTTGGGGCTCCTGGAACGCAGCACCTGGAGACCTGAGCTTTGAGCCTGCGCAGCCTTCCCTCGATCGAGCGGCTCCTCCAGAGTGAAGGCGGAGCTTCCCTGATCGACGCTTTCGGGCGGCCTCTGACGGTTGATGCCCTGCGAAACGAGTTGGCCGCGGCCCGGTTGCTCGTCCGGAAAGGGAACCCGGCCCCGTCCACCGAGACCCTTCTGGCGGAAGCCCGCCGCAACCTGGGTGCCCGACTCGCTCCCAGTATTTCCCCTGTGATCAACGCTACCGGCGTGATCCTGCATACAAACCTCGGTCGCGCACCGCTGAGCCCGGCCGCTTGCGAGGCGATGCTCCGCGTCGCGGGCGGCTACAGTACCCTGGAATTTGACCTCAGCCTCGGCCGGCGCGGCGATCGCTCGAAGCATGCCGAAGCCAAGCTCCTGCAGCTGACCGGCGCCGAGGCGGCGCTTGTGGTTAACAACAATGCCGCCGCCGTCCTGCTGGCCTTGACGGGGCTGGCCAGGCGCAAGGAAGTCCTGATCGCCCGCTCCCAACTGATCGAGATCGGCGGCGGTTTCCGGATCCCAGAGGTGATGCAGCAGTCGGGAGCCCGACTTGTCGAGGTGGGAACCACCAACCGGACCCATCTGAGCGACTTTGAAACCGCCATTCACGAGCGTACCGGCCTCATCATGCGAGCTCACCACTCCAACTTCAGAATCACAGGCTTCATGACCGAGCCTAGCCTGCAGTCCCTGGTTGAATTGGGCGAGCAGCACCAGCTGAGCGTCTTTGACGACCTCGGCTCGGGCGCGCTGCTCGACACCGCCCTGTTTGGGCTCGGCCACGAGCCTATGGTGCAAGAATCGCTCCAGACCAGGGCAAGTCTGGTGGCCTTTTCGGGGGACAAGCTCCTTGGCGGTCCGCAGGCAGGGATCCTTTTGGGAGAGCGGAGGCTGGTCGACAGGCTGCGCAAACACCCCCTTGCCCGCGCGGTTCGGGCCGACAAGCTCTGCCTGGCGGCTCTGGAAGCCACTCTCACACATTACCTGCTTGACGAGGCGGTCCAACAGATCCCGGTCTGGCGGATGATCGCCGCCGAGGCCGAGACCCTGCGCCGGCGGGCCTCATCCTGGGCGGCCGAACTAGGGCGGGGCCAAGTCGTGCCGGAGTTATCGACCGTTGGAGGGGGCAGCCTGCCGGAGGAGACGCTCCCGACCTGGGTCCTTTCCCTGGATCCGCCGCACCCCGGGCCCTTCTCTGAACGCCTCCGCCGCGCCAATCCGCCGGTTATTGCCCGCATCGCCGACAACCAGGTCAGGTTCGATCCGCGCACGGTCTTGCCCGAAGAAGAAGGCCGGCTTCTCGACGCCGTCCGGCTGGCGCTCATGGGCGAGAGAGATGGGCACGGACCGGACACCCCCAGGCGCAAGCCTAAACGAGCCAGAGAAGACGCCTGAAGACGGCCTCCAGCTCACTCAGGCAGTCCCCGCCAAGATCTGTTTGAAGTGCCAGAGCATGCCGAGACCAATCGGGCCGCGGCTTTACTGCAAGGATGATGGAGCCTGAGAATGCGATCGGACATCGACGCGTTGATGGAAGAAGCCGGCCACGATTTCCTTCTGGTGAGAGGACCATCGATCTCGAACCCGAACATGGTGTATTTCACGGGCTTCGCCAACATGACTTTCGCGACCCTGATCAAGAAGCGCGGCGAGGAGGCGGTGCTGATTTGCAACCCGATGGAGCGCGACGAGGCTGCCAAGTCCGGCCTTCGGCTTAAGAACATCGACGATTACGGACCGTTGCAACAGATCGAGGCGGCCGGAGGAGATGTGATCCGTGCCTCCGCCAAGATTCTGAGTATGGCCTTTGACGAATTCAGAGTCCGAGGTCAGGGTGCGTTGTACGGGCGTCTCGAGATTGGGGAGGCCTACGCTTTGATGCGGCAATTCGAATCGTCGATGCCCACGGTGCAACTCGTAGGTGAGCCGAGAGGCCATGCCGTGCTCGCTCGCGCCAGGACGACCAAAGACGCCGATGAGGTTGGACGCATTCGACGCATGGGCCAGATCACCACCGCCGTAGTTTCCGAAATCGCCGACTTCCTCACATCCCAACGCGTCCGGGGGGATATGCTTATCGACCAAGATGGCCAGCCGGTGACAATCGGCGTAGTCCGGCGCCAGATCGACCTCCAGCTTGCCCGCCGGGGTGCGGATAACCCGGACGGAACGATCTTCGCTATGGGCCATGACGCGGCCGTCCCGCACAGCATC
>MGOM01000017.1:8824-12573 GCA_001797105.1 Chloroflexi bacterium RBG_19FT_COMBO_62_14
TTCCCGTCCGAGCCGGGGGGAGGCTACTACTACGACTTTACCCGGACCTGGTGCCTTGGCTATGCACCAGATGACGTCCTGCAGGTGTATCAGGATGTGTTAGACGTGTACAAATCTTTGCTCAAGGCCCTGCACGCTGGCGGGGCATGCCGGGACTTCCAGTTTGCGGCCTGCGATATCTTCGAGGATCGCGGGCACCCGACGCAACGCACCGCTCCAAACACCGAGCGGGGCTTCGTTCACAGCTTGGGCCATGGGCTCGGGCTCGATGTCCACGAGTCGCCGACCTTCAGCGGTCTGGCTTCCAACGACGACATCTTGGAGCCGGGCTCGGTCATCACCCTTGAGCCGGGGCTGTACTACCCGGACCAGGATCTGGGGGTTCGGCTGGAAGACACGCTGTGGATCCGTCCCGACGGTACACCCGAGATACTTGCGACGTACCCCTTGGACCTGGTCCTGCGAATGAACGGCGCATGAGTTGCGATCATCGCAGAAAGCGCGGTCAGTCCCATCAAAATTTCCATGAGACCCAAGGGTGAGCAGAGCCGCGCCGCTTAAAGGATGACCACTGGCCGGGCATGGATTCGCCCTGGCGATGGAGAAAAACCGTCGTCACCTTCGCGTACGGAAATCGAGGCGTGGCGCGAGCAACCATGCTAGGATTACAGATTGGCGTGTCGGTGAATGATCCTCACGGACGGTCTTACAAAAAGCGGGGGGTGAACCCTCCCTCGAGCAGGCCGTGAAACACGGGCGATGAGCGAAGAAACCCGTATCCTTGGAATCGAAACCTCGTGTGATGAGACGGCGGCGTCTGTCGTCGAGAACGGCCGGCAGATCATCTCGAACGTTGTCGCTTCGCAGGCGGCCCTGCACGCTCAGTACGGAGGCGTTTTCCCCGAGGTTGCCTCGAGGCGCCACATCGAGACCATCTACCCCGTTGTAGCAACCGCATTGGCGCAGGCCCATGTCGGCATGCAGGCGATCGATGCTATCGCCGTGACACGCGGCCCGGGGCTGGCCGGCTCGTTGGTCGTAGGCGTCAACATGGCCAAAGGCATGGCGCTTGCTTCGGGCGTTCCCCTTCTGGGAATCAACCACCTCGAGGCACATCTCTACTCGACCTGGCTACAACAGGACATGGCCGAGCCGGTATTCCCGTTGTTGGGGTTGGTTGTCTCGGGTGGTCACACTGAGCTGGTGTTGATGAAAGAGCATTTGACTTACGCGCGGCTGGGTGGCACGCTGGATGATGCCGCCGGGGAAGCCTTCGACAAGATTGCCAGGTTGCTCGGGTTGGGTTACCCGGGCGGCCCAGCCATTCAGGTGGCGGCCGAAGGCGGGGATCCCCAAGCTTTCCCGTTCCCTCGGGCCTGGCTGGATGAGACGTGGGATTTCTCTTTCAGCGGATTAAAGACGGCGGTCCTGCGGCAAGTTCGTCGGCACCAGCCGGATCTGGAGGCGGGAGTCGAAGTCCCGCGCCCCGGCCTGCCGATCGCCGATCTCGCCGCATCGTTCGAGGCGGCCGTGGTGGACGTCCTGGTGGGGAAAACGATGAAAGCCGCGCAGGAGTACCAGGCGCACGAAATACTCGTCGCCGGCGGCGTGTCGGCCAACCGTCTGCTTCGTCAGACCTTCATCGAGAAATCACCCATCGCCGTTCGGTTCCCCCCTCTGGCTTTGTGTACAGACAATGCGGCAATGATCGCCGCGGTGGGTCATCAGCGCTATCTTTCAGGCCAGCGAGACGCGCTAGATATCGACGTCTTGCCGACATGGCCACTTGCGGAATGAGGGATTAGGAGGGAGAAGATCGCGCCGGGCGCGATCAGGCAGGTCAAGACGGCCCGGGTGATGGGGCCACGCCGGCGAGCCGGAGTACCAAAGCCTCCTCCTGCCGGGGCAAAGTGCGGGGCTATTCCTCGCTAGAGGCCTCTTCATCCTCCTCGGCCTCGATCGCAGACGGGAGCGGAGGAGGCCAGGTACCACTCTTATGGCCGGCGCGCGAGCTGCCGGTCTCACTTTCCTCGTAGGCAGTCCACTTCGGTTTGGCTTCTTCTGCGATCGGTTCCGGTTCCGGGGCGCGGGACGCAGTCTCCCGCTCTGCGGCGAATTGCCGCCCCTTCTCCGGTGGCTTTGCCTTTGGGCTATCCCCGGTAACACTGGCCAACCTTGAGAGGACCGAATCATCGGGGGGAACCTCGGCCTCCTCATGCGTCTGGCCGTTGGTCCCGGACTTGGCTGGTAGCGCCGGGGGGCGCCAGCCTCCCGATTCAAGTTCCTTGGCCTTTCGCAATAAACGCCTCTCGACAACCGGTGCCTTCTTCTCAACTTTCGCGGCGGGCTTGACATCCCTTGCAGGAGGAGGTTCGGCTTCCGGCTTGCTGGCGGCTTTCTTGGGGGGCTGAGCCATCTCCCTGCTCCTGGCTTCGGGAGCAGGCCGCGAGATCGGCTCGGAGACAACCGCTGTCTCCGGCTTCGCAGGGGGAATAGACTCAAATGATAGTTCGGATATCGCGGGACTTGGTGCCTCCAGGGCCGCGATGAGTCTCGCATCTTCCTCATCCAGTTCGGGGACAGCACTTGGTTCAGGTCGCTCCTCGAAGCCTTCGACTTCCAGGGTAGGCTCGGGCTCCGGGATCTGCGGTTCCTCGACCGAGAACCCCATCATCCGCCCCAGGCTGACGACTTCCTTGACCAAGCCTCTGGCCGTACCGGCGGCTCCTGGCTCGAGCGGTTGGGTGGCAAGCCACACCAGCCCCTGCCGCAGCCGGGGAAAAGCGTCTTCCACCATCGTCCCCTGACTGATGCTCTGCTCCTCCCCTTCCATCTCGCCGATGATCACGACCTTCTGTTTCCTGGGTGTGCCATGAAGGACGTCGACGGCTGTCAGTCGGACCATCCGCCCGTTGATTTCGACCTCGACGCTGGGCTCACTCTCAGTCTGGTGGACCGAGTTAATGAACTCCAGAATCGGCTGCTCCTTGGCATGTCTCTCCTGGGCCAACCACTTCTCGGCCTGCGGGTTGCTCATGGCCACCCGGCCGCCCTCTTCGATGACCGCAACACCCAGCGGGAGCGAGGTCAGCAGATTGAGCAGGTCCCTCTGCCGGTCACGCAGTTGGCGGATCCGCTGCGTGACCTCGTCTTCCAGCATGTCCCCCCTGCGTCTCTGGACTTCGGCCATCCGCCGATTGTCCAGGAGCAGCTGCCGGAATTCCATTGCCCTGGTAACGACCTTGTCGAAAACACTCAGATGATCGAAGGGCTTGGTGAGATAGGCGAAGGCACCGTTGTTCAGGGCATCGACCGCATTGTCGATCGTGGCCGAGGCCGTCGCGACCACCACCTGAACATTCGGATCTCGCTCCTTGGCTATGTGCAGGAGCTCGAGGCCGGTCACCTCCGGCATGTAGATGTCGGTGATGATCACATCGTAGTCGTTCTGTTCAATCAAGGCCTGAGCCTGGGCGCCATCCAACGCCTGATCAGGCGTGATGCCCATCTTGCCCAGGCGTCTGACCATCAGATCCAGCAAGGACTGGTCGTCGTCGGCCACCAGCAATCGAAGCTCGCCATCGGTGGTCATCTTCCGCATTCCCTCGCAGGACGGGCTGGTGGTGATCCGGCCCCGGCCCCAAGGCCGGGTCCCAGCAACCGGCTACTGCCCCAAATCACTTGAACCCCCGCTACCAGCATACGACGGCGCAGCACCCCCGTATAGCGTGCCTTCCGTCCCAGCGGGG
>MGOM01000017.1:12614-12873 GCA_001797105.1 Chloroflexi bacterium RBG_19FT_COMBO_62_14
CGGCTGGCGAAGCCCACCTGCTTTGAACGGCGCCTGGCCGCCCGGATCCGGTCGGAGGTGGTCATGGGGTCTCCTCCGAGCCGAGCGATGTCGAGGGCTCTTTGAAGCGCAGGACCGGGGCGTGGGCGTGGTCCCCCATGAGCGATCTGCCCACTACCCGACTCTAGGGTAACGCCGGTCGTATCTCCAGGAGTCCAAACTGCAAGGTGAATGTAACTTCGGACGGCGGGGCTGGCCGGAGAGGGGAGCAGGATCAGGG
>MGOM01000018.1:0-78 GCA_001797105.1 Chloroflexi bacterium RBG_19FT_COMBO_62_14
GGTGTAGGCCTGTGCCAGGATCTCGATCCCCGCATTCTGGGCGAAGACCTCGTTGGCACAGCGCAAGCGTTCCTCGGC
>MGOM01000018.1:142-249 GCA_001797105.1 Chloroflexi bacterium RBG_19FT_COMBO_62_14
AGCCACTCCGCCTGGAGCTTGCCCATCAGGCAGTTGTCGCCCTGCACGTAGGAAACTCGGTGCGCCGGATCGGCGACGTCACGGTCCAGTGTCACGACCGGAACGCC
>MGOM01000018.1:296-554 GCA_001797105.1 Chloroflexi bacterium RBG_19FT_COMBO_62_14
CCGCGCTCAGGATCAGGACGTCGCAGCCCTGGGTGAGCAGATCCTCGACATCGCTGATCTGCTTGGCCGGGTCATCATTCGCATCCGCGTAGCGGTAGGTCTTGATCGTGCCCGCTGCGGTCGCTTCCTCGATGGCCCAATCCACGTGGGCGTTCATCACGACTCGCCAGGGGTTCGACACGGAGGCATTGCTGAAGCACACCGTGTAGGGCCCGTCCTTGGCCAGTGCGGAGGTGTCGACCATGCCGTCGGCTCCAA
>MGOM01000018.1:665-769 GCA_001797105.1 Chloroflexi bacterium RBG_19FT_COMBO_62_14
TGCTTTTCGTCCTCCTTGGAGATTCGCCGAGACTCACAGATCGGATTTCAGCCATTCAGACCTTCCTTCCGCTTTCCTCTGGTGCGCACCTCCTCCCCGGCTCC
>MGOM01000018.1:798-895 GCA_001797105.1 Chloroflexi bacterium RBG_19FT_COMBO_62_14
GTATCGTCGACGGTCAGCGTCGAGCTCGCATTCGGGCGTACATCGCCACCGCCAGGATGATGGCCACGCCTTTGACGATCCGCTGATACTCCTCATC
>MGOM01000018.1:1086-1763 GCA_001797105.1 Chloroflexi bacterium RBG_19FT_COMBO_62_14
TACGCGGCGATGATGATCCCATTGACGTTGACACCGGAGAGATGGGCCGCCGACCGGTTGCCGCCCACGGCGTACATCTCGCGACCGAAGGTCGTGCGGCGCATCAGGATCACGAACACGGCGACGATGACTACCCACAAGATCACCGCGGCCGGAACGGGTCCAACCATGCCCCCTCCGATGAAGCGCAGGGCCGGCGGGATCGAGCCGCGCGGGCTCCCGCCGGTGTAAACGAAGCGGATGCCCTGCACCACGAGGATCATCCCCAGCGTGGCGATGAAGGCCGGTATCTTCAACTTCGTAACCATCAGGCCGTTGACCAGGCCAATGGCGGCCGCAATCGCCAGGCAATACAGGGCCACGGGTAGGAACAGACCGTCCTGCCCCTCCATCAGGCTGGCCGCCACGACCGACATCAGCGCCATGACCGAAGCCACCGACAGGTCGATCCCCCCCGTGAGGATCGTCAGCGTCTGCCCGACCGACACGATCCCCAGGGAAGCGGCCTGTTTCAGCAGAGTGGAGATATTGCGAGTCGTGAAGAACACTGGCGAAATCAAACTGGAGACAACGGTGAGAACGAAGAGCACAGCCCAGATCGCCGACGGCGCCAGGCGCTGCAGCAGGTTCTGCCCACCACCGCGAATTGCGCCCAATTCGGTGGTCGAACCGCCGGC
>MGOM01000018.1:1846-2077 GCA_001797105.1 Chloroflexi bacterium RBG_19FT_COMBO_62_14
ACACAAACGCCGAGGCCTCGCTGGCGAGGAAGAGCGCCGCTCCGGCCAGGTCGGCTTCATGCCCGAACCGACCGAGGGGGACGCGCTCGATGAGCTCCTGATAGAAGTTCGGGTCCCGCTCTTTGAGGCGGTCGGTCATGGGCGTGACGAAGTAACCCGGCGCGATCGCGTTCACGCGGATCTTGTGGCGGGCCCATTCCACAGCCAGCGAGCGTGTCAGGGCGATCACGC
>MGOM01000018.1:2197-2563 GCA_001797105.1 Chloroflexi bacterium RBG_19FT_COMBO_62_14
GGTCCATTTCGAGCAGTGGAAGAGACCGTCGAGGTTCACCCGTATGACCCGGCCCCAGTCCTCCTCGGACAGATCCTCGAAGGGTGAGCCGCTGGTCACTCCGGCGTTGTTGACCAGGATGTCGAGCCTTCCCAGGTCCGTGGCGACTTGGGCTACCATCGACTCGACCTGAGAGCCAATAGCGACATCGACTTCCAGCAGAAGGGCCCGACGACCGAGTGCCTGTATTTCCTTCACAACCGCTTCGAGGTCCGAGCGGTGAACGTCACACAGGGCGAGATCGGCCCCGGCACTGGCGAGGGCGATGGCCATGGCCCGCCCCAAGCCCCGGCCGGCGCCGGTGACCAGCGCCACGCGCCCGTCAAG
>MGOM01000018.1:2623-2927 GCA_001797105.1 Chloroflexi bacterium RBG_19FT_COMBO_62_14
AGCAGGTCGCGGATACGGTTCCTCACATTCGTGATGTGTCGGCCCAGCGACCGATCGACCGCCTGCGGATCGCCCGCCCGGAACGCGGCGATGATGGCGTCGTGCTCCCGCAGGGCCTGCACGGCATCCTCGACGGTGTTGAGGTAGTGGGCCCGGGAAACCTGGATATGGACGTTCAGTTCGGCGTAGACCCGTGCCAATCGATCGTTCCCTGCCAGGTCAACCAACGCCAAATGAAAATCCCGGTCTCCATCCATGAAGGCCGGGTAATCGCGGTAATCTCCGCTGGCCGTCGCCTGGCGCA
>MGOM01000018.1:2992-3085 GCA_001797105.1 Chloroflexi bacterium RBG_19FT_COMBO_62_14
TGGGCAGCGTACAGCTCGACAATCGCCCGGACGTCGAAAAGCTCGGCTACATCCTTGGCCGTCAGCGACGAGACGAAGGAACCCCGCCTGGGC
>MGOM01000018.1:3188-4296 GCA_001797105.1 Chloroflexi bacterium RBG_19FT_COMBO_62_14
CGCCTGGCTGGAATTGCCGACGGAGAATGTGGTCCTTTAGGACCTGGTAAGTCTGTTCTGATAGATCGGTTCGGTCGAGAGGAGAGTAGAGGGAGTCCTGGAAGGGACGGTCCACCGCCCCATTGGAGCGAGTCACCCTGAGGACGTTTCCTGGGTGAAGGGCGGCCCGCGTGAGGTGGTGAGGCCGCTCTTCTAAGGAATGCGGACGAGCCTAACCCTCGGCAGTAGCCTGAAGTGTGACATGTAACATATCAGGGGGTCAACCCGCGAACATCACAACGGGTTTGTTACGTTCCTCCGCCGTCGACGCAGGGTTGGTGTCGATGGCCCCGACACTAAGCGAACTTTGATCCCCGGCTTTCCGGCCCGAATCGGTGCCGACGCGCCGAGAGTGTCGCTCGCGACCAACTTCCTTGACAGCCGGCGAGTCACCAATCCTCCGAGGGGGGGCCCATCGCGCACTTCTCGCCGCTACGAACCCTTCGCCAACTCGATCAACTGCTGGGCAAATTTCGGACCGTGGCCCTCGCCTTCGTCCTTGAAGAAGATGTAGGCGCCATCCCAGTCTTGGGCCAGGATCTTCTCCGCCACCTTCGCCACCTGCTTCTTGGTGTACTTCTCTTTGCGCAGGCGCAAATACCCCCAGCGGGCGGTGGCGATCAACTTCTCGAGAGGATTCTCATCGGTATCTGCCTGGCAAAGGGCGCAGCCTCGAGTCCTCAGACAATCAAACACGTCGTCCTCGAACCAGGAAGCATGCCGGAACTCGACGGCGGCGCTTTTTCCGGGAGGGATCAAATCGAGGAACGTCTGCAGTCGGGGAAGGTCCTTCTGGAAATTGGGGGGCAGCTGGAACAGGATAGGACCTAGACGCTGGCCGAGGACGCCGGCCGTGTCGAAGAGGTAGGAGGTTTCATCCCCTGCTTCACGCAGGCGCTTGATGTGCGTAATGCGCCGTGACGCCTTGAGGACGAAGCGGAAGCCGGGCGGGACCTGCTCTCGCCAGGACTCAAGAACGGAGGCCTTGGGCAAACGGTAGAAGGTGTTGTTGATTTCGACGGCCGGAAGCCTCTCCGCATAGTACCCCAGCATCTCGGCGTCCTTAAGT
>MGOM01000018.1:4437-4700 GCA_001797105.1 Chloroflexi bacterium RBG_19FT_COMBO_62_14
GCAAGCTCGCGGCATAGTTTACCCTCCATCGACCCGGCAGCCTTGAGATAACGACGATGCCGGAAGCTCTTCGGCCTCCGGCATCGCGTTACCTTCCGATCAGATCGAGGTGTACTACCGCGATGGGCCTCCCCTTGGGCCAAGGCCCGCCGGCCCGGAGCCATCGCACACGCCGGAGCGCAGGCCCGCCTGACGGGTTGCGGCCCGGTGGGTCAGAATCCAGTCTGCCTGGGTCTGGGTGATCGTGCCGTCGGCGACGGCCT
>MGOM01000018.1:4712-4859 GCA_001797105.1 Chloroflexi bacterium RBG_19FT_COMBO_62_14
CGCTGCGGGCGGCCTCCATGACATCAAAGAGGGTGGCCAGCTCGACATCATGGGCGGCGGCCAGGTCGGCCAGGGTCTGACCATCGGCCCGCGCGGCCTCGAACTCAGCCAGGCTTATTCCAAGCGCGTCGGCCAGGTCCTGATGGA
>MGOM01000018.1:4908-5223 GCA_001797105.1 Chloroflexi bacterium RBG_19FT_COMBO_62_14
GTCTCCTGCTGGGCGTAGGCTGAGCCCACCCCGAGGGTCAAAGCCATCAACAGAACAGCGGGTAGCGCGTACTTGACAGGTTTCATCGTGGATCCTCCGTTGTCGACGGGTCTAAGCAGACCGGCCTTGAGATGCACTCAAGGTAACCTCCGTGCATGAAGAAGTTGTGCACCTCCAGTGAAGGTGCTGCGCGCGTTGGAGACGTCGGAGCTTAGAGCAGGGGAACCTGAGATCGCTCCTCCGGGTGGATCGGTCCAGGGTGTCCCGTACCGGGCTCGCCGCTATACTCTTCCCATCGGAGGCAACCCCTCCCGG
>MGOM01000019.1:0-1396 GCA_001797105.1 Chloroflexi bacterium RBG_19FT_COMBO_62_14
GGAAGGCGGATATCATCGGCATCCGATTCGCACGGCCGTCCGACCCGGATGCCGTCTTGCGCTCGCGTCATCATGAGGATTCCTCGCCCGGCGTTGCCGGGCTTCGCGAACCATCCCGTCAGGGACGGAATGACATGGCCGTATGGGTTCTCGATCGGGCGAATGGTCAGGCCGGCTTGAAGCGGGCGGTTTTCAAGAACCGGGGGGACTTTCGTGCGTGCGAAGCCTGTTCGAAGGCAAAGGCCAGGCGCAGCAGCGTCGGCTCACCCCAGGCCCGAGTGAAGAACGACAGCCCGATGGGCAGGCCGTGGATGTCGCCGGCGGGAACGGTGAGGTGCGGGTAACCGGCCACCGCCGCCGGAGAGGTGCTCTCCATATCCCAGCTGCGGGGATCGCCGTTGGCCAGGTCGATTGTCCAGGCCGGCCCCCCGGAGATGGCGACGACAGCCTCGAGCCTCTCCTTCTTGAGAAGGGCATCGATCCCTTCTTTGCGCGTCAACCGGTGGTTTCGGGCGAGCGCCTTGCGATACTTCTTGCTCGAAAGCGGGCCCTTTGCCTGGGCTGCAGTCATGCGCTCCTGCCCGAAGTGGGGCATCATCCGATCCTTGTTCTCTTCATTGAACTTGATCACGTCTTCCAGCGAGTGAACCCGAGCGGAGGGTCCGAGCGCGCCGAGGTACTTGTTCAGGTCGGCCTTGAATTCGAAATAGAGAACCTCGAGCTCGGTCTTGCCAAAGGTGTCCATGTTGGACAGGTCGGCCGGATCGACGATCACCGCCCCCAACTGCTGCATGACGTCGAGGCATGACTCGAGAATGCGGACGAGCCTGGCGTCCGAGCCCAGCATGTTGCGGGCCACACCGATCCGCGCACCCTTGAGGCCGTCCTTCTTGAGGAACCGGGTATAGTCCGTGTAGGCGCGCCTGCGTTTGGATTGCGTAATCGGGTCACGCGGGTCAACGCCGGCCAGGCAGCCGAGCAGGACGGCGACGTCTTCAACCGTTCGACCGATCGGGCCGGCGGTGTCCTGGCTGTGGGCGATCGGGATGATCCCGCTCCGGCTGATCAGACCGAGCGTGGGCTTGAGCCCGACAACACCGCAGGTCTGTGACGGGCAAATGATCGAGCCGTCGGTCTCGGTGCCGACCGCCGCGGCGCAGAAGTCGGCAGCCACCGCGCCAGCTGAGCCGGACGACGAACCGCAAGCGGAACGGTCGAGGGCGTAGGGGTTCCGCGTCAGCCCTCCGCGGCTCGACCATCCGCTGACGGAATGGTTGCCGCGGAAGTTGGCCCATTCGCTCAGGTTGGCCTTGCCCAGGATGACGGCCCCCGCCGCGCGCAACCGCTTGACTAGGTGCGCGTCCCGCGGCGCGTGTGAGCCCTCCAGCGCCAGGGA
>MGOM01000019.1:1439-2805 GCA_001797105.1 Chloroflexi bacterium RBG_19FT_COMBO_62_14
TTGATCAGGATCGGGATCCCGTGCAAGGGCCCCCGAACCCGTCCCTCCGACCGCTCCCGGTCGCGTTCGTCGGCGATCGCCAGGGCCTCAGGGTTGACCTCGATGACGCTGTTGATGGTCGAGGTGTCCAGGGTTTCGATCCTCTGCAGGTAATACTCCGAGAGGGCACGCGCGTTCATCTCTCCAGAGGCCATCTTCCTGGCTTGCTCAAGGACACTGACTTCTTCCATGCCGTGACTATTCTATGTCAGGGGCCGGGGAACTCCAACCACGAGGCCCCGGTTACTTCAGTCTTCGACTTAACAGGCTGGGCCTGTCAGGGCGCGGAGAACCGGAGCAGGAGGTCCTCTCCGCCCGTGGTGAGATCGACGGTCTTGATCAGACCGATTCCGCTGGCGTAGTACTTCTCTTCCCTGGCGTCGGGCTCGAGCGGCGTGTAATCGAGCGTCTTCGGCACGTCGGTGAATGAACCATAAGGCACTGTCAGCGTCTCGCTCACACCGACCGGGTCAGCTATGTCTTCAGCACGACCCTGGTAGTACTCCTGCCGGTATGCCTCCCCTAGGTGAGATGAAGGATCGCCGAACGTGATGATCCCGGGAAGCGCACCGTCGACCCCGGCTACCCAGGAGCCTGCCTTGCCGACGAACTGCCCGCTCTCGTAGTTGCTCACGTCCTCGCTGAGGTACCAGACGTTCCCGCTGGTGTCTTGAGCATACCAGTCGTACGTTTCCTCAATGAGCTGACCGTTGAGGGTGACGGTATCGCGGACGACTGTGGCGCGGACTCCCATGACTTGTCGCGTGTCGAAGAGGATCTCGATTTCGGTGTGTTCGAGACCTTCCCCCGTCGTAGCTTCGTAGACGTAGGTTGCACTGGGAGTGAGAGGAAAGTAAGGATTATCGACGGCACCCACGAAGTCGTCGGGGGAGAGGTCGACGGAGTAGACACTCCCTGCGGTGGGCTCCGATGCTTGAGAGCATCCAGCCAAGAGGGCAAGCGTGACAATTAAAGCGGGAAGTCCAAGTCGGGCTTTCATCTCTCACTCTCCTTGCTCGGCGATCAATCGGTCTTGAACATCGATCTAACCAGGATGAAGTTTGGCGAAGGTGAGTCGAAGATGAGCCGTATATTAGCCCGGGTGTCGATCCATGTTCCTGACGAGGATTGCGACACTCCGCACAAGGTAGACTACGTCAAAGTCCTGAGAGGGATCCTTCTTCACACTGGCATTGGCGCGCGACCCATTCAGGACTACGACACGAACATCCCCATCTTCCCTGGCGAACCTCAGGATGAGCTCGAACATTTCGCTTTCGCTTCGCACGTCAACTCCTCAGAGGGTAGGAGAAGAGTCGAGACTGCC
>MGOM01000019.1:2822-4953 GCA_001797105.1 Chloroflexi bacterium RBG_19FT_COMBO_62_14
AGTCTCGGGCCAAGGAATGTGGGCGTTTGCGCCTGCCCTGACGAGAAGGGCGAGCGCCCGAACCAGACGAGGGACCATGAGAGCCAGAATGGACTTGGGGCGCCGCGGTTGTGTGTCCCCGCGGCGCCCTACCCGACGGTTGCCGAACTAACCCTGGGTTCAGGCAGTCCGCCGCCATCCCTGGGATTCACGGTGGCCGCCTGTGCGTTAGACCGGCCAGACGAGGCGCGTGTCGGTGCTGCCCACGCCTTTAACGGCCCGGATCTTCCCCAAGGTTTCCGCCAGGGCCGCCTGATCGCCGCCCTCGGCGAAGACGATAACGTCCGTCGGGCCGGCCACAAAGTGGACGGTCTTGACTCCGGCGATGGCGTGCAGCGCTTTGTGCAGGGCGGCCATTTCTTTCCAGCCGCCGGACTGCGCCATTTGGATGAAGACGAATGCTGACATCACGATGATCCTCCTTAGGTTAGGTGCCTCGCCAGGGAGCAGGCGGACCCTCAGTCTAACGCCAGCCTGACCGCGGGCGCCGTGGTCGCGCCTGGCGAAACAAGGCGTTCCACGATTCTAACGCGTCTGCGCCTTCTTGAGGCATGAGGCTGCTTGCGGGTTCGGCCGCAGGTGGGGGAGAGTGAGACAAGGTCAGCTGCCTCTCCCTGAGGGAATCATGTGAGGCAATCTGCCCGACGACGCCCTGTGCCGGGTGCGCACTGGCCCTTGCCCACGTCACGTGCGTCAGGATCACCCATTCGCAGTCGCTCCTGGGCGTCGCGCTTCAGTCCTGGGTTCGACTGGCTCGGAGTTCCATCAAGAAGAACCACACCATCAGACCCGGGGCAACGGCGATCACCCCCCATGGCAAGGAAGTCGACACCAGCACTCCCGGGGCCGGTGGCTGGGAGAGACCGCGGCTGTTCGCGACCGAGACTACCAGTGCAATGAAGACCGAGGCGGCGGACAAGAAGAACTGGATGGCGGCGTACGCGCTTATCCGCCGGCGAGCCCCCCAGAGGTAAAGACCCCATGCGTTCAAGACTCCATACGAGCCAAGGGAGACCCAGGCGGTAAGCGAGTCGATGGAGAGTAGGAGCAGGCCGAGGATCAGCAGCCAGAGCGTGCCACCGATTTGCGATCCGAACCAGCCTCCGACGTTCCAGGTGAAAGCAGATCTGGGCTTGTTGGATTCGGTTGTCACGTCTTCGCCTCCGGGGTCACACCTGCCTGGCTCTAGTGCCTGCCCGCTGTCATGTGAGCCTGTTGGATAACTCTACGTCAGCCGGGCGGGCAGGGCAAGCCGGCATAGGTCCCATCCAGCCGGAGCCGTGCCTGCGTGTCGGCCGGACCGCCAGCCAGCGCCTCGGCATGGGGCCGATCGCGGTAGGTCGGGACGGCGCGGGAAACCATGCCGGGCTTGGGTGCCTCAGAACGCAAGCCGACGGACTACCTCGGAAAGAAGTCTGTAGAAACGAAGGACCGAGGGGATGTTGACTCGCTCTCCAGGCATGTGGGCGCCCTCGATATCCGGACCGAGTGAGATGATATCCAGCCCTGGGATATGCTGGCTGATCGTCCCGGACTCGGCCGCGCCATGGCCCGTGATCGTCTCGGGTTCATGGTCGAAAAGACCCCGATAGGCTGCCCGAACCGTGGCCAGAACCGGCGATCCAGGATCGACGCGCCAGGGAGGGACAACGGGAGGGATGATGGCGAACTCGGCGCCGGCCAGATGGGCCGCGGATTCGATCGAGGCGACCACCTCTCCCTGAGCAGGGGCCGAAGCGGATCGGGAGAGGCAATGCACCGATACGATTGCACCCTCCTCGGCAAGAATGCCGAGGTTGTTCGACGTCTCCACCAAGTCGGGGACATCCGGGTCCATTGCAAGCACCCCAGAGGGGATCACACTCAGCAGGTCGAGCAGACGATTGGAATCAGATTGACTCCAGCAGACCGGGCTCGGCGTGTCGAGGGTATGCTGAGTTACCTCCATGGTTGGCTCGACCTCTCGGTACTGTTGGGCGAGATCAAGCCTGGCGGCCGACACGACCTGGGCCAACCTGCCTGCTTCAGAGGCCGGATAGGCGATGGTTGAGACCGCTCGAATCGGGATGGCGTTGCTCGCATCGCCGCCTTG
>MGOM01000019.1:4991-6385 GCA_001797105.1 Chloroflexi bacterium RBG_19FT_COMBO_62_14
TTGATGGCGTTCAGACGGTTCAGGTGGATATCGATCCCGGAGTGCCCGCCCCGCAGACCGGAGAGAGTGAGCTGTCCAGTCGCCGAGCTTTCCGGGATGGGTCGGCGAGGCGCCGACCATCGAATGACGCTCCACGCCGCACCGGCACAGCCGACCTCGACGGCCGCGCTCGACACCGCGTCGAGGTTGAGCATGACATCGGCGTGGATGAGATCCGGATCAAGCCCGTCCGCGCCGCGGAAGGTGGTTTCCTCCTCAACGGTGAAAAGAAGCTCGAGGGGGCCATGCGGTGTGTCGCTGCTCTCTGCCAGGGAGAGGGCCGCCGCGATCCCGATGCCGTTGTCGGCGCCGAGCGTTGAGCCGAGGGCTTTGATCCACTCCCCCTCACGTGCGGTCTGGATGTTCCCCGTGGCGGGGTCGGAGACGGTATCCCCCTCCCGAACGCACACCATGTCCAGATGTGCCTGGAGCGCAACCGGGCGCAATCCTGGTGCGCTGGGAGAGGCCGGGACATAGACGCAGATGTTGCCGACGGAGTCCCGCCTAAACGAGTAGCTGTGACTTTGAGCCCAGCCGGCGATGTACTGCGCGATCTCCGCTTCATGGCCCGAAGGCCTGGGAATACCGGTCATGGCGGCAAAGTGGGTCCACAGGCCCTTCGGCTCAAGACCCTCCAACTCAGCTTTCTCATGCATCTTGGAGTTGTCCTTGGACAGGTGAGGCACCGCGGCCGCATTGCGTTTTCGCCAGTGTTCGAGGGCTGGCCTACCTGCGTTCTCCCGGAGCTCCCTGCGTGAACCGCCCCCGGGTCTTCCTCAAAGGCGAATCGTCAGACGGCGATTGCCGCGCCATCGTGGCCTGAACCGGCCTCCTACTCTGCAGGAAGCTCGCCAATCTTTTCCGCGCGCATTGACTCGAGATCGACCAAGTAAACCCCGTTTCCGGGATCATCCGTTTTGCAGGCCCATCGCATTTGGACTTCGAGCGTCGACGCGTCGCGCCAGATCCCGGGGAACTCCAAGTCCTTGCCCAATGCCGGATAGAAGGTCTCGGCCTCTTCGGAGATAGGGAAGCCAGAGATCTCTTCCTGCCGGAGCAGAGAAACCGGCCGCGTTTGATCGTCCAGCTCCACAACTCCCAATCCGAAACCGACGAGGCAGGCATCCCCGACCCGCGCGCCGAGCAGGAACGCCACGCGGTTTCCATTCGGAGACACGTTGGGCGCGAACCCCTTGTCGATTTCGCTTGGTGTCCCTGAGACGATGTCTGCTATCCACAGCCGGTCCTCAGTCGAAGGGAAGCCGGCGCCGGTGGATACTCGGTCAGTGTAGACCAAGTGGCGGCTGTCCGGGAACCACAAGAATCGCGTGATCTCTCCTGAGCCGGCGATCTCC
>MGOM01000019.1:6402-8285 GCA_001797105.1 Chloroflexi bacterium RBG_19FT_COMBO_62_14
TCGATCCGAGCCGCATGAAGGCCATCCGGCGAGATCACCGAACTTTCAGGGAAGACGATGGCCGGTATTTGTGTGGACGCCGACGTGCCGGCTGGCGGGTTGGGCCGCTCCGGAGTTGGTGTGACGGCCGCCTGGTAATTGCAGGCGAGCAGAAGCGCGGAGCCACACACAAAGGCAAGGCCAAGCGAGATGCGCGTGCGGAATCGTCTCTTGTTCATGGATCTTCCCGTTCGAGTTCCTGTCTGGGATCTCGGATGCGCGTTCCCCCCACCTGCTTGTTTAGCCCGATGCCCTCCCGCTTCCGGCCCTTTGCAGGGGTCAGGGCATTTCAATCATGCAGCACCAACGACCCCGGCAGGGCGGAGCGAACGATCTAACTCATCATCACGAGAGAGATTCCTGCCTGTGAGCGCCCCTGCGGTGCAGGATGAGGTGTAAGTGTCCTTCGGGGGAATGACCACTCTGCTTGGAACCCTTATACTTTCGATTGGGTTCTGCATCAAGTGGGACTGACCGGGTGGCGTGTTCCATCCGACAAGCCCTTGGAGGCATCCCGGGTCTCTTGGCGACGCAAGTCTATCATCGACCAAAATCCCTGGCCCCGAGGTTCCCGCCTGCCTGTCCCGGCGCTCTTCCAGGCCCACGGCGCACCGTCCGTCCCGGCTGTTGGCAGGACTCCCCCAGAACGCTCAATCCATGGTATCATTGGGTTAATCGTGTAGGCGGATTAGCGCGCAGCCGTTGCCGTCGAACCCTCCTATTGGCTTGACGGCTATTTTCTACTAGAATGACGTCTGAGGAGCGTGGCGAATGGAAGTGAAACTGTATGTCGGGAATCTGGCGTATTCCACAACCGAGGAAGACTTGCGGGCACTATTCTCCCAGGCGGGTACAGTCGCCTCCGTCGCTTTGATCAAAGATCGCGACACCGGCCAGTCCAAAGGCTTTGCCTTCGTGGAAATGAGCACCCAGGTGGAAGCCCAGAATGCAATCAGCAAATTCAATGGCCAAGCCTTGAACGCGCGCGACCTGACCGTGAATCTGGCTCGCCCGCGCGAAGAGCGTGGCGGGTTCGGAAAGTCACGCGGCGGATTCAGGGATGATCGCGGCGGCAAGCGCCGCTAATTGAGGCCGGCCATGTCATTCGAGGTCGATGAGCGGGTCGTTCACCCGAAGCACGGGGTGGGGCGCGTGGTCAAGCTCGAGTCGAAGCAGGTTGGCCCGGGAAGCGAACGGCTGTACTACCGGGTCGCCCTCTCGAAAGGCACCATCTGGGTCCCGGTGGAGGGATCCCCCGGCGGACTACGTAAGTTGACGGCCAAGGGCGATCTGGGACAGTATCGCCGTCTCCTGAGAAGCCGCCCGACGCCTCTGTCCTCGAACCATCGCCAGCGCCAACTCGAGCTGTTGGAACGGATGAAACAAAGCTCGTTCCGCGCTCGATGCGAAGTCGTGCGTGACTTGTCCGCGCTGAGCTGGCACAAACCGTTGGGGGAGAGCGTCGCCGCCTTGCTGCGCGCCGCCCACGGAGTGCTGGATGAAGAGTGGGCCGCGGCCGAGGGGCTGTCGGTCCACGAAGCTACGCGCGAGGTTGAAGCGCTGCTCCAGGAAGGGAAACAAACCTACATGGAGTAGCGTGCAGCTCCGTCTCAGATTCTTCCGGTCCCCTGCGAGGACCCTCCCGACAATTCCAATCATGATCCCACACCGGCCCCCGCGGCCGGTGTTCGTTTCGCGATGCACGCATACGCCACCATGGCCTTCATGACTCCCATATGCCCTCGCTCAATATTCCGCCGAATTGGCGCAGGCGAACCCCGCCGGCCCTGATCTGATCACTGCAATTGAGTTGCAGGGCGAAGATGGAGAGATTCGTTCGGACG
>MGOM01000019.1:8327-13167 GCA_001797105.1 Chloroflexi bacterium RBG_19FT_COMBO_62_14
CGGTTTCGCGGCCAGCCACATCCAGGATTGGGGGGAGAGATCCCTTGCTGCATGGGCGGCGAGCGGGTCAACCGCCGATAAGACCCTCTCCCCATCCGTGTCCTTCCATCGCCTCCCGGATGGACCTCCTCCGGCCGAGAAGCTTTCATCCTCCGCCAGCATCCCAGCGACCATCGGCGCCGGCTAACGTAAGTGCTCGGGCGCTCCGGTCCCCGCGCCCCGGACGAACCTGGGAGTCGCCTTGTGGCGCCTTGCTGAGGACAGCGATCCAAGAATATCGGATCCCTGAATACGCAGCCTTTCGGCGACCGGAATGCTCTCCCATCTCAGAATGAGAACCAAGCCACTGATCAACACAGGTGAGTAGAGAAGCAGACGAGTCACGGGACTGTAGTTGTCGGTCTGCAGGTCCATAAGGGGAGTCGAGACAACGGCGTTTACGGAGAGGGCTACAAGGCAAAGCAGTCTGCTGGCCGAAGAAGATTTCTGGCGGGCGGAGATCTCCGAGTATACCCACAGTGCGAGAAAGGCACAGAGAATCGTGTAGGTCCAAATCCTGGGCGTGTCCCAGGCGACCAAATGCATCAGCTGAGGCGCGAAACTTACTCCTAGCAGGACGAGTGATTCTGCTGAGACAGCGAGGATTCGGTGGGCACTCAGAGTAAAGAACAAGATGGCCAACGCAGTAGGGAGGACAAGTCCGTACATCGCGCCTGAGGAGATGCGCGCAAGGAACTCCCCAGACTGCAATGAAAAGTAGTCGAGGAACGAGGTGGAAACCCAAAGAGGCACCCAAGTTACGCGATCGGCCTGGATGAAGGGAAACTGGGAGAGATGATCCGTGAACAGCTTGGCAAAGTCCTTTCCCGCGAAGAATTCCTGGCCAGCTGCCAGGAGAAGAAACGTCGCGATTGGCAAGAGCACGGGCGTGAGCGGGAGCAGAGGAACCCCAGAGTTCTGCCGCCGACTGCTTGTCAGAAGCCACGCCAGGCAGAACGAAGGAAACACAAGGAGTATGGAAAACTCATGCGTGAGGAGAGCCAGAACCTGGAGGATTGCGCCGAGCCAGGGCCTGCCCTTGAGGAGAAGCACAACAGACGCAATTCCCAGAACGATGACGACGTTGTCAAGATAGCCGACAAGGTGGGCACTCATCACGATAAACGGAGAGGAGAGAAAGACCAGCGAAACCAACACCGCCTCGGCAGACCAGCCTGACCGCCGGACAATCCTGATCGACAGCACAATGATCGCCGCGCAGTAGATCCAGAATGCCGAATATGCCAAACCAGAGATGAGTTCTGCCGTGATGGGTATGGATAGACGCCCCGTCACCAGGGTGACGATTTCCCCGATCAGGCCACGCTTCACAAAGCCAAATCGGTAGTCGAGAAGCCAGAACGCCTGAGCATAGTCACTGGGCGGGCGGAACGACCGCATAGCCGATACAGTGAGTGTATAGATCATGAGTGCCACTATTCGGGATTCTCGCGTGAGAGACATGGTTTCCCCCCATGTGCCCAGCCGCCTCGCCTACCTGTCCCCGAAGGGTGCCCCGATGTTCTTCCACGGGCCGGGGTGCGCCCTAGACAGAACCAAGGACAAGAAGCGGATGGGACCTCACGTTCTCCGGCGATGAGCTGTTGGCTTGCCCCCGGGGTGCCCCTGCGTTTCTTCGGGGGCCCTGAGCGCCCTTGTCAGAGCCAAGGGCCCCGTCCGATTCGCCGTGGGTGCTCGCAAGCAGCCATCAGAGCACCCGAAGCGGGCGGATGAGTGCCCCTGCAATCCTCAAGGGCAAGGTGTATGGCAGCGGGTGTGTGACGCGATCCCGGTGACGAACTGGCCGCTTACATGGCTTCATGCAACAGCGCGGAGGAGATGGAACTGCCTACGCGCTGACGGTTTACCAGTCACGGAAGTCGCCAAGAGGCGTCTTCCAATTGGTGACCATCCATTGCTCGACTGGGTCGGGTCTCTTCGGCTCTAAGATGCCGTGTAAGCTGGCGAACCATCGAAGGCGGATGCGGTCAGACATGGGCAGCGGCGACTGCGGCTTGTTCGATGCCCCCCTGAACGCTACCCCGTCTTCCCCCGCCTTTGGGCCCGCTTGATAACATCCACCCCGGTTGATCCGCCAGCGCCCTCTCGTTGGCCACGAGAATCTCGCCAGTCTCTGCCGGGAGCCCATGCCAGAGAGCAAAAACACCCTACGCGCACCCCCGTCTCTCCGCTCAGTGGACAAACAGGCAGGCCTCCCGCCCCCGCGCCCGCTTCTTCCTCCACTCTACTGCTTCCGGGGAGCCGAATCAAGCTGCGATTGGCCGCATACAGACGGGTCGGTCGAAGACAGCTCGTCCCGGATGAGCTTGCGGGGATCCCTGTGCTCAACCAGAGCCCATGGCCCGCCAGGCAAGAGAGCTCTTGCACTATCAGATGGATGGCGGGCACCCATCTTGGTGCAAGCTAGGCGTGTTTCGTAGGCCGATCCGGAGCTCCTCGGCCTTCAATGGCCCTCACGACCTCCCGCGTGCCTTCCGGGAGGTTGGCCTCGATGAGTTCGAATGCAGCTGACTTGCTCAGGCGCGGCTGAACGCGAAGGGCCTCGACCAAGACCCGAACCGCGCGCCAATGAGAACGCAACTCCCCCTCGGTCAGCTCGTCGAAGTGCGTGAACATCTTATTCGCCGAAGCCGCCGGATTACTTCCCCGAAACCCCTCGGCACGAGACGTCGGCATTCCCTTCGATCTCGAATTGGCGCGGGACTCCTTGAGAGCCATCCGCCGGTGGATCCTGGCGGATGCTCTCAGCGGCAGCTCCACCCATCAGGAAGAGAGGCGTGGTCGGGAGGCTTCTCTAAAGAGGGCGAAGGCCGTTCCACTTTCGAGAGTTCACTATCCAGGTCGAAGGCGTCGAATTCCGGCACGAGCCAGGACCTGTCTGCCGGTTGGACGGGCAATGCGAACAACCGATCTGCAATACCCGCCTTTACGACGAGTTAAGCCATGACCGCGTACCCGGCCTCTCGATACGCACGCTCCCCGAGTGCTTCGCGGTTCGGTTGATCACTCATGAAAGTGGCACCAGGTTGGGCCGCGATCCCTCTCCGCACGGCCAGAGAGCTCGGGAGATAGTGCCGGCTGCTCCACTCGAGGAGGTCACTCGTCCGTTCTTATCGAGGACATCAGCCAGGTAAGCAGAGCGATGAGTGCCAACGTGAGTGTGCCGATCGGAACGACCACACCCCACGCCGCAGCCTGCCCACGCATGGCCTGGACGACGGGTGTGAGCAGGATCGGCACGCCGGTCAGCACGAGGAACACGATCATCGAAGGAGCAACGGTGTGCGCGAGAGGCTTCCCCCGGAGGAGCAGCACGCCGGTGGCGATGACGGCCGGCAGAAAAAACGCCAGGTCGAGTACGTGCACGGGGTTGGTCGGCAGAGCCATGTCCGTGACGCTCTGAGGCATCCGGCCTGCAAGCAGAGCCGGAACGTCCTCCGAGAGCCAAAGGAAGCCAAAGAAGACCGCGGTGATGATGAGGAACCATCCCACGACCTGAAGCGGTCGTCGACGGACGAAGCGGGCCTGGACGGCGTCATGGTCTAACGCCGTCACCCCGCCGATGAGCGCATAGAGGCACAAGCCGAGAACCCCGACCCACAGCAAAAAGAGCGGCCCAAATGGAATCGAGAATGTGTAAATCACGTAGTTGTAGATGGTGAACGTGACCACACCTAGCCAGAGCAGATATGCCCGGATTGAGCTTCGCAGTGCCATTGCCGCAAGGATCAGCATGGACGGCGAGGCGACTGCCAGGTTGGCCACGTCCTGCGCCAGCGCCTGCGGCAAGAAGACGGCGGTAATCCCTGAGTAGATAGGTCTCGCAGTGAGCCCGACCACGCTTCCTACGATGGCGATCAGCGCCGCCGCGATCGAGAGGTATATCCACAGGGAAGTGCCTCGAGTGAGCTGGTGCGGTGAGCGGGTTTTCGAGGGTTCGTTCTGAATCATGGCCATCCCTTCGTGTCTCGTAATTCAACAGGGTCACCAACAGGCAGTCAAGGGAGTGATGAACGAGTGAGGCAAGGCATGGGGCGTGCGCTGATGTTGCCGAACTCACTCTGCGACGAGGCTCGGAAACCCTCGGAAAAGCTCGACGACCCGGGCCACATCGATCGCGACCTCTTCGAGCAGCCGCAGCTCCGCCTCAGCATAGGGGCGACCGGAGCGCGATCCGGCCAGATCCAGCACACCGACTTCATGGCCGCTAGCGCGGAGCGGGAGGTGGACCAGACCATCACCGGCTTGCCAGCCTTCCGTCGCATCCACCAGCGTCTGATTGGCACCGTTGCCCGAGTAGACTGCCCCGCCCTGCGCGTCCAGCGCGGCGATCGCCTGGGCAAGCAACAGGCGCAGGAGTTGAGTCCGGTCGACGACCGCCGCCACGGCCTGAACTCGCCGCTGGAAGTCCCTGAGCGAGGTTTGGGGCTCTGCCTGGTTGCGGAAATGGCGGTCGACCAAACCCTGGAGGCGCTCCTTGATGGGGGTAAAAGTGCCGGCAAGGACGAGCACCGCCAGCGCCAGCGACAGGTCAGAAGGCTGACCGGTCATGGCGATGAAGGCCCGCTGCGAGAGCGTCAACGAAGCGGCATACAGGCCGGCGACGATGGCGGTCAGCGGGACGTAGACCAGCGTGCGATTGATGATCAGATCGATCTCCCACAGCCGGTAGCGCAATACCGCGACTCCGATCGCCAGCGGGATGATGGTCAGCGCGATGCCGATGATGGACGAGCCGACCAGTTCAAAGAGCACCGCCGGCGGGGCCGGGTTCGCGATC
>MGOM01000019.1:13210-15818 GCA_001797105.1 Chloroflexi bacterium RBG_19FT_COMBO_62_14
ACGTGAGGGCGAGGCTGACGGCCAATCCATAGACCACCCATTTGGTTTGCTGGCGTTGAAGCGGGGTCGAGACACGCCGATAGCGAAAGGATTGCGCGTGCACGAGTGTGCCGACAAGAGCCAATTGAATCAGGATCCACATCGCGTTGGGCAGAGTGCTGGCATCGAGCGGCGAGCCTGGGAACAAGGTAGAGAGCAGGACCAACCCGGACCAGACCACCGCCGCCCAGCGCGTCCAGCGCGGCACGAATCTCCCATCCGGAAACAGGTAGAACAGGATATTGAACGAGGCGTAGGCCACTGTGGTCAGTATTGCCGCCGGGAACGCGAAGCTCACCGGTCCAGCCAGGCGGTCGAGCAAACGGCCCACGGTGAAGACGACCAGCGCGACAGACACGAACAGGGCCATCCAGTCATGGGAGCGGCCGCGGTAGATGAGGATAGCGACCGCGAAGTAGACCAGCGCCCGCGCCAGTGTGATGGCTACCGAGTAGTCGGCCAGGAAGCTCCCGCTCAGGCCCAGGCTGGTGAGGCTGACGAAAATCTTGGCCCGCACCTGGGTATCCGGGATGATGCTGAGCGTTCGCAGTTGCTCGTGGTAGAGGGGAAGTGCGGCGACGAGCATGGCGAGGCTGGCGGCCAGGGCCAGCCACCAGACTGCTCTCGCAAGGAGCAGCCACCTTCCCTTAAGACGGGTCGTTCTCTGGACTCGCCCGGGGACGGCCTGCCCGGCCTCCCCGAGGGGACTCGAACCAGGGGATCGTGAAAAGGGGGTTGTCAAAGCCAGATCCCGTTCGCCGTCTCGGAGCCGCGAAAGTATTCCTTAGTGTATCCGAAATCGCAACCTGAGAAGCCCAGCATTCCCCGTTGATGTCCCGGAGGTCGGACCGCATCACCCAGATGTCAGGTCAGAACTAGCGGTCCGGCAGGCATCCGGAGGACAAGCTCATCGATCACCAGCCAGGCGGCTTGTGGAACTCTCCTTTGTCGTCCCGAAGCGTGTGTGGGAATTGGCTTTCTCTAAGCGTGCCTCCCCTTATCTGCTTGATAAAGGAGGCATGCTTGGTAAGAACCCGGCTGGGTGTATGGCGGTGAGGATTGAGGATACCGACCTCCAGACCCAGCTCATGCCTGACGATTCTTATTGGCTCGAGAAGGTCGGAATCGTTCGTAATCAACACCGCTGATTCGAAGTTGTGTTGGTAGGCGTCGTGCATAAGGTGTGTGGCGATGTTGACGTCAGAGCCTTTCTCCTCGGTGCGGGTTACCTTCGCAAACCTCGGGCCACCACGAGGAGGCTCGGCGAGGGGTATCATCACATCGTGAGAGAGAAACGATCCATAGATGATCTCCAGGTCAGGGAGTGTGCGGAGGGCGCGCAGATACATCTGCTGGCGAGTGGGTTTCTCGGGATCGTCTTTCCGGGCGCTTACACGGGCCGTGAAGTATTTGATCCCGGCGATTGAGTATCCCTGAAGGAGTAACTCGCACATCCGGCGAATGTTGAGCCACCTGTAGGCGGTATCCTTGAGTGCGCCATAGTACAGGTTGAAGCCGTCGACGTAGACATAGGTCTTGTGTGGCATAAGCCCCCCAAGAGCAGAAACCGTACTCTCACGAGTACGGTTTCGCGGCCAGCCCTCGAGAGGGCTGGCGGGATGCCTCCATTCTAGCATTGTCAGCGAACACGTCAAGTCGTGGGTCGCCTGATGACATCCGACTTGCTGCCTCCTGGCTTGCCACTACCAGGAGCAAGGTGGATGGGAGCACCCGGAGCACCCTTGTCAGAGCCCAGGACCCCTTCCGCTTCGAGCCTGGGGGCAGGCAAGCAGGCAGGAAACGTCGGGTGTCCGTGTGTTCTCCAAGGGAGCCTAGGGCAAGCTGGCGGACAGGCAGATTTGGGTAGACAGGCACAGAACCGCTAGGCCGCTCGGCACTCTTCGTCAAAGAATGATTTCCAAATATGACCGGCGAGCAAGTGGATTTCGGGATGGGCCGAGGCCCAAGCCTGCAAACGCTGGACATGCGGCCCAAGGACCAGCCGGTTTAGCCATTGAGGTGTGATGTCGAACTGGGCATTGGTTGGCAAGGCGTCGGCGCAGTGGAATAGCCAGCTATTGTTGTCCCGGATGGCGACCCCACAGTGGCCGCGGGTATGCCCGAAGAGTGGCACGAGGTACATCTCGGGTGAGAAGGGGAGACGGATCGCTTCAAGCCCAAGCCACTCTGCATTGGGTTGGTCGTACAGAACCCACAATGGCTCGTGAGCGAAGTCAGATCGGTCATAGGCCAGTTCGATCCAAGTGCGGGGGTGTCGCATGGCTTCGTACTCACGGCGGTGGACGTGCACTTGGGCGTGAGGGAAGTCCGGGAGGCCACCGGCATGGTCAAAGTGCAGGTGTGTCATGACAATGTGCCAGCGTGGGAACCAAGGGGACATCGTCGCGCAGTCAAGTATGCGAATTGCCATAAGGGCTCTCTGGCTGGCGATTAGGAGGCGGGCCCGTACGCTTCGGGCGCCCCAGCGGCCTCACCTGCTTGCCTGTCCTGGTTCTCTTGCAGGGCGCCCGAAGGGTGTCCCATGTTGTCAACGGGGGCCGAGACAGCA
>MGOM01000019.1:15840-19397 GCA_001797105.1 Chloroflexi bacterium RBG_19FT_COMBO_62_14
CTTGGACTCTACGGCAAGCTGGTGGGCAAGACGAGCGTCCATGGGCCGGGCGCCCACGGCAGACCGGCGGACAGACACCGCCTGGCGATGCGGGACAGCGACGCCGCGCCCACGATCACCTTCCCCTTTTGACTGCGGCGCCGGCTCGACCTTTGCGGACGGAACGCACGATCAGGAGCACCACCGCCAGGTACCACAGGCCGACGAAGATTCCAATCTCAGGAAAGCCGTGCTGCCGGGGCGGATCAGGGAAGAAGTAGAAATTGGCGCCGAGAAGCAAGAAGACCGAGATAGAGGCTCCGGCCCAGCCGATGACTTTACCGAAGCGAGGATCGCCCAGCATGTTCAGGGCGAAGAGCAGGGTGGCGAGGCCGATGAACACATCGAACGCCACGTCGAGTCCGAGGACGACGTCCCAGATGCGACGTGTCAGGAGATCGGTGAGCTGCTCGTCGGCCGCCGGCGCCGTCGAGTAGTTGATCGCCAGTTGGACGATGATCATAGCGGTCACCAGCGCTCCCGCCAGCGAGTTGAGGATCGCAGCCAGTTCGATTGACGGCGCCCGGCGGCGCTCTTGCAGGACGCGAGCCAGGGCGACGCTGGCCACGGCCAAAGAGGGGCCAAACGTGGCGCCCATCGTCACCTGCGCGAGCCGCGGCAGCGGCACGTAGACCATCAGGGGATAGGAAAAACAAGCCAGAAGGCCTGCAGCGACGGCGATGTTCGTCCAGCCGGTCAGCTCATCCTCGCGTTGTTTGCTCACCGTTGTTTCCTCTGCCACGTTGCAACCCTCCTCATGAGCGAATTCGAACGATCAGTGAAGATGGAGGAGTTCCGCTACGGGATCAGTTCAAGCCGGTTCTGAATAAAGCGGATCCCGTCGCGGACGGTGCGAAGCTTGAGGATCTCCCCTTCCTCTTCGATCAGCTTGGTCAGATCGGCGACTCGCCGATAGACCGGCCGATCGTGATGGATGCGAGTGAGGCCTTCGTATCCGGCAACCAGCATCAATACCGCCCTCTGGTAATCATTCAGGGGTTCATCTTCCTTTGCCCCGGAGGGAGTGTATTGCCGCGGCGTGAGTTCCGGCCGATCATGACGCGGCGTACTTCGGGTCAATACGTGGCTGAGATCGGTCGCAGCCCGATCGCGTTCGGTCAGGCTCTCGAGCCCCCAGCGATTCGTCACAGTCTTGATGATGGACGTGTGATCGAAGAGGGTATTGACGATTTTGCCCTCCTCGATATAGGGGGAGATCAGAAGGGTGGGCACCCGCACGCCCAGCCGATCAAAGCGGAACCCCATCTGCTCTGCCGGCCGGCCAGTGCGTGGGGACACAGCCGCCGGAGGCGAGACATGGTCGTAACAGCCGCCGTGCTCATCGAAGGTCACGATCAATAGCGTCCGCTCCCAGCCGTCGCCTTCGCGAATCGCACGATAGACCCGTTCGATGAGCAACTCTCCGGCCAGCACACTGGAAGTGACCAGCGGATCGGCGGAGATATGCGGGTGCATGTCATTATGATCGAGCAGCAAGCGCGGTTCGATGAAGGCGTAACTTGGCAGCTCGCCGGCGGATGCATCGTGCTCGAACTGGTCCATGAAGGCAAAGTGCGAATTGCGATATGGCCGTAGCGCAGGCGTCAGCAGATGGGTCGCCGAGATCAGGTCTTCCTCGTCGTAGTACACCCTCCAAGTCAGGTTCGCGCGTGGATCGTCTTCGATGCGATTGAAGATCGTCGGCGCTTCGGCGAACAACCAGTTCACGTACGGAGAGTTGTTCACGAAGCCGTGCGAGGTGGCCGCATGGACGAAGGAACGGTTGGGGTAGGTCTGGCTGGGGACCGAGCAGTGCCAGCGGTCGCAGATCGCATAGCTATGGGCCAGCGTGCTGAGCACCGGGACCTGGTCGGGCGTGAAACCCTCCAGGATCACCTTGTAGTCAGCATACTTGGCTTCCCTTCCCCGTAGGTCTCGGAAGTTGTTGATGTAGTCGGTCACGAACCCGTTCATGGGGGCAGGATCGGGGAGGCTGACCGCGAACGGCCGCCCCAGCAGTCCGGCCATCCACGATTCGAGCTTGCCGAATAGCCCGGCCCTCGCGCCAGGCAGGTTGTATGGAAACCGGTCGAACGGCTTCTCCCGGTTCTCGGAGGGATTCAGCGTGCCGAACAGCTGGGTGTTGACGTGCGGATAGTCCTCGCCCGGATCGGGATTCGGGTGCGTCGCATCTCCCCCGCGGCCGACCGGCACGACCTTATTCTCGGCGCCGTGCGCGTACGCGGGGATCGGGTTCGACAGCTCCTTTCCGGATAACCCATTGAAGGATTGGCCGGCCGGCACCTTGTCGAACGGCGGCTGGTTGGCCGGGTCGTACAGCCAACCGGCCATCGAGTCGAAGGATCGGTTTTCCAGCATCAACACGACGATGTGTTGGATCTTGTCGAGATTGGAAACCATAAGCCTGCCTTTCGGTCCCCCAGGTACTTGCCGTCTATCGCGTTTTGGCCGCAGACGAATTCAGGGCGACGGCGGCGCGAACGAGGTCCTTCAAGGCGGCCGCCTGCATGGCGTCGCCCTGCCCGAAGTCGATGGCCCGGGTGGCCTTGGCGTCAAGACCGGCATTGAAGAGACCCTTGGGGTCTTTCAATGAGGCGCCTTTGAAGAAGTTGAGCTTGACATGGTCCTTGAACACGCCGGCGCTGCAGACGAGCCCCTTGTGAGTCCAGACCGCAGTCCCCCATTTCCATTCTTCGGTGATTTCGGGAGCGGCTTCCAGGACTAGTTTTCGCAGCCTGGCAAGCGCCTTGCCGCGCCAGTCGGGGAGGTCATCGATTTGCTGGGTGATTCGCTCCGATGGAGTTGGTTCTGCGGCCGAATGTGAGCCTTTCATGCCTTCCCCTTTCACCAATGTGTTCATGCGGGCGGCAGGGCGTTGCCCTGCCGCCTGTCTGCATTGTCCAGCAGCCGGTATCGAGCTTGAGAACTGGTTGGTCGATCGCTGATGACGGATAGGTAGGCAGTCCCTAGGCTGCCTCGTGGGCTCGTTTCAACCACTTGAGCACTTCAGCCTCGATCTGTTTCGGCTCGCTGATGCGCAAGCGATGGGCAACCATGGCGTTCCACGATCCGGCGGCCTCGAACCGGCCGGCCGGGGCGACGTCCTTGAGCTTGATGCCGATGTCGAAGCGCTCGGCCGTGGACGGCTGAAGGACGGCGAACTTCCTGCTGCCGCGCTTCAGGTTAACGTAGGTTCTGTTGGGGGAAAGCCTGGCATCGGAGCCGAACTTGGTGACCTTTGCCCCGAGCGCATCGTAGGCTTTGCGCCACATGACTTTCTCACCCGAGAAGAGCGATGCCAGCATTTTGTCCGCGCCGGCGAGGAACTTCTCCGGGTTCACAACCAGCTGCGCGATGGCGTTGGCGTGGCCATGCCCCAGCCCGAAATCCGCCTTCAACCAGGCAATGACCTCACCGAACTGCGTCAACCCCTTCTTGGCGGCCAGCGCGCGGAAGTCATTGGGGGTCTTGCCCGTCTTGGCCTTGATGTTCTCGAG
>MGOM01000020.1:0-299 GCA_001797105.1 Chloroflexi bacterium RBG_19FT_COMBO_62_14
GTTCGACGTGCGGGCGCGCCGCGACGCAGTTTCCACCGGCCCTGATAGAAGTCCCCCAATGGCTCGGGTAGGGACTTCCGCGAGTAGCGTGTCTCGGCCCAGACCACGAGCCCCGTCGTCCAACGCCTCACATAAGGAGTGGTCGTCGAGCAGGTGAAAACCGAGGTCCGCGAATGCACGCGGCCCCTCCGACACGACGATCCCTACCTGCTCGCGCTCGGCGACCTCGCCCGCATCGCCCTTCGGATTCGCGGGGATCGGGCGCCCGGGGGCAAATCTAGGAGGGTTGAGCGGCTCCG
>MGOM01000020.1:346-842 GCA_001797105.1 Chloroflexi bacterium RBG_19FT_COMBO_62_14
GCACGACGGCAGATCCAAAGGCATGCTAGATGCATCGGCCACGCCGCTAAGTTCGCAGTCATTGCCTTGTCGAGGTCGCCTCAGGAGGGGTATCCGTAGACGACCACTTCATCGTATGTGCGAAGGGGCACGACCTCCAGCAGGTCTATCACCTCGGCCTCTTCGTCCGAAGGTTCCCCGAACATCACAAGAACCGCGCCGCCCTCCAGCCTCGCTCGGGCTAGCTCGATTTGTTCCGGGTAGTCCCCACGGAAGGCCTGCCGGTACAGGTCGAACTTGATGGGGATCATGTAAGCAGGCCGGTCGGTGAGGTAGTAGACCATCTCCGGGTTATCGGTGATGATCGTCGACTCTGGGCGTAGATCAGACGCCAGGTCGAGCCACTCGGTCCGGATTCGTGTGAAACCCAGGGTGTAGGTCGACTGTCCTGCGAACGTCAGAGTCTCCCTGGCGTTGGCCGCCAGGACGAGTGCCATACATGCGGCAGCGAGAATCG
>MGOM01000020.1:935-1252 GCA_001797105.1 Chloroflexi bacterium RBG_19FT_COMBO_62_14
TCGTGGCCGCGTCCAGGAAGAGGGAGTTGACCACCAGCACCCCGACGTAACACGGTACATGGATCAACAAGAGCCAGGGGAGGATCGTGCCCTTCCCCTCTTCTTCCTCCGTCGTCGCCGTTCGACGTCGAAGGGCCTTCGCCAGAAGGAGTGCTGGGCCCCCACCGAGGGCCACGAGGGCCAGGCCCCCGCGCACCATGCGCGGCAAGACGATGGGGTCAGGGATTACCCAGGTCGTCGGTTCGAACAAGAAGACCTTCAAGGCTTCGGGGCGGAAGGCGTGGAAACGCACCTCCCGATTCGCCAACCCTGCCCCC
>MGOM01000020.1:1309-1378 GCA_001797105.1 Chloroflexi bacterium RBG_19FT_COMBO_62_14
GGCGGCACGGCCGAGGCGTTCCCGGCGTGAACCCGTCCCCCACAGAAGAATGCCCAGACCGCCGACGGG
>MGOM01000020.1:1400-1979 GCA_001797105.1 Chloroflexi bacterium RBG_19FT_COMBO_62_14
CGCGCCAGGCCGGCCAGCCCTGCGGCGACGGCGCTAAGGTACAGCAGGCCCGTCCGCCCGGTGTGGATGTGAGCCACCAACGCGTGCAGCGCCAGCAAACTCAAGAAGATGAACAGCGCCTCGCTCATGAGCCAGGAGTGCCATTTGACGACATTCGGGGCGGCCAGAACGAGCCCGGCGCCCAGCAGCCCGACCCAGCGGGAGCGGCTGGCCCCCTCGATCAGGCCTCCGACCAGGAAGAGGCTTCCGCCGAACAGAATGGCGTTCAGCGCCTGCACGCCGGCGAACATGTCGATACCCACGAGCCCGAATCCGGCCAGGACAAACGACAACAAGGGAGCGAATCCCGTTTCGGGGAACCCCTCGCCCCCTCCCGACAGCCGGGAGAAACCGTTTCCTTCGAGGATGTTGCGGGCGCCCATCACATAGCGGACCGAATCCCCGCGAATTCCCGGGCCAGTGCGCATGGCGTACAGCTCCAATGCGACGCCGGCCGAGGCGAGGAGAAGGAGCAGGGTGTAGCGGGGGAGGCGGATCCTCACAACAGTTCCATCATCCTACCGGGCTTAGGAGCCGGAG
>MGOM01000020.1:2041-2781 GCA_001797105.1 Chloroflexi bacterium RBG_19FT_COMBO_62_14
ATGCGGCCTCACGAAGGCCGCAGGTAATCGAAGTGCTGGAGGGTGTTCCCCGCCGCGCGCTCGAAGAGTTGTGCGTCGGCCGTGGTGTACAGGTCACGCCACCCGCCGTGCACCCCCCTCGGCAGCAGTTGGACAAAGGCGAAGGCGGACGACCCATGCCAATCCGCTTCCGGGTTGCTGCGGGTCTCCTTTTCGACCTCCGCTTCCAGAGCAGCGTCGCCGGGACCGACCCCGAGAAACGTCCACAACCCGGTGAGGCTGCGGTAAGGTTCGGCGAGCAGGGCCTCATAGCGGACCAAGGCGAAGCGATCCCCGAAAAGCTCCCTGCCAGCGGCGACGCTTCCTTCCACGTTGTGGGCCCAGCTCTTGGCCGCAGCCTCGAGCCAGGAGGGGGTGAAGAGCGATCGCCTTCTCTCGATGAACGGTTGAGGCTCTTGGATGAAAGCCTGTCGGACCCTGCGGTCGGCCCAGCCCAGCGTCTGCGGCTGATCGATGAAGGCTTGCACTCTCTTCGAAAGGACGGTGTCCCGCCCGTCGCGGACGATGTACAGGAGGTGGGCATCGGGATACACGGCGGCCAGCCAGTGGATGGCCTGTGCGCCGTTCTCGTTGGGGGACTTGTCCCCCACCACGCGTTTCCCGGCCTTCTCGGCTTCCCTCTCGAGAATCGTGTCACAGCTGACTCGGAGGAGCGCCGCCGTTGGATCCCAACCCCGGGCCCAGCGGTGGCTCCGGCATCC
>MGOM01000020.1:2810-3651 GCA_001797105.1 Chloroflexi bacterium RBG_19FT_COMBO_62_14
CTCGCTGAAGAACTGAGTTTGCCAATCGCAGTGAACGTCCGGATGCTGCCGGACGAGCCGCGCCAGGAAACTCGTTCCGGAGCGGGCGTGGCCGAAGATGAAAAACTTCGGCCTGGGGAAACGGCGCCGGGCCTGCCTGAGGTCCTCGGCCAGGATCGGCTCCAAGGCCAATCCGTCGCCGAGCCGGATCCTCCCTCGGAAGATCCGCTGGGCGATCGCACGTCTCATGCCCCGTTCACCAAGGTTTCCGCCCGGATGAAGCCGCGCGAAGCGAGGTACTCCACGATCTTCCTGGCGTTCGATTCCGGGTCGCTGCGCACGGTGTCCAACATCATCTCCGCCCTCTCCGGCGCCTCGTACGGATCATCGATCCCGGTGAAACCCTTGATTTCCCCTCGCCGGGCCTTGGCGTACATCCCCTTCGTGTCGCGGGATTCGCACACCTCGAGAGGCGTGTCCACGAAGACCTCGACGAAGTGATCCTGTCCCACCATGTTCCGGGCGTCGTTGCGTGTCGCCCGATACGGGCTGACCGCCGCGCACAGGACCACCCCCCCATGGCGCACGATCTCCGACGCCACGTAGCCGATCCGCCGGATGTTCGTGTCGCGGTCCTCGCGGGTGAAGGTCAGTCCTTTCGACAGGTGTGTGCGGACAATGTCCCCGTCCAGGACCGTCACCTGGCGGCCGTGCTCCAGGAGGAGGGAGGTCAGGACCTCGGCGGTCGTCGACTTCCCCGACCCGCTCAACCCGGTGAACCAGACGCAGACTCCCTGTCGGTGTCGGGGCGGGTATGTTTCCGCCAGGATGTCGGCCACTTCTCCTCGCGTGAACCAACTGG
>MGOM01000020.1:3725-5515 GCA_001797105.1 Chloroflexi bacterium RBG_19FT_COMBO_62_14
GGTACTTTGTCGACCTCCACGTAGCGATCCTCATCCGGCAAGTAGACCATGTCCCGAAACGGGACGACCTTCACACCGATCTCGTCCGAGTATTGACTGACCATTTCTTGGGCGGCATACGGCGGATAGAAGGGCCGTCCATCCGAGTCCACACCCGGGCTGGCATGATCGCGGCCGATGATGAGGTGGGTGGCGCCGAAGTTACGGCGGATCACGGCGTGCCAGAGGGCCTCCCGCGGCCCGGCCAATCGCATGGCCAGGGGCAACAACGCCAGCACGATCCTCCCTGGGTCGTAGTATCCCGACGCCAGCGCACGGTAGGTGCGAACCCTGGTGAAGTGATCCACATCCCCCGGCTTCGTCATCCCCACGACCGGATGGAGAAGCAGGGTTCCGTCGACCCCTTCCACGGCCCGTTTGGTCAGCTCCTCGTGGACCCGATGCAGAGGATTCCGTGTCTGAAAGGCGACCACATTGGCGTGGCCGCAAGCGTCGAGGCGCTCCCGCGTTTGGCGCGGAGTCAGGCGTAGCTCTTTGAAGTCGTAGCGCGGCGGGAGTTGAAGGACCTTCAGAGGACCTGAGACGTTCCAGTCGCCCCAGCTATGCATTTCCGCCGCCAGAGGATGCCGCAGGTCGAGGGTCCCCAGGGCCTGCCGAGAGGTCTCCTGGCGGTCCCAAGGGACGATCTCCTCCACGCGCAGGATCGCCAGCATGTTGTTGCGCGAATCGCGGAGCGTGATTTCGGAGTCCAGAGCGATCTTGTCATCTTCCCTGACCGGCAGGGTGATGGGGATCGGGAAGACGGATCCGTCTTGCAGGCGCATCTCGCCGAGAACCCGCTCGACGTCGGCCTTCCCCATGAATCGGTCCAGCGGGGAGAAGCCGCCCGTGGCCAGGAGCTCCAGGTCGCACACCACCCGATCCGACACCTGAAGGGATGGTAGAGTTCCAGCGTAGGCGCGGGCCTCTTCGCGCTCGTCATCGGGAACGACGAGGTCAACCAACTTTCCCCCGTAGGGTGAGATGAGACTTGCGGGGGCCGTCTTCGAGCCGCCGTTTCCTCCCGATTCATTCGTCTTCATGGATCCCATAGTTCTGAGCCTCCTGTAGAGTGAACTGCTCGCCTGCCCAGGTGGGCCTGCTGCGGAACCTTGGCTATTCCATCCGCCAGGTCCAGGGCGGTATCGCCGCACGGCGCGCCACGGATGAACAGAAAGTACATGCTAAGCCAATCCCGTCGTCTGCGGCGCCCGCATTGCGACGCCGGATCCTCCGGTTTCTCTCTGTTATGTCCAGACACACCCTGCCCGGGGCGGCGCAGGGTCCGGCGGGCATCCGGAGGAGGGGGCGGCCAGGATGCCGACGGGATCGGTCGTCACCCGCCCAGCCGGCATCCCACGGAACGGGTGGGGACGCAAGGTGAAGGGCCTGTTCTCCTCCGGGTGATCCTGGAGGGACCTCTACCAGGAGGAACCTGCCGGGAGTATCCTTCGAGCCTTAGTGATTCAGGCCTGCCGCGCCTGGCCCTACCGCGGAGCCTACGGGAACACTGCAAGACCCAAGGGCTCCTCCAGTCCGTGAAGCAGTGAACCCATGCGTTGGATGCGTCGTCCGCTCCCTGCCTCGATCCTCGGTCTTCCACGAGCGACCTTTGCGGCTGCGTGTCTCCTTGGATTCTTCATCCTGCTGTCCGTGGCGAGTCTCCCCTACCTCAGCCTGACGACGGACGAGCCGATCCATTACCGATATGGAATGAGGATCCTGAAATCGGACGCGGGGCGGTTTGATGA
>MGOM01000020.1:5545-6088 GCA_001797105.1 Chloroflexi bacterium RBG_19FT_COMBO_62_14
GTTCCCGGCCTGGCTTGGCGAGAAACTCCCGGAGAGTCGTCTCTCCCGAGGGCTGCGTCACTTTCAGGTGGCGCGTGTGCCGACGCTCCTGGCCGCCGTTGTGCTTGGCGGGGTGGTCTTCGCCTGGAGCCGAAGGCTCTACGGCACCAGCGGGGGACTGCTCTCGCTGTTCCTCTATGCCTTCGATCCCAACCTCCTGGCACACTCCAGACTGATCACCCAGGATCTTTTCTTGGCGGCGTCGATTGTCCTGTTCCTTTATTTGACTTGGCGCTTCTTCCGTCGCAGGACGCTTGGACGCGCCCTGGCCGCGGCGGTGGTCCTCGGCATAGCCCAAACGACGAAGTACACGGCCGTCGCGCTGTTTCCGTTGCTCGCCCTGACCGCTCTGGTGTACGACCTACCCCGGCTGATCGCCTGCCTCCGGCGGGGCCGGTGGGGACTGCTGGGGAAATACCTCGCCAGGACCTTTCTGCTGGCGGCCATGTTCCTGCTGGTGGCGGCGGCGGTCGTCAATGTCGCTTTCCTCCGAGAGTACAGCTT
>MGOM01000020.1:6119-6755 GCA_001797105.1 Chloroflexi bacterium RBG_19FT_COMBO_62_14
GGCTTCTTCCAAACGATCCAAACGTGGGGGCGTGGAATCGAATGGCTGCGAATGCCTGTCCCGTACTCCTATGTGCAGGGGCTGGACCTGGTGATGGACAAGGAGCGTTCCGGACAAGGACACGGCAACATCTACCTGCTCGGAGAACTACGTCATCCGGAAGGCTTCTCGGGCTACTTCTTCGTGGCCTACCTGCTCAAGACTCCGATCGCTACGCAACTGATCTTTGCCATCGGCCTCGTCCTGTTGATTCGGCGATGGTCCTCCGCCAAGGTCCGGCGCAACGAGCAGTTCCTGTTGGTTCCTCTGCTCGTGTTCTTGGTCTATTTCGACTTCTTCTTCCAGGCCCAGCTGGGCCTCCGCTTCGTATTGATGACGTATCCGATGATGCACATCCTCTCGGGGAGGGTGGGGCAGGCGGCTCTGGGCTGGCCCTTCGGTGCGCGCGCCGTCACAGCCGCGGGATTGGCAACCATTTTCCTATCGACGGTGTCTTACCATCCCGACTACCTGGCGTACTTCAATGAAGTCGTATGGGACCGGCGTACCGCCTATCGCTACCTGGCGGATTCCAATCTGGATTGGGGGCAGAGTGAGGGGTCCCTCCGGGACTTCATGGCTTCGCATCCGGAGGCC
>MGOM01000020.1:6834-6920 GCA_001797105.1 Chloroflexi bacterium RBG_19FT_COMBO_62_14
GCCGGTACGCGCATCTGAGGCTAGACTGCCTGCCCACCTCCACCATCGGGCACGCCTACCTCCTGTATCAACTCCCTTGTGGAGCG
>MGOM01000021.1:0-7283 GCA_001797105.1 Chloroflexi bacterium RBG_19FT_COMBO_62_14
AATGCCTCCGGGCTATAATCATGCGGGTTGTGTTGATCCCAGGCCGAAGGAGGCCTCCCATGCAGACCGCCACCCGGTCGTGGTTCCGCTTATCTGCGCTGCAAACGGTCGGCCTGCCGGCCCTTGTGATGGCGCTCGGTGTGGAGACGATCCGGGTTCTCTTCCCCAGCCTCGCCTGGTACATGCGTGACACGGTCGGGGCGAGCTCGGTGACCGTGGGCGCGTACGTCTTTGTCGCCTCCCTTGCAGGCTTCGGTGCCGCAGGTTTGCTGCGCCTCACCGGGCCGAGGGTGGGCCTGTGGCTTACCGCTGGCGGTCTGGCGGTCCTTCGCCTGGCTGAACAGACTGTGCTCCTCCCAGCGATCGACTTGTGGCTGAGCTTGCTCGGCTTTTCCTTATTCTTGCTCTTCCTCTCCCTCTTCGTGGGTCATGCCCGGAGCCTGCGGCCGCAAGCCTTACCAGAGCGCCTTGGCCTTGGGATGATGCTCGGTCTCGGTCTCGACAGTGCGATTCACGGGGCAACCGGGACGCTTGATCTCAGCTGGATCCCCGGGATCGGCCCCATACTCCTCAACCTGGCCCTGACGGCCCTCACCCTCTGGCTGTTGGCACTCGAACCCGAGTCCGAAGGGGAGGCGCCAAGTGAAGCCGGCTGGCCTGGAGCTCTCCCCCTGCTGGCCCTCGGTCCTTTTCTATTGCTGCAGGCTCTGATCTTTCAGAACCAGGGGTGGATCTCAGAAGTGGCCCGGATTTCCTCCCCTGCGGCCTTCATCATCGTCATGCTCGGGAACACCCTGGGCCTTCTCGGTGTCGCCTGGGGCCTTCGCCGGCAGCGACTGCAATCGGCGCTGGCCATCGCCGCCGGCGCGTACCTGGTGCTGGCCGCGGCTTCCGCCACCACCGTGACGCCGCTTTTCGCTCTAACGGCGCTGGTCGCCCAGTTCGTCATGGGTTGGGGCTGGGGCCGGATGCTGACCGCATCGGCCCCGGCTGAGCACAAAGGTCTGGGGGCGACGACGGTGATGATCGCCCTGGGGATGCTGCTCTTTGTCTTGATGGGCTTCGTGTATTACGTCTCTTTGGACATCCGCCTGCCGATCCCTCGCGAGGCCGTCCCTCCCGGGCTGGCGGCCGTCGTGGGGCTGGCGCTGCTCTATACCGCGCTTGTCAGACGACCGCCCTTGGAGGGCGAGAGTGACCCGCGGACCGCCTTAGCCGTGTCGGCGGCCATGATCCTGGTGCCGATCGTGTACTGGGTCAGTCTCAAGCCTCTGCCTCCGCCAACCCAACCCTCAAACCTCCCCATTCGCATCATGACTTACAACATCCACTCCGCCTACAACACCGACGGACGTCAGGACCCTGAGGCGATCGCCCAAACCATTGAGGCCGCTGACGTGGATTTGGTGGGCCTGCAAGAGGTTTCCCGCGGATGGCTCATCGACGGTTCGACCGATCTTCCGTTTTGGCTCTCGCGCAGACTGGGGATGCAGGTGCTGTTCTCCGGAACGACCGGACCGATGTGGGGGAACGCCATCCTGACGCGCAATCTGATCGTCGAGCACGGGTCCGGCGAACTCCCGCTGGCGAACACGCTTCTCGGGCGGGGTTATATCTGGGCCAGGATCGAAGCCGGCGGGCCTCGCCCAATGTTGTTCATCAATACCCACTTGCATCACATTGAAGAAGAGCACGAACCCCGACTGGCCCAGGTGCCCGTCCTGCTCGATTTCTGGAACGGCTCGACCAGCACCGTATTGGTCGGAGATCTGAATTCGACTCCGGATTTCCCGGAAATGAAATTGATCGCGGAGGCGGGCTTCGTCGACTCATGGGCAGAGGCCGGCTCAGGCGACGGGTTCACATTTTCCTCCGATGGTCCCTTTGAGCGGATCGATTGGATCTGGCACACACCCGACTTGGCCGCCCTCGAGATCCGCATCCCGCCGACAACCGCCTCGGACCATCTTCCACTCCGCGCGGTCGTGGATGAGGCGCGTTAGTGTGCCTCAAGCGAGCCATTCGCCCTGGTCTCACCACCTCGTATCAACCCAACCCCGAGGATGACGCGTGCCTGGCAGATCTGGCTGATCTCGAGCGTCGATCCCGCACGAGCGATGAACCTCCGGCGGCTGCTTCGGCACATCGCCCCGCTTGACCTCCTGATCACCAAGTTCCTCGACCCTCGGATCCCGGTGAGCCACCCCAGTTCGGCAAAGCCACAGTGTGTGGGTATCCCTTCTGCCCCACATCTCACCTCGCAGTTGCCCTCCGGCAAGCGATAGCCCGAATCGAAAGCGACTCAACCGGCCGACCGGTTCGTGCCGTGGTGTACAATGGGCCGGCCCTCGGGGCCTCCAACAAGGTGGGCGTTGTCCTGGCGTATCTTGATCACCGACGGTCTCGAAGAAGACGGATTGACGATCCTGCGCCGCCGGGCTGACGTCGCCGAGCAGGATGATCTGACCGGTTTGGAGCACTTCGACGCGCTGGTGGTCCGCGGTCGAACGCGAGTTACCTCAGGGGTTTTGAGTTCGGCCGCGCCCAGGCTGAAGGTTGTGGGGCGAGCCGGCGTGGGCGTTGACAACATCGATCTCGAGGCAGCCGGCCGCATCGGGGTCATCGTCGTGAACGCCCCTCTGGCCTCCACGACGTCCGTGGCCGAACACACACTGGCTCTCATGCTTAGCCTGGCTCGCCGGATCCCTGACGCCGACCGAAGCTTGCGCCGGGGCGAGTGGCGCAAGGCAGAGTTAGAAGGGGTCGAATTGAGCGGGAGGACGTTGGGGATCATCGGTGTAGGCCGAATCGGTTCGGCCCTGGCGGCGCGTGCCCGCGCCCTGGGGATGCACTGCATCGGCTTCGATCCTCACCTCGCGCCCGGAGAATTCCGCCGTCGGGGGGTCGACCCCAGCGGATTTGCTGAACTGCTCGGCTTGTCGGACTTCATCAGCCTGCATGTTCCACTGACGCCCGAGACCCAAGGCATGATTGGCCCGAGAGAGTTCGAGATGATCCGCCCTGGAGCTCGGCTTATCTGTACGGCACGCGGCGGCTTGGTAGACGAGGCGTCCCTGCTGTCGGCACTCGAGTCCGGTAGACTGGCCGGAGCAGCGCTCGACGTGTTCGCCCACGAACCTCCCGGCCCGACCTCGCTCGTCAGCCATCCCAATCTGGTGGCTACCCCCCATATCGGCGCCCAAACGATCGAGGCCCAACGACGCGCCGCTCACGACATCGCCGAAGAACTCCTGGCGGCGCTAGGCGGGCAACCGCTTCGATGGCGCGTCGCCTGACTTTTCAAGGAGCGAGGAACTCGGAATGAGCCCAGAAGTCACTCACTTTCGCGATCTATTGGGGGAGGTTTTCGATCTTCAGGCGGCGGCGGCCGTTCTGAGCTGGGATCAGAACACGTACATGCCGCCGGGCGGCGCCGAGGCGCGGGCCTTCCAGTTGTCGACCCTCTCCCGCCTGGCACACGAGCGCTTCACCGGCGAGGCTTTCGGAGAGGCGCTCGAGGCGGCCGAGCAGGCAACGGCCGGAAGCCCTCCGGAGTCGGACGAGTTCTGCCTGGCGAAGCGCACTCGGCGAGAGTACGACAAACGACGACGAGTCCCGGCCGAGTGGGTGGCCGAGCACGCGCGCCTGACGGCGCTGGCCCATCAAGCCTGGCAGGACGCCCGCAAGCGATCGGATTTCGCCTCATTCAAGCCTCACTTGGCGCGGATCGTCGCTCTGAAGCAGGAATACGCCGGCTTCTTTGCCCCCTATGATCACATGTACGATCCATTGCTCGACGACTACGAGCCGGGGATGAAGACGGTCGAAGTCGAGACCGTCTTTCGCTCGCTTCGTCCCGTCCAGGTCGAACTCGTTCGGGCGATCGCTGAGAGTGGACGGCAGGTTGATGATTCCGTCCTCCACCAGGAGTACGCCGAAGAGAAACAGCTGCAGTTCGGCGCGGAAGTGATCAAAGACTTCGGTTTCGACTTCGAGCGCGGCCGGCAAGACAAATCGCCCCACCCCTTCACGACCGGCTTCGGCATCGGTGACGTGCGGATCACAACCCGCTTCCAGCTGCGATTCTTCAATGATTGCTTCTTCAGCACACTGCACGAGGCCGGCCATGCCATGTATGCCCAAGGTGTCAGCCCGACCTTGGATCGGACGCCCTTGATCGACGGGGCATCTCTGGGAATCCACGAGTCCCAATCCAGAATGTGGGAGAACATCGTCGGCCGAAGTCTGCCGTTCTGGCGCCACTACTACGGACGCCTGCAGGCCATCTTCCCCGCGCAATTGGGAAATGTCCCTCTGGAGCAATTCCATCGAGCTGTCAACAAGGTCCACCCGACTCTGATCCGCACTGAGGCCGATGAGACCACCTACAACTTGCACGTCATGCTGCGGTTTGAGCTCGAACTTGCCCTCATCCTGGGCGAGCTTGCCGTGGATGATCTACCGGGGATCTGGAACGAAAAGATGCGCGAATACCTCGGCATCACTCCTCCAGACGACGCCCAGGGGGTGTTGCAGGATATCCACTGGTCGGGCGGGATGATCGGCTACTTTTCGACGTACGCGCTGGGGAACTTGATCGCCTGTCAGCTGTGGGAGAAGATTCGCCAGGACATCCCGGGCGTGGAAGCCCAGATTGAACGGGGGAGCTTCGCCGCCCTGCTCGGTTGGCTGCGCGAGACGATCCACCGGCACGGGGCCAAGTTCGAGCCGATGGTTCTGCTCAAGCGCGCAGTTGGCTCGGGGTTGGACGCGGCGCCTTATATCCGATACCTGCACGACAAATACGGAGCGATCTACGCCTTGTGATCCGCGGCCAGAGGTATGCCCCGGGTTCCACTCACCCAGGACTGAAGCCGGAGTGACATGGACCTCTCCCTGATACACGACCGCCTGGCGAATGCCATGCTGCTATTCTCGATCATCGCCGGATTGTGGGGTTTCGTCGGCGGCCTCCGCCGCCGATCGATGTCCGGCAACTACTGGGGCATCATTGCCGTTGCCGAGCTGCTCTACCTTGCCCAAGGCCTTGTGGGCGTGATCCTGTGGTTGGGCGGCGACCGGCCGGCGCGCTCCGTCCACATCCTCTACGGAGTGGTGGCCGTGCTTTCCTTACCGGCCTTCTACTTCATGAGCAAAGGACGTGAAGATCAACGCACCGTCTGGATCTACGGTTTGCTCTTTTTCTTCCTTGCCGCAGTCACATTGCGCGCGATGACCACCGCCGTTTGATACCCCTGGGCCTCAGTCGATCGCGTCCGGGACGGAAGCCGATGACAACGAGTTATCTCCGCATGATTGGATCGAACCCGGGTGCATGGGCTTGGATGCAATGCCATGGATCATGACCAGCCGCGCACGATCGCTGTCCTCGAAGGGGATCAGACGGGCCAGGAGTTGCTTGAAGAAGCGCTGCATGTGATCGACCCGTCCGTGTGCAGAGTCCCGCTCTCGTTCGAACGCTTCGATCTCTCTCTGGAAAACCGCCGCCGGACCGGGAACCGCGTCATCGAGGAAGCGGCGCAGGCGATGCGTCGGACCGGGCTCTCCCTCAAAGCCGCGACTATCACACCCGCCGATCCGGATGACGTCGGCAGCCCAAACGCGATCTTGCGCGAGGCGATCGATGGCAAGGTCATCCTGCGGACCGGCCGGCGACTGCCCAACGTTCGGCCCGTTGGCGGTGTCCACGCCCCGATCTCAGTCGTCCGAATGGCTGTGGGTGATGCTTATGGCGCCAAAGAGTGGCGAGAGGAGACCGAAGGCGGCGAAGAGTTCGCCTTCCGCACCGAACGCATCTCACGTAAGACTTGCCGGGCCGTCGCTGAGTTTTCTTTCCAGCACGCGGAACGCACCGGCGCCAAGGTCTTTGGTGGGCCGAAGTTCACGGTCAGTCCGGTCTATGAAGGGATGTTCAAGGAGGAGCTCGACGCCGCCTCGGCTCGTCACCCTGGCGTGCGATACGATCCCCAGTTGATCGACGCCACCTACGCCTTGCTCTTGCGCAATGCCGGCGAAGCGCTCGTCATCCCAGCGCTCAACCGCGACGGCGACTGCTTGTCCGATCTCGTCTTGCAAATGTATGGTTCGATCGCCGGCTCCGAGTCGATGGTGCTGGCCTTCGACGAGAGCGCCACTCGAGTCAAGGTCGCGCTGGCCGAGGCCCCGCACGGCACGGCCCCGGCCCTACAAGGGAAGGATATCGCCAACCCGATGGGAATGATTCTCGCTGCTGCCGCTCTGCTGAGGTACGTCGGCGCTCCCGCCGCTGATAGCGCTTCGCGGGCGATCTACGAAGCCAGCTTTGAGGCCGTGTATGAGGGGATGGCGACCCCCGATCTCGGTGGGCAGTCACGCACGACCGATTTCACCGCCGAGGTCATCCGCCGCGTTGAGACCAAGTTGGATGTCTGGTCATCCATACCGGGATGATCGGGCCGGGGAGCGCCACGGACGCGCCGGATGACGATGCGGCCTACTTTGACCACGTTTGGCGGTCGCCTTTGAGAGAGCCACTCTGTCATCGGGGCCTGGCCCGACTCGCGATTGGGCTTCTGCTGACGGCGTGGATCGTCGGCTGTGCGGCTCCGGTTCAGAGCAGCCCGACCGCCCCGCCTCTGACTGCCATACTGCCTGCGCGACCCGCCACGACCAGCCCGCCGGCTCTCTCGAAAGACACCCCTACGCCCCAGCCGCTGACGATCCTCACCCCGGCGATCGTGCTCGAGCCGCCGGATCGGCCACCGACATCGACATCCGAGCCCGCTCCGGCCAACCTACCTCCGGAAGAAATGACGATCTTCCTTCCGGGGCCGGGGTCGCAGGTTACCAGCCCGTTCCAGATCAGCGGCCGCGGTGGGCCAAGCTGGGGGCAGCGCGTCAATTTCAGGCTTTACGGCGAGTCCGGACAACTGTTGTCCGAAGGGTTGACTTATCTGCTGGCCAATCCTGGACGGCCGGGGCGGTTCTACGGCGAGTTGGGGTTCAGTATCCCCTACGTCGCCGAGGCTGGCCGGCTCGAGGTGAGCGCTTTCGACTTACGCGCCGGAAGAACGTCCCATCTGGTGACAGTCGATCTCATCCTTCTCTCTGCCGGCAAGCCTCTGATTCATCCAGCGCTCGAGGGGCCTGAGAAGCTCGCCATTCTCGAACCCAAAGACGGGGCGGTGATCACAGGCGGCCTGCTGACCGTGAAAGGCGCAGGCTGGGTCAACTCAGAGCTTCCGCTAGTGATCAGTCTAGTCGATCGACAGGGAAATGTCCTT
>MGOM01000021.1:7340-13087 GCA_001797105.1 Chloroflexi bacterium RBG_19FT_COMBO_62_14
GCGACGATCGCCTATGCCGTCGGTTTCGCGCAGTATGCGCGCGTAGTCGTTTCCGAACTAAGCCCAACGGGTTCCGACCTGGTCCACGTCTCCAGTCACGAGATCTATCTCCGGCCTTGAGAACTTTAGGCTCCCGGAGCCTGGCAGGCTCCGGGAGCCTTCTCTGGCACGACTCCCGCAACCGACCATGCCGGGGCAGGCAAGGTCCTCCGAGGCAAACCTGGCGTTTGCAGGCAATCCAGCTGGCTCTCCACTCGCCGGCCAGGTCAGTCCACGGAACATAAGTTCACTGGATGACGTCTTCCGGGTGCTATAATGCCGACCCTGCACGGTGAATGATGCGATCCGTCCGAACGTACCCCAGGTCGCGAACCGAACCACTGCTCTTTATGCTGAGGGCCACACTCGGCCTCTCCGCAGCGGTGTTGGGGATCTTGGCCAGCCTGACGCTGTTCATCGTGGGTACCCGGCTGTTCAACCTTGGGCGCGCCCTCCCGGGCGTTTCCGCCGCCGGCGTCAGCCTGGGAGGGTTGACCCAGCCTGAGATCGAGCTCGCCTTGGGCCGCGGGCTGACTTATCCTGCCACAGGTCGAATCGTCCTCGAAGACCAGGAACATCCAGTGATCGCTGCACCGGCCGATCTGGGTGTGATCATCGATGTCCCGACGATGTCCCAGCAGGCTTTGAGCGTCGGCCGGCGGGGGGATTTCGGCCTGCGCTTGCAGGAGCAGTTCGACGCCTGGTTCTCGGGCCGGTCCGTCGCTCCGGTCGTGATCTTCGATCAACGTTCCGGTGCCGCGTATCTTGGTCGCATCGCGGCCGTTACCGACGTGCCGACGGTTGAGGCCGCTCTTCATCTTCAGGGCCTTGAGGTGATTGCCGAGCCTGGCCGGATCGGCCGGCGGCTCGACATCGCCGCAACGCTCGACAGCTTGCGCGGGCCGGTCTCCTTGATGCACGACGCCAGCGTCGTGTTGATGATCGAGGATGTACCTCCGCGGGTCCTCGACGCCAGCAACGAAGCCGCCCTCGCCAGAACGATCTTGCAGCAGCCATTGATGCTGACCGCCGAGGGGGCCGAGCCGATAGCAATCACCCCAGAGAAGATGGCGTCGATGATGCGCTTCCCGGTCGTGGATGAAGGGGGAAGCGCGCATTACACCATCGAGCTTGATCCCCTGGCGCTGGCAGCGCTTCTGGAGCCGATCGGGCCCGATCTGGAGCGCAAGCCGGAGAACGCCCGGTTCATCTTCAATGACGACACGCGACAGCTCGACCTCTTTAAGTCGGCTGTCATCGGCCGCACGCTTGACATTCAGGCGACGATCGCCGCTGTTGATACCGCATTGGCCGCCGGCCAGCATGAAGTTCCGCTGGCCTTTATCACCTCCGATCCGTCCGTCAAAGACGACGCCACGGCCCAGGATCTCGGGATCACCGAGCTCGTGATCTCCGCCTCGACCTTTTTCTCCGGCTCAAGCTCGGAACGAATCCAGAACATCAGGACGGCGTCTGCGGCCTTCCACGGCTTGCTCGTCCCGCCTGGCGGGACGCTCTCGATGGCCGACGTGCTCGGCGACATCAGCCTCGACAATGGATATGCGGAGGCCCTGATCATCTTCGGCGACCGCACCATCAACGGAGTAGGCGGTGGAGTGTGCCAGGTGAGCACGACCCTTTTCCGGGCGGTGTTCATGGGAGGCTACCCGATCATCGAGCGCAACCCGCACGCCTACCGCGTCGGGTACTATGAACAAGGGCGGGGCTCGCCCGGGCCCGGCCTGGATGCGACGGTTTTCGTCCCGCTGGTGGACTTCAAGTTCACCAACGACACCCCATCCTGGCTGCTGATGGAGACCTACCTCCAGGGCACCGAGCTTCTCTGGAAGTTCTACTCGACCTCCGACGGGCGAACCGTCCAGTGGTCGAGCAAGACCTCCGACGAGGTCGAGGCCCCCGAACCGCTCTACAAGGAGAACCCCGACCTCCCCGAGGGAGAGATCAAACAAGTCGATTACCAGGCCGACGGTCTGGACGTGGTGGTCAACCGCACAGTCACGCGCAATAACGAGGTCCTGTACACCGACACCATCAAGACCCACTACTTGCCATGGCGGGCGATCTACGAGTACGGCCCGGGGACGAAGCTCCCAGATGACGCCATTACCGAGGAGGACGAGAACTAGGGACGGGAGACCGGGGACCGACGACGGGAATTACCTATCGTCAGTCGTCTGCCGTCCATGGTCTGTCGTCCGTCCCCCGTCCTCGGTCTTCGGTCTTCCCATGCTACAATCCCCACAAAGGAGCCTCGGATGATCAGCCCAGACCTATTGGAGATCCTGCGCTGCCCGAACTGCGTGCGGGAAAGAGAAGGAATGCTGACACTGATCAAGGACAGTTGGCTCGTCTGCCAGGAATCGGATTGCGGTCGCAAGTACCCGATCCGCGACGATATCCCGGTGATGCTGATCGATGAGGGGGACAAGTGGGTCTCCGTGGCGGTTGAAGACCTCCCCATACCACCGCCCGGTGATTGAGACAAGGAGTGGTCGAGCTCGAGCGGCTGATTGGCGACCTGACCTCCGACGATGACGGGCTGGCTGAGGCCGCCGTGGAAGGCCTGGCCGCCCTCGGTTACGAAGCGCTTACCCCTCTGACGGACCTGCTCGATTCACAAAAGACCGATGATCGTTGGTGGGCCGTGCGGGCACTTGCCGCGCAGGATCACCCTGCAGTGCCGCGCTTGTTGCTCGCGGTGATCGCCGATGACAGCCCGGACGTTCGCCAGGCTGCCATTCTCGGCTTACGCTTGCGCCCTTGTGTGGAGGCGATCCCTGCCCTGGCGACCGCGTTGGAAGACGTCGACCGGTTGACGGCCCACCTGGCCTCCGACGCCCTGGCGGCGTGCGGCAGCCGGGCCGTGGAGAGTCTCAGCTACGCGCTGCGCTCATCCAATTCCTCCGTCCGCATCGAGGCCGCGCGTGCTTTGGCTGAGATCGATGACCCGGCGGTCGTTCCGCAGCTCTTCCACGCTCTCGATGACGCCTCCGTCACCGTCAACTTCTGGGCGGAGCGCGGGCTTGAGATGCGCGGCGTCGGGATGACCTTCTTCAACCCCTGACGATCACATCGTCAGGGCCCACACTACCCAGAGCAACACCATCCCCAGACACAGTCCGAGTTTCACGACAAACGACACGCCGTAGCCTGCGCCCGCCCCGAAGACGGCCCTGAGCGCCAGACGGCTGTCTTTCAGACGCAAGTATTCGACCAGAAAAGTCCCCAGCAGCAATCCGACGAAGCCGCCGAGAGGGCTGAAGAATACCAAACCGATGGCACCAAGGGCGAAGCCTGCCAGGATCCCCCAGAAGGAGGCCCCGCCGGCGCGTGCGCCTGCCCCGCTAACCCACAACTCGGTCAGGAAACCCAGGACAGCCAGAAGCGTCATGGCGGCGAACAGCCAGGGACCCCACGCGCCCCAGCCGACCGCCAGACCGTACACCAGCCCGGCGCCCCAGATCAGGATCACGTCGGGCAGGATAGGGATCACGCTTCCCACAACCCCGGCGACCATCGCCAGCGCGACGAGGAAGGTGATCAGGGCCTGGCTCACGCCTGCCCCCCCGGTCGGATGACTTCCAGCCCACCCATCCGCGGCCGCAACACCTCAGGCACGATCACGCTCCCGTCGGCCTGTTGGTAGTTCTCCAGGATTGCGATGACCGTCCGGGGCAGGGCCAGACCCGATCCGTTGAGCGTGTGCAGGAACTCCGGCTTGGCCTCGGATGACGGCCGATAGCGCAAATTGGCTCGTCGCGCCTGAAACGCTTCGCAGTTGCTGCACGAGCTGACCTCCAACCATTCCCCGCTCCCGGGAGCCCACATCTCGACATCGTACTTTTTGGCCGCCACGAAACCCAGATCACCGGTGACCATCTGGACCACTCGGTGCGGGATCTTCAAGGCCCGGCACACATCCTCGGCGTTGTCCAGCAGGTTCTCCAGCTCGTCGTAGGATGTTTCGGGCGTTGTGAACTTGTACATCTCGACCTTGTCGAACTGGTGACCGCGTTTCAGCCCGCGCACATCGCGCCCGGCCGAGAACTTCTCACGGCGGAAGCACGGCGTGTAAGCGACATACTCCTTCGGCAGCTCATCGACCTCGAGGATTTCGTCGCGATGGAGGTTAGTCAGGGGAATCTCGGCCGTGCCGACCAGCCACAAATCGTCTTCGGCGTCGTGATAAATGTTGTCGATGAATTTCGGCAGCTGACCCGCCCCCCACATGCACTCCTCTTTGACCACGAATGGCGGATAGACCTCGGTGTAGCCGTGTTGGTTCACATGCAGGTCCAGCATCCAGTCGATCAGGGCCCGCTCCAGGCGCGCCCCGACGCCGAACAGTACGTAAAAGCGGCTTCCCGAAAGTTTGACCCCGCGCTCGAAATCGATCAGCCCCAGGCTGGGGCCGAGATCCCAGTGCGGCTGCGGCACGAACCCGAGGGTCTCGGCCGTCTTGGGCTCTCCCTCCTGACGAAGGACGATGTTCTGGCTCTCATCTTCCCCAACCGGGACACTGGCGTGCGGCAAATTGGGGACGTTGTACATAGCGTGTTCGAGGCGCGCCTCGACCTCGCGCAGCCTCTCTTCTAGATCCCCGATTTCAGCATTGACACCGCGCATCTCGGCGATCAAGGGTTCTCGCTGAGTCTGCTCCTTCATCTGTCCGATCTCCGTCGAGACCGTGTTCCGCCGATGGCGCAAGCCCTCCACCTGCTGGAGGAGCTCGCGGCGTTCCTCATCCAGCTTGAGGATGTCGTCGATCGGCGCCTGCGCGTTCAGCTTGCGCATGGCCTCCCTGACGGCATCCGGATGCTCTCGAATGAGACGCAAATCCAACATCCTGCACCTCCCGCCGACAAAATAGCGCCCCCTCATCCGCAGGACGAGGGGGCGCCCGTGGTGCCACCTGCTTTCGCCCCTGAGTGCAGTCGAAGGGGCCTTGTTCCGCGCTATCGGGCGTACCCGGCTCCCTTACGGTGTGTTCGCACCCCTACGGGAGCGACGGACCCTTGTCGGGGTCGGCGGAGTGGATTCACCGGCCGGCCTTGCCGCCTTCCACCTTTGGCGGCTCGCTGGTGAGGACGGGCCTGGTTACTGGTCTCCGCGCACGTCTTGTCGGATGCAGCAGCATCCATCAGTTGCACTCGATTATACAGGCCCAGATGGGGCCGTCAAGGGAAGGGATACCGGCGGTGAGTTCCATGCTCTCGCTGGCTCCGCAGTGCCTTCGGGGCTTGGTCCGGGTTCAGACCATGTCGCGGGCTTCGAGCATCCGCTGGCTCAGCACTTCGCGCTCCACATCGCAGCCACGCAGGCCATTCGGCGGTTCCTGGCTTCTTCGACGCCGAGTCCAACACACATCATCCTGGATGAGGCCTCCCAGGGCCTGGTGGACGAGTACATGGTGAGGACTGTGGTGAAGATGCTCTCGACGCTGCCAGCCTTCGGCGTAACGCTGCATCTTGCGTTCGAGGATGCTAACGCACTGGTGAAAGCCGATCGGTTCGGGCAGTCTGGCGGGTGTGGCGCTCAGTCGGTGAACACGCTCCTCGGCATCCTGGGCACGTACTGGTTGTTCTTCCAGGCGCCGGCCTCAGGGCATGAGATCGGGGAGCACCTCGAGCTCAGCCGGAAAGAAGTCGGGGCGCTCTCGCGGCTCAACCTGGGGAGGCGGTACTTGT
>MGOM01000021.1:13108-16014 GCA_001797105.1 Chloroflexi bacterium RBG_19FT_COMBO_62_14
CTGGTGCCGCCTGCGTGGCTGCCGGCCTTCGGGACCGACATGGCCTCGATGCAGCGGAATCTGGCGGGGGCGATGGAGGCGGCAACCAGCAGTGAGGTTGGTGGCTGATGATGGCCGATTACCTCAGGAGCTTCCTGGGCGTAGCGGCGTGCTTGGCGCTCTCCGCCGGGGGGCAGAGACTATGGAGAAGGGAATGGAGAGTCGCGCGGGGCGGTCGGGCGGTGGCTGGTGGAGCACTCGACCTGGTACAGCCTGAGGCGCATCCCTGCCATCCTCATCTCGACCTGGGAGCTGCTGACGGACGGCGACGCCTCGCGCCCGCCTGAACCGCCTAGAGCCGTTTGGAGGCTGCCATTCAGCTGGATGGAGCACCTCCCTGCCTGTGCCTGCAGGCCAGGCGCATCGCGCCATCTCGGAAAGCCCGGTCCGGGGCCGAAAGTCATGGGCTCTCATCTGACCCCCTAGCAAACTTGCGGGGAAGGTGAATGAAGTCGGGGCTCAATGAGGTAGTTGACTTGGGGCGCCGGATGGCGACCGAAGGCGACGGAAGGGAGGTCTTGCATAAACCCGAAGGGGCGATTTAAACCATTTGTCCGCCGTGGGTAGCAGGATGGCGTCGCAGGCAAAGTCGGAGAGTATCGTGCTTCCTTTGTGAAAGTGCTTATAGTTGCTGACGTATATACTGTTGTTGTCATTGAGAGCGTCCCTGACAGGGAGACTGCCGCAACTATGCCTGCCTCGCGGGACTGCCTAGTCGCCACAAGATTCGAACCGGTGATCAATTCCCACAACAATCCCGCTGAACGTAGTCTCACTGAGTTCCGGAGGGCGCAACGGGGCGGAGAAGACAGAGATGTCAGGCCCATAACGGACCACTGCAGTACAGAGAGTGCCAACAGTCCTGAGGGTGGGGTCGTTGGAACGTGCACAAAGTATCCTTGCCTCATCTCCAGACAAGGGCAAGTCTCCAGTGCCTTCCATCTCCGACCAATACCATAGTCCGGAGGGAAAGAAGACCTGTTTGTTGATCCGTAAATAGAGAAAGGCGGACAACTCGGTTGCATAGCGGTAGACCTCGTGCTGAGCGGTGTCGCTATCGTTTGCATAGACGACTGCCAACGCGTCGTGCGCACCCTCCTTTGGCAAGACGGGTGGGAGAACCCGCCCGACTCTGAGCCAATCTGATGGCATCAGGATATCCTCAACCATCAAGGCGTCCAGGTCGCATGAATGCCTTCGGGTCAGAGTCAAAGCCAGGGCCACCGCCGCGCACGTGATCAGCAGTAGCAGAATCGATCTTGACCACCGCCTCATCGGTAAACCTCCACATTCCCAAACTTGTCCACCCTTGCCTTGTTCAAGTTGCTCCTTTCAATGTAGATCCACGACAAGAGGGTTGTCTCGTTGGGATTGCCGTAGCTGTAGATGTAGATACCTATGATGTTTGCCAGTATGTCCGACGGATCGTTCTGGAGCGTGCGGTTAGTTGCGTAGTGCACTATGGCAGCTCCGGTCAGCAGTTCGTCTTGTGAGAAACCGCCCGCTGTGCCAACGAAGCCAAAGTGAAAGTTGGCCCATATGTCGTAGTAGAAGGTTACTTCATCGTTGAACCCGATCGCAGAAAAATCCACGGTCTGGAAATAGCCCCACGTCCGGCCTATTTCTTCCTTGTAATCCCATTGGCCGCAAGTCGGCCGCAGGTTGGCGGGTGCAACGAGACAACCAAACCTCGCCGAGGCGAGAGCGCGGGCGGCCAAGTCAGCACGTGCGGCTTCCTCGAGGAACCCAGGGCCGACAATGAGCTTCTCCCACCAGGACATTTCACTGTAGAGGGTACATGCATCCGCAACATAGTGAGTGTTGTTCAGCTGGTATATCTCTGCGATGGCTTGACTCGCCGCGTCAGCACGCATTCGATCGGTAACAAAGCGCGCGACGAGATTACCTGACGGGATAGCGTTGGGCGACAAGCCACTGGGATCGGTGAGTGTGATGGGGTTGTTTCCAACATAGGTGAAGCGGTTCCACTCTGACGCAATCCATGGCGAAGGGAGGAGCGGATCGGTTTGGGTCCATTGCAGAATGGCCGGTGAGTAATACCTGGCCCTCACGTACATTAGGCCCGTTGCATCCCTCTGCTCACCTGTAAAGCCGTACGCCGTCGCCCCTGTGCCGTCAGTGTAGAGGGTGCTCCCGAACGGCGCGTACCCGCGCGCCAACGCAACCGCATCGGAGGAGTCCACTAGCTCCCTCACACTCCCCAGCGCGTCCGCCACGTGGTAGCGCCACCCTCCGGTCTGCATCTCTCCGATCCTGCCCACTCCGTACAGGTAGAAGCTCGACCCGTCGGTCAGCACCTGCGTTAGCCCTCCTTCGAGGTCCAACGCATAGGTCGTCGGCCAGCCGTTGATTGTCTGCCTCACTCGGTCGCCTAGTCCATTGTAGGTGAAGCCGTAGGTTGTCCCGCCCTGGACGACGCTCGCAAGCCGGTTGGCGTGATTGTAGGTGTAGGTCGATGCGCCGTCGTTCACCAGGTTCCCGTTGTTGTCCCAGGCGTAGGTCACTCCGCCCACACTCGTCAGTCGGTTGGCGATGTCGTACCCGTAGCTGGTGGAGCCCAGCTCGGTGACCTGCGTCAGGCGGTTCCCGACGGCATCGTAGGTGTAGTGGAAGTACGTCGTCCCCCCATTGTAGTCGGCGGAAGTCAACCGGTACAGCGGGTCATAGTCGTAGACGATGCCGGTCGTCACCACGCCGCCGGACATCGGTCCGATGTAGGCCTGTCGGCGTGACTCAAAGGCATCGAAGTACAGCGTGCCGTTGGTGGTCGCATCCACGTTGGCGACTGCTCCCAGGCGCACCCGGTCGATCTTGCGGGTGCTGTTGTTGATCGGGCTGGGCGCGGG
>MGOM01000022.1:0-2191 GCA_001797105.1 Chloroflexi bacterium RBG_19FT_COMBO_62_14
GACCAGGAGGTTGGCCGGCTTCAAGTCGGGCGACAGAGGCGTCATCCACGTTGGGCGAGTCGAGGGCCCGGGCCATCTAGTCGAGCAGACGCAGGGGGTCGGCACGCCCGAAGTCGGTGATCTGTCGCCCCCTTGAAGCGAGCCCCTGGTCATTTGGCGCACGGCGATGGAAGGGCTCCGGCCGATCTCGCAGGAGTCATATACCGGGAGGATGTGGGGATGTGTGGGCCGCGTGATCGTGTCGAGCTCGCGCCGGAAACGACGGTGCGCGTAGGGGTACTCGGCGAAGGAAGATCTCAGATCCATGATGACGACAGCGCGCGGGATCGATGGCTGGTCGGCCAGGTAGAGCGCTCGTATCCCGCCTTCGCCGATCTTCCTCACGATTCGATATTAGCCGACCGTTTGGCCGCGGGAAAGGTCAATGCCAATGCGCCCCTTTATGGCCGGGAAGTATAGCCCAGATGCCTTCCCGATAGACGGCTGGCGCCGGAGTCGCGGAGGGTAGGCGAGCTAGGGGTCGCGGCCGTGTCCCGCCGCAGGTTGGGAGTACCGCGGAAAAGGCGGAGCGCGGGCGATCTCCGCCTGGAGGAACCTATCCCGAAAGAACTGGTGGATTTGTATGTTTTCGCCGGCTGATAGTTGAATATGAGGCTTTCATACAACGCTTTTGTCTTCAGAGCGTTGCCTTTAGGATTAGAATCCGCCCTACAATACAGATCTTGTTGCCTCTTGGCGGATTGACTGAAGCACACCCAATTCCCTCTTCAGTGCCGGGCTGGGGGAACAACTGAAATGAACTGGGGTATTCACCCCGAGGGTTTGAAAAGGTGAGGGTCTCTCTCTCGAGGGTGATCATGGCAACCCGGCCAGGTACATGAATGAAAACGCATAGGCCATGCCTGAGCTGTCTGATGAAAGCGGATTCGTGAATGACTGAGACCGCATTCGCCGGCATAAGGCGAGTATTTCGAGCATTGCCCGAAGCCATTCAGGAGGGCTCGAACGTGCAAGGGCGTCTTGTTTGGACCATCTTCGACAACTCTGAACGGGAGCCCGTTCACAGCCGCCGCTCCGTTGTCGGGCATGTTGGGGGGGAGCCACCTCAGCGCATCCAAGGACAAAACGCAGACTGGCATCGTGTCGTCATCGCGAAGAATGGACTGGCGATTTAGGTATGTGGTACAAAGACGCTGTCTTTTACCAAATCTCGGTACGGGCCTTCAAAGACAGCAATGGTGATGGCCATGGCGACTTGGGCGGCGTTTCGCAAAAGCTCGATTACCTGCAAACCCTTGGAGTAGATTGTGTTTGGCTGATGCCTGTCTACCCCTCGCCATTGCGGGATGATGGCTATGATATCGCGGACTATTGCCGCATTGCTGAAGCCTATGGCACACTGGCCGATTTCAAAGCCCTGATTGATTCGGCGCACGCACGAAATATCCGCATCCTGATGGACCTCGTATTGAATCACACTTCCGACGAGCATCCCTGGTTCAAAGCCTCGCGCTCCGACAGGAGCTCACATCTTCGCGATTACTATGTCTGGAGCGACACAGACCAAAGGTACAAAGATGCGAGGATCATCTTTGTCGATACAGAGCCTTCCAACTGGACGTGGGACGAAGTGGCGGGCCAATTCTACTGGCACCGTTTCTACGCCAGCCAGCCGGACCTGAATTACGACAACCCCAAAGTTCAGGAAGAGATAATCGAGGTGATGCGTTTCTGGCTTGAGCTGGGTATAGATGGTTTCCGAGCAGACGCGGTCCCGTATCTGTTCGAGCGCGAGGGCACCAATTGCGAGAACCTGCCGGAGACGCATGCGTATCTAAGGAGATTGCGCGCCTTTATAGACAATAGCTACCCCGGCCGAATATTGCTGTGCGAAGCTAATCAATGGCCCGAAGACGTACGCACCTATTTCGGCGAGGGCGATGAATTCCACATGGGATTTCACTTCCCGATCATGCCTCGAATCTTCATGTCGCTCAAAAAGGGGCGTTGCGACGACATGCTGGAGATCCTTCGTCGCACACCAGCCATTCCGGAAGCTTGCCAATGGAGCACCTTCCTGCGCAATCACGATGAATTGACTCTTGAAATGGTCACGCCTGAGGAACGCCGGTGGATGTGGGAACAATACGCACCTGAACCGCGCATGAAACTCAACTATGGCATTCGGCGC
>MGOM01000022.1:2204-3671 GCA_001797105.1 Chloroflexi bacterium RBG_19FT_COMBO_62_14
TGCTCGATAACGATCGCCGCAAGATTGAACTTGCATATTCCCTGCTATTCACCCTTCCCGGTTCACCGACTCTCTATTACGGAGATGAGATTGGGATGGGCGATAATCTTGACCTGCCGGATCGCGATGGTGTGCGTACCCCCATGCAATGGGACGATTCGCCGAACGCGGGTTTCTCCTCGGGTAATCCCTATTCAGAACTTGTCGGAGGTGAATTGGATTATCACCACGTCAATGTTGCTGGTCAACTGGCGGACAAAGCATCTTTGTTTCATTCCATCCAGCACATGATTGCCGTGCGCAAGAAGACAAGCGTCTTTGGCCGAGGGAATATCACCTGGCTTGAAAGCAACAATCCCTCTGTCTCAGCATACGTCCGAGAGTACGCCGACGACTCACTGCTGATCCTCAACAACTTGAGTTCATCCGTCCAAACGATCAGGCTGCCGGTGGAACATCATGGAACGTATGTTGATCTGCTCGGGGGAGCCACACTCGCAGTCAGGGAAACTACTCCGCTTCAGCCCTTCTCCTTCTTGTGGCTGCAAAGACAGAGATGAAGGCAGGATCATCCTTGCGGATCAGCGCGCTGCCGTATGATCCGCTGGACCGGCGTGCGCGGGTCGGGGGTAGCGCACGGCGTGGGGATTGCTGGCTATTCCTGGGCGAGGGTACTCCGGATAGGAGTTGAGTCGAATCCTTCGAGCCTCCATGCAAGGAATCGGCGTTGCTTGAACAGGGGGCATGGTCTGGTCATACGATGGCATTCTCGGCGATAACCTGTTGGTACCACTTCGCACTGGCTTTCGGAGTTCGCTGCAGGGTCTGGTAATCCACGTAGACCAGGCCAAATCGCTTTGAGGTTCCATGGGTCCATTCGAAGTTGTCGAGAAGAGACCAGACGAAATAGCCCTGAACAGGAACACCGATGGTGATTGCTTCCAAGACCTTCTTCAAGTGGCGTCGGATATACGCTACCCGGATCGGATCCTCCACTTGCCCGTCAGGACCAACCTGATCACGGATCGCAGCGCCGTTCTCAGTGATGTAGTATGCCGGAAAACCGTAACCGAAGTGTACTTGCCCCAGCATCTCATACACGCCCTGCGGATATACCTCCCAGCCCATTTCAGTGAACTCGTCGTTAGGGACGGCCGTGCGAGGGGAGTTCTCGGCTTCGTCGATGGCGTTGGAGCGGGCGATGTTACGGAAATAGTAATTGAGGCCTAGGAAGTCGAGCGGCGCGGCAATCCTGTCCAGGTCGCCAGGTTGGATGAACCCCATTTCGTCGTGATAGGCGCGCCGCATATCTTCGGGATAGCCCCTACCCGAAAGGGGATCAAGAAACCAGCGGTTGATAACGCCGCCCGCATGCCAGGCGGCCGCTCGATCTGCGGCGCTGGAAGAAGCCGGCGTTTGAGGGCGGAAATCCAGGGCAATACCGACCCGAGCCTCGGGGCAATTGGC
>MGOM01000022.1:3678-24610 GCA_001797105.1 Chloroflexi bacterium RBG_19FT_COMBO_62_14
ACGGGCACAGCCAGTCCATGAGCTAATAGCAAATGGTGCGAGGCTGCCAACGCCTCACGGAGATCGGTATGTCCCGGTGCATGCTGCCCATGGAGATAGCCGACGAAGGCACTAACGTGTGGTTCGTTGAGCGTCATCCAGTTTCTTACTCGATCGCCCAGGGAATGGCTGACGAGATCCGCATATTCTACAAAGGCGTTAGCGACCCTTCTTTCCGGCCAGCCTCCCTCTTCCTGCAATCGTTGTGGCAAATCCCAATGGTAAAGGGTGACAAATGGTTCGATATTGGCTTCCAGCAAAGCATCCACCAGCCGACTGTAGAAATCAAGGCCGGCCCGATTGACATTTCCGCGGCCAGCAGGAAGAAGCCGGGCCCAGGCTATCGAGAAGCGATAGGCCATAATGCCCATCTCTTTCATCAGACCCACATCCTGAGACCAGCGATGGTAGTGATCGGTGGCAATATCTCCAGTCTCCCCATTCGCGATCATTCCAGGAGTGTGGCTGAATCGATCCCAAATGCTCTCGCCCTTGCCGTCCTCATCCCAGGCACCTTCGATTTGGTATGCGGCAGTAGCCGCACCCCAGGTGAAACCATCTGGAAAGGATGATGTTTTGTGAGTATTCCTTCTCTTGTTCATCAAACTCCCTGGGAATCAAGGCCATCCAGCATGCTTTCCAGCCCCACCGCCAGAATGCCGAGCAGGGACGAGACACGCTCGAAAGCGGGACCTCGGGCCCAGCGATCTAGCATCCCATAGCCTGCAATGCCGCCGGAACGTAACGCACCACCCGCTATTCTCTCATAAGTGTCACATAGCGTGGTGTAGATGTGACTCGTGAGAAGGCCACCGTGGGCCTGCTGCAGGTGACCGCGCCGCCACTCACCATGCGCCTCATGACCGACCCTACTGTGGGACCTATCGAGTATCTGCGCAATGTTGGCCCGGAACTCGATGAGCGCTCCTGCAGGTGGCCTGAGGTGGGTGATCCGGTCAGTGACGGAGCCGGAACTCGCCGAGCAGACTGGGGCCAACCCCTACGAGTGCGGCCCAGGGAGCACGACCTACCGCCGCCGGACAAATGTGCCTGGCGTTTTCCCGGACGAAGCTTCGGGGCTGGGCCATGTGGGCCGCCAGTCTGGGACGACTGGCGTATAGTGCACCGCTACTTCAGCCGGGAGTCGGCTCGCCGGCAAAGCGAAGCTGAGGCGGTGCTCGTCGTAGAACCCGGCCGCTCACCCTGGCGCCCGCAAGGGGAAGCGTGGGCCTGTACCCGGCCTCGGCCGTGGAAACACACTGTCATCCGCACCCTTGACAAGACGTGGTCGCGTGCGGCGATACCGCACCGGAAACAGCCTCTTCCCTTGATCCCGGCTATTGAAACAAGCGAACTACAGCTTATGCGACATCTGCCCCAACGTTGACGTTTTAACCCTCGACAAGCTACAATGAAAGTGCTTTCAAATATCTCTTGTGGTTGACCCATGCGCCCGAAGAAGAAGAATCCGACAATTTATGATGTGGCGGAACTGTCGGGTTTGAGTATTTCGACCATTTCCCGCGCCTTGAACGCGCTGGATATGGTCAATAGTGAAACACGTACAAGAGTCTTCGATGCAATCGACAAGCTGGGCTTTGTTCCCAAAGCCGAGGCGCGCGCCCGGGCGCTGGCTCAGACGGGACGAATCGGAGTCGTAACCCCATTCTTCACTGCACCTTCATTCGCTCAACGACTAAGGGGTGTTGCCTCGGTCTTGTCGAAGTCAAACCACGAGTTGGTGATCTATACGGTAGATTCCACCAGCCGGCTCCAAGGGTACATTTCATCCATCCCCCTGACGGGAAACCTGGATGGGTTGATCATCATGTCGCTGCCGATTCTCGACAAGGATGCTCAGCGGATGATCGAACACGGGCTTGAAACAGTATTGATCGAATACCCGCACCCGATGTTGAACAGCGTTGAGATTGACGATGAAGGGGGAGGGCGCATGGCCGCGGAGTACCTCCTCCACAAGGGCCATCGGAAGATGGCCTTTGTGGGTGACATAGACCCTCTGGAGGAGTTTGCCCTTCATCCAATCCGAAAGCGGCTGTTGGGCTTTCAAAAGCGACTCATGGAGGCAGGTGTACCATTCCAGAAAGAGTATGTCCGTCTCTCCCCCAACACGCAAGAGGAATCCAGACGTGCGGCGCGCGAACTCCTCTGTTTGGAGAAACCTCCCACCGCGATATTTGCCGCTGCGGATATACAGGCCCTGAGCGTACTGAAGGTGGCTCGGCAAATGGGCTTTGATGTTCCGGGCAGTCTTGCCGTCCTGGGATTTGATGATATTGATACGGCCGACCACGCCGACTTGACGACAATCTCACAGCATCTGGATGAATCGGGGAGGCTGGCGGCGGAAATACTGGTATCGAGGATTGCCAATCCGAACCAACCGCTGCAACACATACACCTCTCGCTAACACTCGTGGAGCGGTTCTCGGTGTAGTAGATTCCGACCAAAACCCAGCCCGATCGTGTGGTTGACTTGTGGGAGAGTTGTGTTAGACTGTTTATGAAAGTGCTTTCATGGAGAGATCCCTTCTCTTCATTCCATCATCCAACCCCCAAATCCCAATCTCAGGAGGTGCTCGACACAGACTGGCCAACCCACGTCCGCCCATCTTACGCAAATCGCCGAGTCTTACCTTGAGGAGAGAAGAATGAAAAAGGGTATTTGGCAAACGCTTGCCTTGTTTGTCGTTGCAGCCATGCTTCTGAGCGCATGTGCCACCCCCGCCACGGAAGCACCTGCGCCGACGGAACCTCCAGCTGCGACGGAACCCCCCGCTGCGACGGAACCCCCCGCTGCGACGGAAGCGGCCGCGTGCCCGGGTTCCAGTGATATCGTTGGGCCTTCCGGAGGTTTCCTGGAGAGAGCCCTCAACTGTGAATTCGCTGGCACCACCGTCACGGTGGATGGGACGCAAACGGATCCCGATGATCGAAAGATGGCCGCTGGCTGGGCTGCCTTTGAGGATGCCACGGGCATCACCGTGAACTATGTCGGCAACAAGGAGTTTGAGGCTCGCATCTCCATTGCTGTGGATGCAGGCCAGGCCCCAGACGTCGCCGACTTCCCGCAGCCGGGGAAAGTGGCGACCTTTGTCACACAGGGCAAGATCGTTGACGTAAGCACCTTCATTCCCAATGACTGGCTGACCAAGCAGTACAACCAGAGCTGGCTGGATATGGCCACCATGACCGGTCCGAGCGGACCGATCGCCGCCGGTGTCTTCAACCGCACCAGCGTCAAGAGTCTGGTTTGGTATCCCAAGGATGATTTCGATGCCGCCGGGTACAAAGTTCCCGAGACCTGGGACGAGTTGCTCGCCCTCTCCGACCAGATCAAGGCGGACGGTGATGCTCCCTGGTGCATCGGAATCGAATCCCAGGCCGCCACAGGTTGGCCCGCTACAGACTGGATGGAAGATGTCATGCTGCGGACCACCTCGTTGGAGAACTACGATGCCTGGGTCGCCGGCACACTGCCCTTCTCCTCTCCCGAGGTGAAGAACGCTGCCGAGACGATCGGCGCTGTCTGGTTCAAGGATGGGTACGTGTACGGAGGCAAGGATGCCATTGTCTCCACCTTCTTTGGCGATTCTCCTGCCGGCCTTTTCACGAACCCGCCCAACTGCTGGCTGCACCGTCAGGCGAACTTCATCACCAGCTTCTTCCCGGCTGATGCCAATCCGGGCGTCGACTACAGCTTCTTCTACCTGCCGCCCATTGACCCGCAATACGGCAGACCAGTCCTGGTAGCCGGCGACATGTACGTCATGTTCAATGACAAGCCCGAAGCCCGGGCGCTGATGGAGTACTTCACGCTGGCGCAATCGGTCTCCGGATTCCTGACGGAAGGCGGCGCCTTTGCTGTCCAGCAGGATGCCACACCCGAAATGTACGCTATCCCGCTCGAAGCTGCGGTTGCCGACGTGCTTGCCAAGGCCACCAGTTTCCGCTTCGACGGATCTGACTTGATGCCGGGAGAGGTCGGTGCCGGTTCCTTCTGGAAAGGCATGACCGACTGGGCATCCGGTGCGGCTGACCTGGATACCGTCTTGACGGAAATCGACGCTTCCTGGCCGAAGTAGAGTAGGTTAGCGTTCGATCCAACTAAGGCCGCCAGTCCGAACAGAGCTGGCGGCCTTATCTTTTTCTTCTTTCACTTCACCTCCCCCCCTGATTCTTGTTGGAAGCAGTTTGAAAACTTCAAGCAAGGGGTTGCGGAAACTGTGAAGTTGCGGCCTAACGGGGTGCGAGGCTCAGATATAATCCACGGAGCAGAAACCGACTGCTGAGGCGGGTCGCCCAGGGGCACCCAATCGAGCGGTGCTGGGAGGAATTCTGTGTTATTCTGCACTCGCGCGCCGGCAAGTCCTGCGCCCCCGATACCGCAGCCCCTTCACCTGGTGGCGTCGCTCGCCGCCTAGGGGAGGTACAAGACGGGTGGCTGAGACCCTGGCGGCCGCTCCTGGCCGCGCCGGACCAGCCCGGGGGTTGGAGTGGAGCGGGCCGCCGCCGCCAGAAAAAGGCCGATCGCGGACACGGCTACAGGCTTGACCCTCGGCGCACCTACCTGGCTCCAGGGCGGCATGAATTGACCGTGCCGCACCGCAAAAAGAATAGCAGCCGACCTTGGCCCTCTCTTGGTCCGCTGGAAACACTCCCTGAACATGGATCTCACGGCCTTTCATTTGGCCTGCTTACGCATCACCCCAAACCGGTTATGATTCCACTTCCCAGGGGAAAGGGGTCGCACATGACCACTCCTCAGCAAACTGCAAAGAGGCAACAACCCGCCGGTAATGCGATTGCCCGGATCTTGCGTTTTGGGCTTACCGTCTTAATCCTGTTGATCGCTTTCTACGGTTTGTATCTAGGCTTCCTTTTCCTCCGCGAGGGGGATCGGCCCAAGTGGATCATGGCATTGGCGGCTATCGTCTGGGGAGTGGGAGGTGTGGCTCTCCTGTATTACCTGTTCAACAGTCTTGTGGAATTGCTGCCGGTCAGATGGACTACACGGCTCCAACCTTTCGTTTTTGTAGGCCCGGGTATCGCCCTGTTGATTTGGTTCCTGGCCTTGCCTGCTCTGCGCACCCTCTATATCAGCCTGTTCGGCCGCAATGGTCCGCCCAGTTTGCCGCTGACGATGCTTTTTGCCGCCCCCGGAGAGTATTTCGCCGCCCTTTCGACTCAATTCGTTGGTTGGAACAACTTCATTGCCGTCTTCACCGATCGCTTGATGCTCGGGGCGCTTCGCAACAATATCCTTTTTTGGATCGGAATCGCCACACCGCTAACCGTCATCGCCGGATTGTTGATCGCCGTGCTGGCGGACCGCAGCAATTTCGAGCGCGCCGCCAAGTCCATAATCTTCATGCCCATGGCCATCTCTTTCGTCGGCGCCAGCGTAATCTGGAACTTCATTTACGAAGTCAACGCGCCAGGCTCACCGCAGATCGGACTGCTCAACGCAGTCGTCGTCGCTCTTGGCGGCCAACCGCACGGTTGGACGAACTACACGGCGATTAGTCCCTGGAACAACCTCTTCCTGGTTATCATCGTCGTCTGGCTTCAGACTGGCTTCGCCATGGTGCTCTTGTCAGCCGCTATCAAAGGCATTCCTGAAGAGATTCTGGAGGCCGCTCGCGTGGACGGCGCCACCGAAATCCAGCTCTTTTTCCGCATCATGATCCCCTATCTCATGGCGACGATCATTGCTGTCACCACGACCATCATCATCTTCACCCTGAAGATCTTTGACGTGGTCTGGGTGATGACAGGGGGTCAGTTCGGCACCGATGTGATTGCCACTCAGTTCTACCGGCAGTCCTTCATCAACCGCAACTCTGGCTTTGGCTCGGCCATTGCCATTATTCTGCTTGTGGCCGTCACTCCGGTGATGGTTTACAACTTGCGCCGGCTAAAGGACCAGGAGGCCTTCCGATGAAAAGCGCTCGGGCCGCGAACTTCACAAGGAGCTTCCTGGTCAACGGCATCCTGGCTCTGGTCGTCATCCTTTGGCTGATCCCCGTCATCGGTCTGTTGGTTTCCTCCTTCCGTGAGCGATTTGAGATCCAGACTTCACCCTGGTGGGGTGTACTGCCTCATCGTGATTGGGTGGAGACGAAGACGATCAATCCGCGCGAACTTGGGCTGGACGCGAATGGCCCGATGACCGTGGAAGGGATCACCGCGACGTTCGAAGAATTTCGCATCGGAGTTGAAGACGGAGACAAGCGCCTGATTTGGATCGGTAATCGGCGCTTGGGCACCGTTCAAGTTCAGGAGAAGAAGTGGACGACCACGGCTAATTTGAACCTGGAGAACTACCGGCAGGTGCTGCAAGGAACTGATGTGGAAATCAAGCATGCTGACGGAACTCTGGAAACCGTGCGCGGCGACGATTTCTCAAGCGCCCTTCTCAACAGCCTGACGGTTGCGGTCCCCTCCACCGTCATCCCGATCCTGATCGCCGCCTTCGCGGCTTATGGCTTTGCCTGGATGAGCTTTCCGGGCAAACGCTTCTGGTTCGCAATGGTTGTCGCGCTTCTGGTCGTGCCACTTCAAATCGCCCTGGTCCCAGTCTTGCGGGATTTTGCCGGCTTGCATCTCAATGGGACCTTTCTGGGAATTTGGCTGGCCCACACGGGTTTCGGCCTGCCTTTGGCCACCTTCCTGCTCTACAGCTATATTCGCGCACTGCCGCGCGAAACCCTTGAGTCCGCGTTTATCGATGGTGCCTCCCATTTTACAATCTTCACGCGCTTGATCCTGCCGCTATCCGTGCCGGCCTTGGCTTCCATCGCCATTTTCCAGTTCTTGTGGGTTTGGAACGATTACCTGGTGGCCTTGATTATCCTGGGATCCGACCCGAAAACCCGGGTGGTGACCATGAAACTGGCGGCCATCGTTGGCGACCGCGGCCAGGATTGGCACCTGCTTACCTCCGGAGCATTCATGAGCATGATTGTTCCTCTGCTTGTCTTCTTCCTACTTCAGCGGTACTTCGTGCGAGGATTGCTGGCAGGTTCGGTGAAGGGATAGCCCGGATTTCGAATTCTGGAAGAAAGCAAGGCGCCATGAAAGGTCGTCTTGACGTTTGACGTTATAGAATCTCTCATCATCGAGGGATCACAATTCTCCCGGAAATTTCCCTCTAAGGCGCAGCGGCACCTACATGTCAGATTGAGATCGAGTGTTGCGCGGATGGCAACGGGGAAGCACCTGGGATGGCTTCACACCCTGGCCCGTGCCCGTCCTTCGTTGATGATGCAAACGTTGCCGCCTGCGACCACTATCCTCAGCTTGGTGTGGACGGTCCCCTAGTCGAGAGCCTTGGCCTCCTGTGTGATGGATGCGGCCCATCATGGACGCGTATCCTTCCTGAGGGCGCGGTGAATCAAAGTGGATTCGAGCCGGGTGCATGCCTCGTGGGTCATTTGCGCACTGCCGTTGTTCAACCGAAGAGTGGTTCGTCTCGCTGAAGCCTCCCGCAAGCTTGTATGGCCCACAGGTGCATGGTCTTCTCGCGATGCAGCAGACTATTCTGCTGACTGTGCTCGCATCGTTCTTGATCCGCGGCGGCGCCGACCGACGCCATCCCCGAAATCGGAGCCGCCTCGTCCGTGGGCGGCGGCCATCTAACCCTCGCCGTCGCAATGGACATGTGAAGTGGGCGGCTCCCGCCGGCATGTAGGTCTTGACGGCAACCCGTGGACGGCATTCAACGGCATCACCCGCGCCGGCGCACCGAGGGAGTAGTCACGGCCCCTCATTGGGGCGAGACCTGACCGCTCCGCAACTGCAGCCGGTCGGAGGCCATCGACGGCGGGAAAAGGACCTTCTGGGCGTACAAGGCGAAGATGGCCGGCAGGGCCGAGAAGGCCAGGGTGGTGACGAATGTCACCCCCAGAATGACCGGGAGCGCTGGATGAGAGAGCAAAGCGGTCAAGCTCATCGGTTCACGCGGTCGCCGGACCGTGCCAAGCACTGAGTCCGGCTTCGGCACTGCGTTCCCCTTTTTAGCCTCAGCAACTACTTGAGCTGCAGCACAGCTCCGTCGATCACCTCGCCCCCGAGGCCGACTGCCGTGAGCACTAAGGTGTCCTCGTTCACTTCGCAGAGGACGAAGTGCGTCTGACGTCTGAACGCCTGACTCTGCGGCAGCATGGGGCCCGGCGCGTATAGGGTCGATGACCCTCCCCCGGAGACGATATACGTGATGCCGTTGACAGTAAGGCGTTCGTACTGATGGAAATGCCCGGAGAAGACTAGTGGAACATGCGCGGGTTCGAACAGCGGCACCCACGCCTGGCGCACCGGAAGACTGTCGGTTGGGTGCACCGAGCTGCTGCTGAAGGGCGCCACATGCATAACCGGGATGGTGGTCTTGAATCGCGTATCAGCCAGTCGTTCCTCGAGCCAGCTCTGCTCCTCTTCCCTTCCTGGAACGCCGAACAAGACTTGCGAATCAAGCATCACGAACTGTATATCGCGGGACTCGAATGCATAGAACTGGTTTCGTTCGGCGGTTCCTTGGCCGGGCTGTTCCGGGTCGGGAAAGGCCGGAAAGGCGCGGAAGTAGAACGGCACGTCTTCCAGGCGAATGTCGAGATCGTAGTCGTGATTTCCAGGGACAGTGTAAACGGGCAGCTGACGTAGCAGAGGTTCGAAGGTGTCGTAGAACTTCCTGGAATAGGAGTCGTAGGGATTGACACCCAGTTCGGTCTCGTCGACCACATCCCCGGCGTGCAGAACAAAGTCCAGGTCGGCGCCGGCCATTTGCTCGATCAAAGCGCGGGTAGCCGGGTCGCCGAAGCTGGCATCCCCGACCACGCCGAAACGCAACGGATCCTCGGGCTGGGGGACCACAAAGGAAACCGGCCCCCAGGCGCGGCCAAGGAAGTTAGGCTGCTGCAACTCCTGCCCACCAACCTCAAGGGCCACGGTGGCCCGATAGCGACTCCCCGGAGGCAGCTCCTCGAAGATGATCTGATGGCGCGTCTCGGGGGCCGAGAAATCCACTTCCTGCCGCGGGTCTCCGGATCCGATAGGACGCACGTAGACTGTCCCCGCCGCCGGCTCCGACAATTCGAAATTGAGGACCACCATACCCCCGGTGACGTGTCGGATCGTGAGCGGAATCCGATAGGAGATGGCCGACAGGCCTAAGTCCACCTCGATTGGGACAGGGGTCAGGGAGGGTGTCTCCGAGGGCAGGGCGGATGGGGTGCTGGAGGGGCGGATTAAAGCAGTCTCTGTTGGGCTTATCGGAGGGCCGGGAACGGGCGGAGCAGGCGTTCGAGTCTGAGGCGCTGATGGCAACGACGAGCAGCCCACCAGCACCCAAACAGTGAGGGCCGGCAACAGCCAGCTGGTCGCGAGTTTGCTCCAGGCCCGAGAGCGCCTGAGAGAACGGTCCGTATTGGCCAGCCGGATGCTCACAGGCATCCACCCACATCGATCAAAGCGCGCAGTTGACGATCCCGCCAGGGCTCGCCAGGCGCGGCCTCACGGCCGGACCGATCAGGAGTTGGGTGCAACATGACTTGTGTGGAAGGCAATCGGGCCGGATCCTGCGAGGAAGAGCCTCGAGACAAGCAGGGCGAGGCGATTGTCAATCGGATTCTGAAATGTGAACATGGCATGTTACTATGGACCTTGTGCATCCCGGGCGGTGCGCAAAACGGATCGGTGATTGGGTCGACCACCTCGGCCTGAACAGTCGTACGATCAAGCCCGAGATCGGCGTTTTTCGGCTCAGGGCGCCAATCCAGTGAATAGCCCGTTCAGTGCCAGAGGCGTGGCTGACATCCTGAATCATACCGTTGGACGATTGTCCGCGCTGGAGCGTGAGAAGTCGGCCCTCGGTTCTGTGGCTGTAGACCGTCGTAAGCCGGATGACCCGAGGTTGGTCCGGCGGAATGGGAGGAAAGAATGTCTGACGAGCATGAACTGCACGTGGATCCGAATACAGCCGATCAGGGTAGCCTGATGCAACTTCCAGGGATAGGGCGTGGACTGGCGCGCCGGATTGTGGCTGCGCGCCCGTTCGAGAGCGCGGAAGATCTCCGGAACGTGGTTGGACTTGGGGAGGAAACCCTCGCCCGAATCAGACCGTATCTCCAGATGGGCGACGCAGAATCGGAGTCAAGCGAGATTGGAGGAACCCGAGGGAGCCACCCCGGCGAGTTGGGCGAAGAGACTGGCCAAGCGCTCGCTCTCGGCATGGAAGGTATACGGAATGACATGGGACAAGCGACTGACAGAATCAAGGAAGCGGCCGTGGATGCAGGGGTCGGCATCCGGGACGTTGGGAGGCGCGCCTCAGACCGTGCAGCCGATCTGCCCGAGGCGGTGAGGAGAGTGGATGACCTCTGGCAAATGCTTGGAACAGGTGTGACCAGCATTGTGCTCTCGGTAATCCTGACTCTCACGATCCTGGCCGGCATCAATCGCACGCTCAACTTCGGGCAGCACCCAGCAGTTCGCCGGATGCAAACCGAACTCGCCAGACTACAAAGCGACCTCGCCGCGGCATCTTCCCAGCTGGACTCTCTGGGCCAACGCCTGCAAGCGCTGGAGGGGCTGACTGGAAGAATGACGTCCGTCGAGGGTCAGCTCGATTCAATGCAGGCCCAGGTCGAGGGGTCCCAGGCCCAGATCGAGACGATGCAGAAAGCTGTCGATGAACTTTCTCAAGAGACTGAGAGTCTGGCAAGCCGCGTCGATCGCTTTGACACATTCCTCGACGGATTGAATCGCCTGCTCAGCGGATTGTTCGGACCGGCCCAGCCTGAAGCCCTTCCAAGCCCCTAGAGGAGATACCCATGATGACTGTAGATGATGGAGACAGTGTCGCGCAGGCCTCGGAGAACCGGCGGGAGTCCTACTTCGGCCGAGTGATCCGGTTTTTGTCGCGACTGTTGCTCGTGGTACTCCTGGGTGTCGGCGTCGGAGCCGCTGCCTACTTTGGCGCACCGGCGCTATATCACAACTACATAGAGCCTGTTCAGGTCAATTCCCAGAGGATTGTCGTGATTGAGGCCGAGATGGCTCAAGGCCAGGCCGACAACGACAAGCGCGATGCGGACGTCGGTGAGCGTCTGGCGCGGATCGAAGGTGGGCAGGCGTCCCAGACAGAACAAATGGCCGAATTGCAGGCCCAGGTCGAAGAACTCCAAGCGGCCCTTGAACAGCAAGGCGGAGAGGTGAAAGATCTCCAGCAGCTTGTCAAGGATGTCGACGCGCTAAAGGGCGACCTGGGCAACATCGCCGCCGAGGTCGAGGATCTGCAGGGATTACTGAGCGGATCGGAAGCGCCACTCCAGGAACTCGATCGTCGATTGCAGCTTATCCGGGTCATGGAGCTCATGACCCGCGCTCGATTGTGGCTGATCCAGAACAACCTGGGACTTGCTTCTGAAGACGCCCAGGCCGCGGTCGCAGCAATGGAGTCCATCATGCAGACCTCCCCGGACACGCAAGAGGCTGCTCTGCAACCGATCGTCGATCGTCTTAATCTGGTCTTGCAGGATCTTCCCGCGAGCCCCGTGGTGGCTGCAGATGATCTGGAGATTGCATGGGATCTCATCCTGAGCGCAACTGAGAGGCCGACCTCCGTGCCAGAGTAGGACGGGCTAGGGCATTCTCGTTTTCTCGCGCGCTTGAGACCAGGCTGGGGTCGGCTGAACACCGCCTAGCCCCATTCTCGTTCCTCCGGTAGTGACGGGTAGGGACGGACATCGGACTCTCAGGCGCGGGAGTTCTGCTGCAGGGCACGTAGCTTACCCTGCCGTCGTTGATGCCCGCAGGGGATTGAGTCTCGGTGGCCAGGGAGGTTCGAATTCGCGCGTCGGACGTCTCAGGTAGAACTGTTCTTCCGCTTGACGGCCGCGATGAGTTCTTGCTTGTAGTCCCAAAGCTTCTTTGTCAGAGACACGTGGTAGACGTGGGGCTTCATCAGCCGGCGAACCCCGGGGTACAGCCGATCGAGGTCGGATGCGCGCAACGCGCGCATGTCATCAAGCGACGGCGGCTCCGATACCCGCCGACCCTCGCGAAAAACCTCCATCAGGAGAGGCTCGATCTGGCTGATCTCGTCATGCCGGAACGAACGCTCTGCGCCGAATTGCGTGGGATGGTGCGTCACCAGAGGATCTAACTCGCGGGGATCTTCGTCCTCCAGTCCAAGCAGATCGGCGATCGCTCTTCCCCGACGGTCGTAGAGTCGCCACACCCGCTTGTGGCCCGGGTTCGGCGTTTTCTCTGGAGTCTCAGAGATTTTGATCGCCGGAAGCCAGCGGCCCTGGTCGAATACGGCCACCAGCTTGTACACCCCGTCGAGGGCGGAATCCCCGGCTGAGCTGATCAACCGCGTGCCGACGCCATACACCAGACGACGGATCAGCTTGTCCGGCTCGACGCCATACTGCGGGGCCTCCACTTCGATCTGCGTGATGATTTGCCACAGGGTCAACTCATCGATCTGGTTGGATAGCACGATCGAGACCTCGGGAAATCCTGCCTGATCCAGCATGCGGGCGGCACGGATGCTGAGGTAGGCCAAATCACCCGAGTCGAGCCGGATCCCGACCGGCCTGTGACCCTTCTGCCGCAGCTCCTCGAACACACGGATGGCGTTGGGAATGCCGCTCCCAAGCGTATCCACGGTGTCCACCAGGAGCAGGCAATCGTCCGGGAAAACGTCCGCGTAGGCGCGGAAGGCATCGAGCTCACTCGCCTCCAGCGCAATGAAAACCTGCACCATGCTGTGGGCGTGTGTACCTTTCGGCGGCAGCCCGAGCATCCGGGAAACGCCGACATTGGAGCTGAAATCTGCCCCGCCGATGAGAGCGGCGCGGGTGCCGGCATTCGCCCCCCTCTCGGGTCCGCGTCGCAGCCCGAACTCGAGAACCATCCTGCCTCGGCCTGCCTCGCGAATCCGGCTGGCCTTGGTAGCAATCAGCGTCTGGTAATTGAGATGGTTAAGAAGAGCGGTCTCCAAGATCTGTGCCATCGCCAGCGGTCCTTGAACAATCGTCAAGGGCACGTTGGCGTGCACCACCCGACCTTCGGGGACGGCCTTCAGGGAGATGCCGTCGAAGGTGCCGTTGTCTCGAAGCCACGCCAGGAAATCATCGTCGAACAGTCTTTGTCCGGCGCCGCCCGTCTGCCAGCGCAGGTATTCGATCTCAGCCTCACCGAATCGGGCCTGACCCATCCACTCCAGCAGCCAGTCAAGGCCGGCATTGATGCAGTATCCGCTCTGATGCAGGCCGTAGTTCGGATAGTCCCGGAAGAAGTGGTCGAACTGCGCCGGCCGTTCGTGCATCCCTGTCCGGAAATACAGCTGGGCCATCGTCAGCTGATACTGATCGGTGAACAAGATTCCTTCGGCCGAACTGCGCTCAGTCGAACCCATACGAGTTGAACTCACCATTGAGATAGGCGTAGCCGGGTCTCCGGACCGCTCAAGACGAATCGCGGCGGATGGCCGATTGGGTCTGGAGAAAACGAACGATGTCTCTCAGACGGAGCAGCCCGACGAACAACTCACCTTGCAGGACGGGTAACTGACGGATATCCCGCATTGCCAGCTTCTCCAACGCCTCCGAGGCGTCGTCGCCCGGCGCCATGATCACCAGACTCTCTCTGGGTGTCATGATCTGGCTTACCGTCGTACGCTCCCAGTCTTCACGAGCGACCTTGCGGACATCTTCGAGTGTGACCAGTCCCATGAGGCGTGAGTCTTCCTTCACCGGAAACGCATGCTCGTCCGTGCCCATGATGTGATCGTGAACGAGGCTGCCCACGCTGATCTGCGGAGAGACGGCATGCACCTCGGTCCGCATCAACTTCGACACAGGCGTCCCTTCCAGAAGATCGCGAGCGACAACCTGCTGATAACTCTGGGCCGAAGCACTCTGGAGGAACCACCCGATGAATGCCAGCCATAGTCCATTGATCAAGCCCGCCCCGAAGAACGGGACCTGGATGCCGAAGACCATGGCGATCCCGGCCACAATCATCAGCCAGGCCACCAGCTGCCCGAAATACGCCGTCCAGCGAGTGGCCCGCCGCAGATTGCCGGTGAGAGCCCAAAGCACCGAGCGCAGGACGCGTCCTCCGTCTAACGGGAAGCCGGGGATCAGGTTGAAGAACCCCAGAAGGATGTTGACCGGCCCCAACCATAAGAGTAGGGTGGTCAGCGGTGGCAGTCGCCGGATGGCGGCGAAGGGATTTGCGACACTCGATCCGAGGGCGCCCAGCCCGAGGCCCGATAGCGCGAAGAAGGCTATGCCCAGGATGATGCTGGTCACCGGCCCGACGATGGTGATCAGGAACTCGGCGCCCGGGGAGGAGGGCTCGCGTTGAATGTTGGAGACACCGCCGAACAGGAACAGGGTGATACTGCGGACCGGGATCCCTTGTGAGCGCGCCACGAGCGAGTGGGCTAGTTCATGCGCCAGGACCGAGGCGAAGAACAGGAGCGCGGCCAAGACCGCCGTGCCCCAAGCCAGCCTCGATCCCCATTCCGGGTGGATCTGCGCAAAAACCGTACGCAGATTCCAGGTGACGAGGGTGAAGATCAGAACCCAACTCCAATCGATGCGGATCGTGATCCCGAAGATCCGCCCGAGTCGAAAGCCGCTGCCCACCTTGCCCTCCCTCCGTTGACCGGACGAGGACGACAGAGCATCGCCTGTCGCTGAAGCCGGCCTGTGGCCTCGTAAGCCGTCCGGTGCAACCGATCACAGCTCGCTCCGGCGGTGACACCCAACCGTAAGCGAGCGGCGCCGCGAACCGCATCCTTCAGGGTGATTATAATGGCTCCATGCCGTGAGTTCCATGTCGTCAGTGCGTCACTGGCGCGACCGAGCGTGAGCTAGGCAAGTGAAGGCGCGCAGACATGATGGATCAGCTAGCGGCCGAGAGGGACTGCCCGGCGGCCGCCTCTGGGATCGGATCAATTCGCGACGACGAACAGCATGGATGAACCCGCCTGGCGAGAGATAGAACACACGGCGGACTGGGCCCTCGAGATCCGGGGGAAAGACCACGCGCAGCTTTTCGAGAACGCAGCCAGAGGGATGGCGAGCCTGCTCGGAGGTCGGTCCGTTGGTCGGAGGACCTCCCGCAAACGCCTGCGTTTGATCGCTCCGGACTGGGAGACGCTCCTCGTCGACTGGCTGAGCGAACTTCTCTTCTGGCTGGAAGAAGATGGGCTGATCCTGCAAGATGTGCGAATCGAGAAGGTCAACGAGATGGAGATTCGGGCCGAGGCCACGGGGACGAAGGGAACCGACCTCAGGCGGCACATCAAGGCCGTTACGTACAACGATCTGGCAATCCGAGCCTTAGAGGGGGGGCTCGAGACCACGATCGTTTTCGACGTGTAGACTCATACCACCGATGTGGCGCTCGCGAGTTCCGTGGAATCAAACCCTGAGCGAGTTGCGGGCTTCTGGTTGGCTTGTCCTGTTTACCGGTTCCTCAGGCCAGACCGGACGTTGACCGATCCGGGCGACTGATCCGGCTCGTGCGACGACCCACTTCGATGTTCCGCCTCTTTCCCTTCGCAGGCATCCAACCGAGTTCGGCGCTTCGGCGCCCGGACAAGGGTGCTAGCGGGAGCTAGACCGCATCCCATGTATACTGGCAATGCTGTCCGGAGGCCCGCCTTCGAACCAAGGGGGGGCCAAGTGTCAGACAGGTATCAGGCTTGCCGGTCAGGCCGGTGGTTGAATTTCCCAAGGAGACAGCCGGTTTCACCGGCTGATCGGCTTTGCACTGAGGCCGGCACGCGGCTTCCACTTGCAATGACGCCAAGAGATGCCGCCTGGCCGTCACGCTGGGGCAAGCTCAGCCACGCGTGTCGCCTGGCGATGTTGGACGGGAACCATGGTCTGGAAGAACCTGTTCCGACGCAAATTCCGGACAAGCCTGACGATCTTGGGGATCAGTATCGGCGTGGCGGCCATCATCGGCCTGGGTGCTCTGGCTGATGGATTCCAGGCCGGCTATCAGTCGCTTCTCACAGGCAGCAAGGCCGACCTGGTTCTCAGTCAACCCAATTCGTTCGACATCACCTACAGTTCGGTCGAAGAGGAGATTGGCGATCAACTGGTGGTCATGCCGGAAGTCCGCTCGATAAGCGGGATGCTCGAGGGGTTTGTCCAGGCCGAGAATGTCCCGATCTTCTTCGTGTTCGGCTATCCGGAGGATAGTTTCGTCTTCGATCGTTTCCAAATCGTGGATGGGGTTGGACTGGACTCGCCTTCGGCGCACAGCGCCCGCGGGAAACCGGTCTTACTCGGATCTGGAGCGGCCGAGGCCCTGGACAAGCAGGTCGGGGACTCTTTGCGGCTGACGGATTCGGTCTATCGCGTGATCGGGATCTACCAGACCGGGGACGGATTGGAAGACAGCGGCTGCGTTCTTGGGCTTTCCGACGCGCAGGATCTCTTGGGGAAGCCGCGGCAGGTCAGCCTATTCTACATCCAGGTTGACGAGTCGTCTTCGACCCAGACCTTGATCGATCGCGTCGAACGGCTTTGGCCCGACCTTTCTATCAGCGGCACGAGCGAGTTCGCCGACAGTCAGCTCTTGGTCGATGCCATGCAAGGATATGTCTGGGTGATCGCTGGGCTGGCAATCGTGATCGGCGGCGTCGGCATGCTGAACGCGCAGCTCATGTCGGTCTATGAGCGGACCCGGGAGATTGGGGTCCTACGAGCAGTCGGCTGGAGTAAGGGCAGGGTGCTGTGGATGATCTTGCGCGAGTCGATGCTCGTCAGCCTGGCCGGAGGCATACTTGGTCTGGGGATCGGTTGGCTGGCGGTTTCGGCGCTGGCCGGAACTGGGGTAACCTTCGGTGGAACCGTTTCCAACATCCGGCCCTTGATCATCGGACAGGCGTTCCTGGTCGTATTCGTGCTTGGCCTGACCGGTGGTCTCTACCCCGCCTGGCGTGCCTCCAGACTCCAGCCAGTCGAGGCGTTGCGCTATGAGGGGGGAGGCTCCGGCGGATCGGCCAGACGGCTGCCCTTCGGCGGGATGGCCATCCAGGGTCTCTGGCAGCGGGCGATCCGGTCGTCACTGACATTGGCGGCAATCGGGATCACCGTCGGGTCGATCATGGCGCTGGAGGCGATCATCCGTGGAGCTGCCGATGATATGACCAAGATCGCTCTCGGCGACGGCGCGGAAATCTTGATTCGCCAAGCGGAGATCGCCGACACGAGTCTGAGCGCGCTGGACGCGCGCGTTGGGGCTAAAATCGCAGGGTTCCCTGAGGTTCAGAGTGTCAGCGGGATGATCCTCAGCGCGGTGGTCCTCCCTGAAACGGGTGGCTTCGCAATCCTGTGGGGGTACGCTCCGAATGAACAGGCCATTCGCCGTTTCAGGATTGTGGAAGGGGAGACGATCCAGAGCAATCACCAGATCATCATTGGCAGAGTCCTGGCCGAGGCCCTGAGCAAGGATGTCGGGGACACGATCGAGCTGGGCGGAAGTCGCTACCGGATCAAAGGGATCTATGAGAGCAGCGTCGGTTGGGAGGAGCTGGGCGGCGTGATGACACTGCGGGATGCCCAGGTCTTTGCCGGCCGGCCGAGGAAGGTCACGATGTACGCCGTGAAGGTGAAGGACCCGACCGAGGCTCGGAGAGTGGTGGAGAGGATCAACTCTTCGATACCGGAGGCCCATGCCGCCCTGACCGGGGAATTCGCCGATCAGATGCCGGACATGCAGAACGCCGATGGGTTCTTGAACGGCATCTCGACGCTGGCGATCCTCGTCGGGGGGCTCGGCGTCTTGAACACGATGCTCATGTCGGTCTTCGAGCGCACGCGCGAAATCGGCGTGTTGCGAGCGTTGGGATGGAGAAGGAGTTCGATCCTCGGACTCATCCTGCGGGAAGCGGCACTGCTGGGGGTCGTCGGCGGGATGATCGGGGTGGGGGTCGCCTGGAGCCTGGTCTGGCTCATGAACCTGGTACCGCTATTAACGGGGTTGATAACGGCTGAGTTCTCGTGGGACGTCTTTGCCCGGGCCTTCATGGTGGCTCTGTTTCTCGGGGTCTCGGGCGGATTGTATCCGGCGTATCGTGCCACGCGACTACAGCCGGTGGAGGCACTTCGTTACGAATGACACTTGGCGAATCAGGCGGCAGGCATGAGGATACGCTGGACGCCTTGGGCAAGGGCACAACACAAATTGAAGACTGCGGCGCGGTACGTCGAATGGGCGGAGGGCGTCGCCGGAGGTCAAACATGACATCGCTCAAAACTCGCAGCTTGAGGTTCTTTGTACCGATCGCTGCCATCGGCCTGGCCCTGGCCGGCTGCGCCGGGAATGCCACGGACGCCACGCCGACCCCGGCTTCAACCGGAGATGAGGCCTTCGTCCCCGTTATCAGCGCGACCGGCAAGGTCGTCCCGGCGGAGTGGGCCAACCTGAGCTTCCCCTCGTCCGGCGTCGTCGAGCAAGTGCTGACCGCCGAGGGTGACGAAGTCGAGGCCGGCGCGGTGCTCGTCCTCTTGCGCGGGGGTGAGGCCCTGGCTGCGGCCCTGGCAGCGGCTCAGCTTGAAGAGATGACGGCCCGTCAGGCATTGGACATGCTTCTCGAGAACGCCGATGTCGCCAAGGCCGAAGCGCAGCTGGCATTGGCTCAGGCGCGGGAAGCGTTTGACAACGCCGACAAGAGATACAAGTACCAGCAAAAGGGCTCGCGGGCGACTTCTGAGACGATCCAGGGGACGGAGGCCCAGCTTGTCCTGGCGGAAGAAACCGTGAGCGAGGCCGAAGATGCTGTGTCGGCCGTGAGCTACCTTTCGAGCGGCGACCCCAAGCGGGCGGCGGCAGAGAGTGCGCTGTACGACGCCCGGCACGCCCGGGATGTCATCCAGGCTAGCCTGAATTGGTACACCGGACAGCCAACCAGTATCGATCAGGCGCTGCTGGAGGGTGAGCTGGCTCAGGCTCAAGCTGCGTTGGCGGAGGCCGAGCGGACTTATGAGAAGGTGAAAGACGGGCCGAACCCGGATGACCTCGGCCTGGCCCAAGCAGCCCTGGCGAATGCCGAAGCACAGGTGACTGGGGCCAAGGCGGCCTTGGCTGACCGCAGTCTCACGGCGCCTTTCGCCGGGACGGTCAGCAACGTCGCCGTTCGACCCAATGAGTGGGTGGCTCCGGGAGCGACGGTCATGGTCCTGGGTGATCTGGAGGGGCTGCGAGTAGAGACCACCGATCTGAACGAGATCGACGTGGCGAGCGTTGAGGTCGGCGCCCCGGTGACGATCACGTTCGATGCCCTTGCCGATACATTGGTATCAGGACAGGTCGTGAGCATCTCACCCATGTCAGGAGAAGGCTCGGGTGTGAACTACACCGTCATCGTCAGCCTGGATGAGATCCCCGAGAGACTGCGCTGGGGCATGACGGCCTTCGTCGACATTCAGGTAGGGAGCTAGGAAGCGGTAATCGATAGAAGCTCTTAGGTCTTGCGGCAGAGGTGCTAGATGACTGGACAATCACAATGGCTCATTGAAACGCGTGATCTGACAAGGATCTACGGCGACGGAGAGCAGATCCACGCGCTGGATCATGTGACCTTGCACATCGGTAAGGGGGAGCTAGTGGCGGTCATGGGCCCGAGCGGCAGCGGGAAGAGTACGTTGCTCAACATCATCGGCGCCCTCGACCGGCCGACCGAGGGGACCATCCTGATCGATGGCCAGGATATGTCCAGCCTGCGAGACCTGGACCGCTTCCGCTCTCAGAGCGTGGGGTTTGTGTTCCAACTGCATAATCTGCTGCCGACGTTGACGGCGCGTGAGAATGTCGAGGTTCCCATGACGGGGGCCGGCGGGCCGCGCGAGAGAAGTGAACGTGCCAAAGAACTCCTGGCCCTTGTGGGTTTGGGCGATCGCATGAATCATCTGCCCAACCAGCTTTCCGGTGGTCAGCGGCAGCGGGTGGCGATCGCACGCGCTCTGGCTAACAACCCACCCCTGGTACTGGCAGATGAGCCCACAGGCAACCTGGATACGGTCGCCGGTCAGGAATTGATGGGGCTCATTCGTGATCTGCACCGCAGCCAGGGGACCACGTTTGTGGTCGTGACCCACGATCATGCTGTCGCGCGTCAGACCGAACGTGTTCTGGTCATGCAGGACGGCAAGATCGTCCGTCAAGACGTGATCGGCTCACCGCTGGAAGAAGATCTGAAGTTGTGGCGCCACACGGGTCTGGGACGGCGGCTGGTTGAAAAGAAAGAGGACCTCACGGATAAACTCGGTCTGTCCCGAGGCGAAGTCACCACACTCAGGCAGGTCTTGGAACGCGCCGACGTCGCCGGCGACTAACTGGGCTATCGTGTAGCTCCGGGTCGCGATCTTAATATCGGCGATGCACTGCCTCTTTCAACTGGGATGACGAAGCGGGAGCTGATCAGCTCCCGCTTCGTTATTCCTTTCACTCCTCCGAGAGAACACTTGGGGGATCCACGCCAGGGCCACTCCGCGGGAGGAGTCATATTCGTCCCCCACCCCCTCCCCCCTCCCCCGGCAAGGATGCGGCTCTCGGCTAACACCCCTCTTGCCGGGGAAGGGGGAATGAAAGCCAAAGTGGGGCGTCGGGTCAACTTTGCTGACCCGACGCCCCACTTTGGCGCATGACTCGGATGATGTCGGGTTTCGGGCAACGATCCAGGAGAGTAAGGGGAAACCGGGGGCTATCGGTCAGCCGAGGAGGGAGCGCCAACCGGATTACGGGGTGGGTCGCAGCTGGAGGAATGCTGCGGATGGGGGATGGCAACTCGCACGAGAGGTCCGATGGGGCTCAGTGAACTTCGTGGCAGGCGACCCATCGG
>MGOM01000022.1:24637-24783 GCA_001797105.1 Chloroflexi bacterium RBG_19FT_COMBO_62_14
GGGCGATGGGGCAGCGTGGATGGAACCGGCAGCCGGAGGGAGGATGGATCGGGCTGGGGACGTCACCGGTCAGAATGATCCGCTCGCGGGCGCGTTCCTTTTTCGGGTCGGGGATCGGTACCGCCGACAGAAGAGACCGAGTGTAG
>MGOM01000022.1:24791-27923 GCA_001797105.1 Chloroflexi bacterium RBG_19FT_COMBO_62_14
GGGATTGTCGTAGAGCTCGTTCGCCTGAGCCATCTCGACAAGCACTCCCAGGTACATCACAGCCACCCGGTCGCAGATGTGTCGGACCATACTCAGGTCGTGGGCGATGAAGAGGTATGTAAGTGAGAACCTGTCCTGCAGATCCTCCAGCAGATTGACGACTTGCGCCTGAATTGAAACGTCCAGGGCGGAGATTGGCTCATCGCACACGATGAACCGCGGTTGAGATGCCAGCGAGCGGGCGATCCCGATGCGCTGGCGTTGTCCGCCGGAGAACTCGTGGGGGAATCGATTGAGGTGGCGCTCGCTCAACCCGACAAGTTCGAGCAGTTCTTTCACACGGGCGGTGCGACCTGCCTTGTCCCGCGCCAGATGATGGACCCGAATTGGTTCGCTGACGATCGCGCTTACGGTCCAGCGCGGGTTGAGGCTGGCGAACGGATCCTGGAAGATCATCTGGGCCTCGCGGCGAAGCGCCAGCAGCTCTTTTCCCCGAGATCGGTGAACGTTTCGCCCGTCGATCGTGACCACGCCGTCGGTCGCAGGATAGAGACCAAGCAGCGTCCGCCCGGCGGTTGTCTTGCCGCACCCGCTCTCGCCGACGAGCCCGAGTGTTTCCCCACGCTCGATGGTGAATGAAATCCCGTCCACTGCTTGCACCGCACCGGCCTGGCGCTGGGCCAGGATTCCGCGCGTGATCGGGAAGTGTTTCTTCAACCTATCTACGCGCACGAGCGGAACGCTGGCGCTCATCGCTTCGAGACCTCACGGACGTCGACCCAACACGCCAGCTTGTGATTGACGCCGACGGATATGAGTTCCGGATTCTCGTCCCGGCAGCGGTCGATGACGAAATCGCAACGCGGCGCAAAGGGGCAGCCCCTCGGTTGCACCAGAAGGTTGGGGGGAGCACCCGGGATCGATTTCAGATGGCTGTCGCGTCTGCGGTCGACGCGCGGGAGCGCGCCGAGCAGGGCAAGCGTGTACGGGTGGCGCGGCCTTTCGTAGATATCATCCACCCCGGCTTCTTCAACGATGTACCCGGCATACATGACGAGAACGCGTTCGGCCAGCCCGGCAACGACACCCAGATCGTGCGTGATCCAGATGATGGCCATTCCCATCTGATCGCGGAGCCGTCTGACGAGCTCGACGATCTGAGCCTGGATCGTTACGTCGAGAGCCGTGGTGGGTTCATCGGCGATCAGCAGGCTGGGGTTGCAGGCCAGGGCCATGGCGATCATCACGCGTTGGCGCATCCCGCCCGAGAATTGGTGGGGATAGTCTCCAAGTCGGTCGGCGGCCTCGGGGATCCCGACCGACTCCAGCAGACTGACGGTTCTGTCGACAGCTTGTTCCTGGGTCATCCACAGATGGCTCCGGAGCGCCTCGGTGATCTGCCGTCCGATGGTCAGGACCGGGTTGAGGGAGGTCATCGGATCCTGGAAGATCATCCCGATTTCTGCGCCACGGATCTTCTCCAGTTCGTCATCGGTCAGCTTGAGCAGATCCTTCCCCCTGTAAAGAGCCGTCCCGCTGACGATCTCGCCAGGAGGGATCGGGATCAAGCCGAGAAGCGACATCACGCTGACCGATTTCCCGCAGCCGCTCTCTCCGACAAGCGCGATGGTCTCACCCTCGCTGAGCTTGTAGGAGATCCCGTTAACGGCGTGGACCGTCCCCTCGGGGGAATTGAAACGAGTCTGCAGGTTCTGGACTTCGAGCAGTAGCTCCATTACTGCCTAGCGCCTCAGGAATCCCTCACATCACCTTCGCGTCGCCCATGCTCTATCCTACATCGTCCGGCTGCGCGGATCGAGGGCGTCTCTCAGTCCGTCGCCCACGAAGTTCGTGCTCAACACAGTCAAGACGATCAGGGTGCCCGGGAAGACCCAAAGCCATGGAGCCGTGGCGATGTAGTTGTACGCTCCTTCGAGCATGTTCCCCCAGGTCGCTGTCGGAGGCTGCACCCCCAAGCCCAGGAAGCTGATGTAGGCCTCGGAGAGGATGGCGTTAGCCACCCCTAGCGTGGCACACACGACGATCGGCGCCACGCTGTTCGGCAGGATATGACCGAAGATGATCTGCCTCGAGCCCGTACCCGTGGCGCGCGCCGCCAGGATGAACTCGTTCTCTTTGATAGACAGGAATTCGGCCCGGACGATCCGTGCCAAATAGGGCCAACTGGTCAGGCCGATAATGACGATGATCACCACGACGCTGCCGCTGAAGGTCCGGCCGGATACGGTGATGTTCGGCACGCGACCGCTGAAGAACTTGGCCATCACCAGGAGTAAGAATATCTGCGGGATGGTGAACACGGCTTCGGTGAAACGCATCAACAAGCTGTCGTGGCGGCCGCCGTAATAGCCGGCTGCGGCGCCGATCAAGATTCCGACGATTGTCTCGAGCACGACGGCCGTCAGCCCGATCATCAACGAGATCTGGCCGCCGTAGATCGTGCGCGCCAGGATATCGCGTCCGATCGTATCCGTCCCGAAGGGGTGCGCCGCCGAAGGTGATTGGAGCCGCAGGGCAGTTTCGGTGAAATTGCTGTAGGCCTCGGTGTACAAGAACGCGCCGCCGAACGAGTAGATAAAAAGAAGGAACAAGACGAGAATGCCGGCGAGGGCCAACTTGTGACGGCGGAAGCGTCGCCAGGTCAACTCGCCCAGGGTTAGGGGCGGCGCCTCCAGTTCGTCGAGCGGGCGGGGAGCATCCTTGCGGGAAAGGCTCAAGGTCTGGGACATTTCAGGGAAGTCTCCCGGAGCCTCTCAGGCTCCGCGAGACTGTGCAAGCCTCACTCATACCGAATCCGCGGATCGAGCCAGGCATACGTGATGTCGGTGATGAGCTGGAAGGCGACGACGGCAACAGACACCATCATCAGGATGCCCATGACCACCGGGGCATCCCCGCGTGACAGATGGTCCAGGAAGAGGCGTCCCATCCCCGGCCAGGCGAAGATACGCTCGGTCACAATCGCCCCGGCCAAGAGCGTCGGCAAATCCAGGCCGACCACAGTCACAATCGGCAGCGAAGCGTTCTTGAGGGCATGGACCAGGATGATCTCCCGCCGCGGCAGGCCCTTGGCGCGGGCGGTCCTGATGTAGTCCTGGCTGAGAACCTCCA
>MGOM01000022.1:27950-28235 GCA_001797105.1 Chloroflexi bacterium RBG_19FT_COMBO_62_14
AGGATGCCAGACTGATAAACGAAAGCGAGAAGATCGGCAAGATCATGTGCAGCGAGACCTGTTCGAAGGTCTTCCCGACTTGCGGATCAAACATGCCGACAGTGGGAAGATAGGGCAGTCCCCAGCGCTTGAAGTTGACCGCGAAAATGTACATCGACAGCAGCGCGATGAAGAAGATCGGCATCGAATAGCCGACGAAGGAGACCGTCGTCACGGCGTGATCCAGCAGAGAATACTGCCGCAGGGCAGAATACACGCCGACGATCAACGACAGGACGATGATCA
>MGOM01000022.1:28515-28652 GCA_001797105.1 Chloroflexi bacterium RBG_19FT_COMBO_62_14
ACGCATGAGCACGTAGAACACAACGCTGATGATGAACAGCAGGGGGACTGCCTGGAGGATCCGGCGCACGATATAACGGATCAATCCGGCCTCCACGCGTCAGCCGGCCCACCGACGGAAGAAGCGTCGGAGGGCCG
>MGOM01000022.1:28690-40848 GCA_001797105.1 Chloroflexi bacterium RBG_19FT_COMBO_62_14
TCTGAGGAGTGACCGCTACTCGGTCAGGTCCCATTCGGTAATGTTGAAGAACGGGGTCACACCCGAGATCTTGACGTTCGACAGGCGCGCCCCGATCGCCCACTGATCCGGGTCCTGCCACAGCCCCAGCCAGTAGACTTTGTCGAACATCAACTCACTGATCCGCTGAAAGGTCTGTTGACGGGCGGCGAAGTCGACCTGAGTGGCCTGAAGCGCGAATAGACCGTCAAGTTCGGGATCACAGATCGCCTGCCAGTTCACACCTTGGGGCGACTCGTCGGAGGGGATCTCGCCACATCGCCAGTAGGCGATGTCCGGATCCGGCCAGCCAGCGGGAGTGTCCGACCATTCCGAGATATCGAGTAGGCCGGTGGCAGCCGGGCCGTCTTCACCATACGTCGCGAAGAAGATATCGGAGTCGTAGTTGAGCAGCTCGACCTTGATACCCACCTGGGCGAGCTGCTGTTGCGCGACGGCTTGCGTGTCCTGGCGGACCTCGCGGGTCGTCGTCCCGTATTTCAGGGAGAGCTCGACCCCATCCTTATCCCGGACCCCATCGCCGTTGCTGTCGATCCAGCCCGCCTCGTCCAAAAGGGCATTGGCTTGCTCAGGATCGTAAGGATAGGCTTCGATGGACGGATCGGCGTAGGGGGTATTGTCCCAGAACGTGGCGGCGGGGTTCGTCAACCCGAGAAGCAGATCGGTCGCCAGGGAGGATCGATCGAAAGCCATAGCGATAGCCTGTCGGACCCGCACATCTTGCAGCGCCGGATGGCCTTTCTCGGGATCGAGGTACATGTACCAGCCCTCGTTGTAACCGGAGTAGGCCGTCACAATCTTGAGACCGGCCGCCTCGAGCCCGGGGATGTCCGGGTAGGCCAGGAAGGTCCCCAAGTCCCCATCGCCGGCGGTCAGGGCGGCGATCTGGGAGGCGTCGTCCGGGACGAAGCGGACGAAGATCTCGTCGATCTTGGGCTTCTCAAGCCAGTAGTTTTCGTTGACTACGAAGCGGGCGAAGCTTCCGGACTCCCACTCCTGAAAGACGTACGGACCGCAACCGACAGTCGGCTCACGACTCCAGACGGCGTTGTCGAGCGTGCCTTCCTGCTCGAAGACAGGTCGAAGCACGTGGGCCGGGAGCATCCCATGCCAGAGTGTGCCCGCCCAGCTTGCGAACGGTTCCTCAAAGGTGAGCACCACGGTGGTCGGATCAGGGGCTTCGGCGGTCAGGATCTGGTCGAAGGGGTAGGCCGAGGCGACGGCGTTCTTCGGGTCGACGTGCATGTCGATCGTGAAGATGAAGTCGTCCGCAGTGATTGGCTCGCCATCCGACCACACGATGTCCGGGCGGAGCTTCATCGTGATCACCTTGCCGTCGGCGGAGATCCCCCCGTTTTCGGTGGTTGGCATCTCGGTGACCAACACCGGTCGCGGTTTGTTGATTTCATCAAAGTCCCAGGCCCAGCAATTCCAGAATTGGTGGGTGATAATCGAGAACCACTGATTGGTGTATGCGGGGTTGAGCGTGTCGAATTCCTGGGTGAAGATGAAAGTCGTGACTTTCTTTTCGGCCGAAGGGGGCTGCGTCGCCGGTGGGGCGAGCGGCGCCTCTTCCGCCGGGGCCTGCGTGGGGGTTGGGGTAGCGGCCTGGCAGCCGGTCAGGATGAGGCTGGCGATGGCCGCACTGAGCAATAGAACCCTCAGGACCTTCTTGAGTGACATGGGCTTCTCCTCCGCAGTCTCAATTGAGCATATGCGGCGTCCGGCGCGGTGACGCCGGGATCCGGGTGGTCCATCCCTCTCTAACGGACGATAAGCACCTCCTGGGCGGCATTCGGCCGTAACATCGCCGCCGCACTCCGGATAGTCACTCGAGCATGATCGGATGGGACGTCGAGGTTATCTTCACGAACAGCAACTTTCCACCTACCGCCCCTGGCCAGACAACGCGCAGCCGCCCGGCTCAAGCTGCATGGGGCAAGGGCCAGGGACGAGACACTCGATCGCGAACAACTGGGGCAGGGGCCAGCGGGGGGACTGGGTCATCATCGGCCGGTCACATGGGCCTCGACTAATTATAGGATCGTTCCCGTTAAGGTCAATCGGCGGTGAAGGGCAGGGCATCTCCCGAATAGACGCAGTTTCTCGCTCAGGGTGGGTTGGATCTGTGCGCCCTTGGGCAGACGGAGATCGATGGTTTCTCCGGGCATTGAAGTCGAGGCGGAGTCGACACTCCTATGCCTGATTGCTGTCTACGGAGTGGGGCGGGAAGGCCGCTCGCTCCGGCGGGCCATTCGCCGCTGATGTTGTTCGAAGATCTGGTCGATGAGAGCGATCTTCTCATCGATCGCCGCCTCTAGCCACAGCTTACCCTTGGAGGCGGTGGCGACGGTCGCATCGCCGTAGATGCCGCTCGAGGTGTCGTCCGACCAGGGCGGATTGGCGATCAGGCGGCCGTTCTCGATCCAATCCATGCTGTAATCCGCCGTGCTGATGAAGTCCATCTCGGTCGTCGCGCGGTCCATGTGGACAAGGTCCTCTCGGAGGTGGAGCACGTAGCTCGTCTCCAGTTCACATCCGTGGCCCATACCGCCCGGAGGAGATTGACGGTGCCGCGCCAGGCTCGGACCGGTTGTGTGTAACCACTCGGTTGCCACGAAGGCCTGCGGCCAGCGTTCGCCGGCGAATTTGACGACGTTGACCAGGAAGGAGTGATTTCCCCCGTGGCCGTTCGAGAAGAGGATCCGGCGCGCGCCAAGCTGGACCAGCCTACCGACGATAGCAAGAAAGAAATCCTCGAATACCCGACCGCCGAGGTTCAAGGTTCCGGGGAACTCGTCGGTGTGTGTGCTCACGCCGTACGGCCAGACGGGCAGGCAGAACACCCGATCCGAAGCGCGTTCCACGATCCCCTTGGAGATCGCTTCGACGATCAGTGTGTCGGTGGAAAGCGGAAGATGGTGACCGTGCTGTTCGGTGTGGCCGGCGCTCACGATTGCCACGCGCTCGGCGATATCCTCCGGCCAACCTCCTCCGCCATTCGCGGGCTCTCCAGGCTCGGAGAATCGGGCCGATCGAAGGCCCATCCCGTTGAGGCCCCAGCGGCGGGCCAGCCCGTGACCATCCAGGAATAGCACGCGCTCGAAACCTTGGCGGGCCAACCGGCTGACGGCCCCGTGTAGGACACGCCGGAACACTCCGCGGCCCACCTCGAGCCGGGCGACTCCGCCGCCATCCGGTTGTGGGAAGCCGTAGGGGATCGCCGGCAGGAGGCCGAGGTCGGAGGCGCGCAGGCTGTGCGCCACGCCGTCGAGCAGATAGGGTCGGAGGCCGAGAGGGATCACAAGCGGCAGCTGACGCGGTAGCCTGCCGACCTCGGGCCAGGTCAGCTCATCGTAGCGAATGATGGACATCGGGCACTCTCAGCCGGCTCACCGCCTCACAAGAGATACCAGTCAATGAACCGCTCCATATTGGCGTAGAAGTCAAGCTGGTTCTTGCGCCGCAACAGGCCGTGTCCTTCGTCGGGGTAGGTCTTGTACTCGAAGGTCTTGCCCTCGTTCTTGAGGGCTTCGACCAGTTCTTCCGACTGGAGAGGATGCACGATCTTGTCGAGCTGGCCGTGGACGATCATCAGGGGTGCCTGGATATTCGGCACCTGACGGACCGGCGAGCCCATCCAGTAGCCGTTGCGCGAGGCCGCTGGATGCCCCATCATCCGCTCGAGCTCGACGCGAGTCTCTCGATCGCCCTGGGCCCAAGAAGTCAGGATGTTGCAGTCGCCGTATTTCGCGACACCACAGGCAAAGCGGTGTTTCGTGTCGATCGCCAGGGCGCTCACCACGAGGTAGCTGCCGTAGCTGGCTCCGTACACGGCAATGCGGTTGGGATCGATCTCGTCGAATTCAGACAGGTAATTCGCGGCGAGCAGGACGTCCTGCGTGTCCTCCACGCCCCAACTCGTGTAGTTGGCGCGTTCGAACTCCGTCCCGTACCCCGTGCTGCCTCGGAAGTTGGGCGCGAGCCAGGTGTACCCCTTGGCAACCATGTACTGAGCCCAGATGTCGAACTCGAGCAGATATTGGCTGGTGGGGCCGCCGTGCGGATACACGATGGCTGCCCTGTTTGACTTCCTCGGACGGTTCAACACGGACGGGATCTCGACACCGTCGAAACTCTTGTAGGAAATCAGCTCCGGAGTCACCAGATCCAGGACAGCCAACGCCGGAGGGGTGCTGAAGGTCAACTGGCGTGCCCGGCGCGTACCGACGTCGATGGTGAAGACGTCCGGCGGATGGGCCGGGTCCTCATACTCGAACGACAGCGTGCGGCCGTCCAGCAACCAGTGAGGCCGGCTGTGAACGCCGCCACCGCTGCGCAAATAGTCGATCCGGCCGCTGTCGACTTCCAGGATGGCCAGGTCGAGCGAGCCGCCGCGGTTGACCGTGCAGGCGATACGGTTTCCGTCCGGGCACCACGAGTAGTCGTCGATATCGTGGCCGAGATGCGTCACCTGTTTCTCTTCGCCGCTCTTCGTGTCGAGGATGAAGAGCTCGAAGAACCCCGGCCTTTCCGAGGTGTAGGCGAGGCGTTGTCCCTCCGGCGACCAGTCGGGGGCCGTGTTCTCACGCTCGGGTGTCTTGGTGACCGGGCCGGCAGTACCGGCCTGGATGTCGGCCAACATGATGTCCGTGCGGTCGAGGTCATCCAGCGGGTGATGCAGGTAAGCGACAAAGCGGCCGTCGGGAGACACCTGCGGATCTGAGTCATCACCCGGGCCGCGGCTGACCGGACGCGGCCAGGCGCCCGAGTGATCGGTCATCAGGATCCGCTGCCGGTCATCGCGCTCGACCGTGACCAGGATGTGATGGCCGTCGGGCATCCAGCGCGGGGTCGTGGCGCGACTCGTGAAACTGGTGATCTTCTGCGGCAGTCCGCCGTCCACAGCGACGAGCCAGCTGTGCCCTTTGTCGGTGAAGGCCAGGAACCGCCCGTCGGGGGACCACTGGGGTGACTCGTCAAGCCAATACGGCTTGGCGTCGCGGTCCGGGGTCATTCGTCTGGGCCAGCCGCCGTCGAGCGAAATCAGGTAGATGTTCGAAGCGTCAGAGCGATCCCAGATGAAGGCGATCTGACTGCCATCCGGGGAGGGAGAATGACTGCGGGGCCGGCCAATCGAGGTGATCAAGGCCAGGCTCCAGCCTTCAGGGGGTTTGAGGTCAGGGCGAGGTTGAGCCGGCCAACCCCCTCGCTCATACTTACCTCTTGTCTCGAGTTCTCGAAGCATACCTGCACCTTCCTTCTACGCCGTCCGGGGACTGCCCTGTCCAACCGGCCATGGGTCGGGTAGACCTGGACGGCGTGGCTCTGCAGCCGAGGAAGCCTAAGCCTTATCCTGGTATGCGGGTCACGCCGTCAGGACCGTCCGACTCGGCCTGTTCGATATCCCGGCACTGCTCTCGGGATTGCGGTCGGGGGGTGCCTCGGTCAAGTCCCGGGGCTCGGACGGCAGGTGGCTGCGGCTTCGGTTGTCGGCGGATGGGGCGTGTGCCGACTATGGCCGCCTGGCGTCCAACGGGCCGTCGTAGATCCAGGAGAGCCGGGGAGAGCCATCGGATGCGTGATATACCGACGCAGGCTTCAACCGGCGGAGCTGGGGGAGACGGCTGCCGGGAGCTGGATCTGGCTGACCAACAAGGGAATCTGCAGCCCATTCGGGCGCGCCGCAGCGCCACTTGAAAAGGCCCGCTTCCCTCTGGCCAGGGGTTCTGCTTTGGGGTAATGAAGCGAACATAATCTGCATCCAGTCCACGGCAAGATCACCGGATCTGCGCGACGGGAGGTTGTCACCTTGAGTATAACGCGGCTCTCTTCCTCCGTGGATAGCGAACGTCTCCTGAAAACGACGTCAGTCAGTAGATGGCCAACACTTGGGCAGGAGTTGTTATGTAAAGAAACTTTAAGCCAGGGCGGGCAAGTTGGGCCTTAACCCAGAGCTACACCAAAGGTCTAAACCCTCCCCCCAGGGCAAGGGGGTGTCAGCGGGTCACCCAGATTGTCGATTGTTCATCAGGGCAGGGGAGGATGCTTCCCGGGCAGGAAACCGGCTCGGCGGTCCAATCCGACCTCAAGACTCCGACCTCACGCAGTCCCTTCGAGGGCGAGCTTGGCATGGGCCCAGTCGTAGGCGGCGCTCAACTGCGAGAAAAGGTCGCAGGCGCGGTCCAGATGCTCATCACGGACACGATCCGAGTCGGTCAGGTGGCGCCCGATCTCATAGTGCCCTAGGGCTTCTTCATACGGCATCTGCAAGTGAGAGGCCAGATTGAGACTCTGCTGCCACGAACGCTGGGCCCGGCTTCGCTTGCCGTCGAGCCATTCGGACAAGCCTTTCCATAGCCAGTAACGCGGCCGACCCACCGGGAAGACGCGAGCGAAGCCTTCGAGACTGGTGAGGGCCTTTCTCGTCATCCGGATCGCTTCCTTTCGCTCGTCGGGCTTGCTGGCTGATTCCCAGATCGCCAGGTACACCTCGACGACCGTGGAATAGCCATCGATGGCATACGGGGCTGAAGGTCGAGACTGTGCGATCATATCTTCGGCTTTGTCGGCATGCACACGAGCGAATTCCAGCTCACCTCGTCGGAGGTGGCCGAGTGCCAACAGTCCATGATGCTGGATCTCCTCGACCCGGTCGTTGATGGTCTCGAAGAGCGGCTCGGCCACCCTGAGGAGCGCCAATGCCTGATCAGTCTTCCCCATCCGCAACAGATGCATTGCCTGACCGTCGAGGGCCCAGGCTTGTTGCTGCCAGTCGTCGCGTTGGCGGGCGGCTTCGTACAGTTGGACGTACGATGTGGCGCCGCTTTCGAACTCACCCTTGAAATAGTGGGTATAGGACCGGACGGCGGTGGTCTCACCTTGCCGGCGCAGATCCCCTAGTCGCTTATAGATCTCGAGGGCTTGCGATATTTCCTTGGCAGACCTGTCCCACAGGCCGAGCCCGGTGAAGTAGTAGCCGGAGATAAACAGAGCCCAACCCATCGCCGGCAGCTCCTTCAAGTCGGCGGCGATCTGCAGAGCCCTGCGTCGATAGTCTTCCGCGACGGACCGCAGGGGTGCCAGGCCCGCGGCATAGCACATGCTTGCATAAGCTCGCGCAAGCTCGGGTGAACTCGGCCCGGCGTCTTCGGCCAAATTGAGGGCACGCAATCCGGCGTACAGAGTCAACAGCGTCTCGTTGGCGAAATGGGCGATCTCCAACAGGCGCTCATAGGCGCGGGTCGCCTCGAGGCGCTGTTCGCGTCTCGCTTCGGCCCGGCGACTTTCCCGCGGAGGTGAGACCCGGTGCAAGACCTGGAGCAACACCTGACCCAGCAGGCCCAAAATCAGGCCTGCCTGGGAGCCGGGCATCGACCATCCCAGGATCTCGAGGGCCCGGCCGAAGTGAATGCGCGCTTCCTTCAACTGCCCCTGGCCGTTGTGCGCCTCACCCAGCAACAGCTCGAGGTGAGCCCGGGACTGCCCCACGGCCCCATCCGGTCCTTCGATCTCCAGGGCACGCGTGAGGAAGGTGATCGCCTCCTTGTAGGCGCCGTTCTTGAGGGATTGTGCGCCGGCAACGGCGGCGTACTTGCCTTCCTTCGCTACATCGCCGGCCATGCGCCAGTGATAGGCGAGAACCGCGGCTTGGTCCGCCGAATCGGGGTGGACCGACTCAATGGCCGCGGCAATGCGCGCGTGAAGGACAGGCCGTTTGTCCGCCGCAACCTCATTCAAGAGCGCGTCGCGGATCTTGTCGTGGGCGAACCGCCATAAACCATCCTGGAGCTCCAACACGGCGGCGTTGGCGCACACGGTCAGCCATGTGTCGAGCCCAACGTCGGGGGCGATTGCCCGCAGGACCTCCAGGTCGAGCTGCCGCCCGACTGCCGCGGCGTAGTAAAGCAACGCGCGCGATTTGGCCGAGATCTTGCTCAAGCGGCTGGCAATGATCCGCTGCATCCCACCCGTGAACACCTGAAGAGGGAGATGCTTCTTCCCGACCATGCTCAACTGGCCGGCCTCCTGGGCGAGAGCCCGGATGACTTCGACCAGGAAGAATGGGTTGCCCTCGGTCTCTTTGCTCAGAAGGGCGATCACTTGAGGCTGGCGCCCCCCGGGTCCGAGCATGGCCTCACACAGTTCGGCGATTGAGGCGCTGGTCAGACGCCGGAGGTGGATCTCATGCATGCGCGGCAGCAGGCCGCTCACCTCAGGCCGTTCGTCGTCGCGGTAGCTGGCCAGGATCAGAACCGGGAGTTTCTCGATGACCCTGTTCAAGCGGCTGAGCAAAGTCAGGCTGTTGCTGCCCGCCCAATGGACATCCTCCAGTATGAGCACCGCCGGCTGTCTCATTCTCATGAAGATGTCCTGGACCACGGTCAGCAACCGGGCCAGAGCAGCCTCCGGTTCGAGTTGAGGCGCATCGTTCACCTCGCGCCCGAGCAGCCCGCCGATGTCGGGGATCAGGCCTTTCAGGACTTCACACTCGAAATCGTTCAGGTCCGAGATCAGGGCCACCCAGCGGACGGCATCCCGCCAGACCTGGAATGGGGTTCCCCCTTCACGGATGGCCTGTCCCCGTAAGACGAGCGCGCCTCGAACCAGTGCCTGGGCGCGCAGTTCGTCAAGCAGCCGCGACTTGCCGACACCGCTCTCTCCTCCGACCAGCCATGAACTGCCCCGCCCCTCGAGCATGCCGTCCAAGGCCGAAGCGAGCTGGGAGAGCTCCGGACCCCTGCCGACAAGCTTGGCCGCTTGAAGGTAACTCTCACGAATGAGGGGCGTCTCCTGTGGCTGTGGCTGACCCCAAGCGCGGCAGATGGCCTCCATGGCCAGTTCGGCGGTCGAATGGCGGGCCGCCGGCTTCTTGTCCAATAGTTGAGCCAGCACCGCCTCTTGTTCTGGGCTCAGGCCGAAACCCGAGAGATCCGGTTGGGTATTGAGGATCTCGGTGATGAGTTGGTGCACGTCCTTCGCCACATACGGCTTGTGGCCCGAGAGCAATTCGTAAGCGATGATCCCCACGGCGTACAGATCCGAGGCCTCGGTGGCACCTTCACCTCGGAGCACCTCGGGTGCCATGTAGGCCAGCGTTCCGGCGACCGTCTCCACCGGACGCTCACGGGTGATCGACACCCCGAAATCGACGACCTTGACCTGACCGCCCTTGACCAGGACGTTGCCCGGTTTCAGGTCGCGATGGATGATCCCGCGGCGATGGACGTATGCCAGGGCCTGGAGCATTTGGGCAAGGAGGTTGACCTGCACGGCCTGAGGCTGCCCCTTCCCCGCTTCGACGATGGTCTGGGCGTCCTCCTGCAGCTCCATCGTGAAGAAAGGTTGGCCGGATTCGTCGAACCAGAAGTCGAGGACGTTGATGACGTGAGGGTGATGAAGCGAGGCGAGTAAGCGGAATTCCTGCGCCAGGGCCAGCCGGGCCGAGTCGCCGTTCTGGCCGGAGGACACTCCGCCAGGATGCCCATCCGGAGTGGCCACGCGCTTGACAGCCAATGTTCGGCCGGTCAGCCGGTCGACGGCGCGGTAAAGCTTCCCCATCCCGCCCGCTCCCAGTTCATTGAGGAGCTGGTAGCGCCTCCCGACCAGGGCCATCCCCGGCGTCGCGTGCACGAGCCTGACTCCCTTGGCGATCCCTCAGCCGCAATTATAGCTTGAACGCACAAGCGGGTTGTATCGAAGGAGGCGGAGGTGGATGGTAGTCGATCGATACCTCGGAGAATCCCTGACCGGGGGATGCAATTGATCCTTACCCATCGTACGTCTCGAGCCGGATGGGCGTGCGCTACATCCCCGAGCCCTCAATCGCGCCGGGTGAGACGGGACAAAGATCGAAAAGTACTCGGACGCTCTCTCAAGGCACGCGCGACCGGTTGAATTGGGATCTCGTGAGTCTTCAGAAGAAGATCTGCTGCCGCGGGAGGAGGCAAGTCTTGATCCCGAGGTTGATCGCCACTATAATCGCCGGGTGTGTCAGCCGATGATCCGCGAGGGGAGTCTGCGGCTTAGAGCACGCTCTTGGATGCAGCCCGAACCTCGTGCCTGGTACACTTCCCGATCAGCGGGATTGGGCTTCGCTCGCGCCCCTTCCGCCTGGCGAGGTAGCTCAACGGTAGAGCAGGGGACTCATAAGCCCTTGGTTCGGAGTTCGAATCTCCGCCTCGCCACTCCCCCTTTTTCAGCCAAGGACGGAACGCAATCCGGGCCAGGCATTCGGGCCTGGCGGCGACCTTCCGCCCTGGGCACAGACGCTCACGGACCCGAGCGGCCCGTCCGGCGTGCCGGCTGGGAGACCGCGCTGCTGAGACCGGAATCCACAGGCGGGCTCCTCTCGGGAGACAGGTCACCGATCCAAGTTAGCTCAGGTCAAGTCCGACTCGTTCGGCCTCGATGGACGCAGCTTAACCCCACAGCTTGATTTCCCCGGCACGATTCAGTACATTCTCGCTGGAGATAAGCCGATCAATTGGAGGGGAAAAGTCCATGATTGCTACTGCACTGATTACTTTCCGTGAGGGGCTTGAAGCGGCCTTGATTGTCGGAATTCTTGTTGGCTACATCCGGAAGACCGGGCGCAGCCGATATGAGCGCATCCTGTGGCTGGGGGTGACTGTCGCCGTCGCCGCCAGCGCCGTCCTGGCCGTGGCGCTCCGGGCTGTAGGGCTCGAACTCGAAGGCCGAGCCGAGGAAGTATTCGAAGGGCTGACCATGTTCGCCGCAACCGGGGTGCTCACCTGGATGATCTTCTGGATGCGCTATCACGCCCGCGAGGTGAAGGTGTCCTTGGAACGCGAGGTTGAGCGCGCGCTCAGTAGAGGTCAGAAGTGGGGGCTGGCATCGGTGGCATTTATCGCCGTCTTTCGCGAAGGAGTTGAGACGGCGCTGTTCGTCGCCGCAGCGGCCTTCGCCAGCCGGGGCGCACCCACGCTTGTCGGCGCTTTGCTCGGGCTGGTGGGATCGGCGCTCGCCGGCTACCTGGTCTACACCTCGACGGCCCGCCTCAACTTGCGGACGTTCTTCAACGTCACGAGCGCATTGCTGCTGCTCTTCGCCGCCGGGCTGCTGGCGCACGGCGTGCACGAGCTGCAGGAAGCCGCCTTGTTTCCGACGTTCATCGAGCATGTATGGGATACTACGGCTTTCCTGGATGAGACCTCCACCCTGGGGCAATTGATGAACGCACTCGTAGGATACAATGCCAATCCGTCGCTGCTCGAGGTGTTGACTTACTGGGCGTACTGGGGATTGGCAATCTTTGGTGTACGGCGATGGGTCGATCAGCGCGTCGCCGGCGCACGCAGCCAGTCGATGGCCTCCTAGCGAGAGTCAGCCGTCTTATCGGATTCCCTTGCCGGAGAGCGCCGAGATGGGGGGGAGAAACAGGGGCCGCCTGTCCCGATGCCCTTGTCGGGGCCGTTCGCCCCGCACGCCCTTAGCGGGGTCCGTCCCGGATGTTCTTACCGGGGAGGGGGTGCGGAAGCCCCTCACTCCCCCTTCATCGCCCTCTTCATAGCCGGCAGCAGAAGCGCGTAGATCGTCCGGTGAACCGGGGTCGGGACCCCATTCTTCTGGCCGCGCCGGACGATCGTCCCACTGAACGCTTCAAGCTCGAACATCGCCCCGGCGGCCACATCGCGCTGCATCGAGGACGTAGTCGTCGGTCCCAGGCTATCGAAGAATTCGACGGCTCGAGCGGCGGCATCGGCGGCGAGTTGGACCCCTTCGGCGCGGGCGACGGCCTCAACCTCTCTCGACGCCTCGACGATCAGGGCCTGCGTCTCGGGAACGGCCTGGATCTCGCCGGCCTTCGCTCGTGTCAGCGAACCCACGCCTCCAAATGAGGCGATGAAGATGAACTTGTTCCACAGGGCGACGTGGATGTCTTCAGCCTGGGTCGCCTGAGCGCCGCAATCCTGCCACGCCTGGATCAGACGCTCGACGCGATCGGAGCGTTGGTGGTCGAGTTCGCCGACGACGATGCTGCGGAACGGGCTCTCCTGGCGGATGACACCGGGGGATTCGATCATCGAAACAACGCTGCACAGGCCGCCGACCAGCGCTCGGCCCGGGACCTGGCCTTCGAGTATCTCATGGGCGTC
>MGOM01000022.1:40894-47080 GCA_001797105.1 Chloroflexi bacterium RBG_19FT_COMBO_62_14
CAGGCCGTAGTGTTTCACGGCCACGATGACGTAGTCCACGGCTCCGACGCTCGCCGGGTCATCGGTGGCTTCGACCGGCTGGACGGAGAAATCGCCGTGCACGCTCTTCACCTGGAGACCGCGCGACTGAAGGGCCGCCAGGTGGTCGCCTCGGGCGACGAAGCACACTTCGTGGCCGGCATGAGCCAGCAGCCCGCCGAAGTACCCGCCGACTCCCCCGGCGCCGAAGACCGCGATCTTCATGGATGACCCTAGAGCGCGGCCTTGATGATGCCGCCGTCGAACATCAACGCATGGCCGTGGATGTACGCCGCCGCCGGGGAGGCGAGCCAGGCGATGGTCTTTCCGTATTCCTCGACCGTCCCCATGCGTCCCAAGGGAATCGTATTGGTGATCTTCTTGGCTTCGTCATCTGCTGACGTGGCATTGGCCTGGGCTCGGTCGGCCATGAGGTGCTGAACCCGGTCCGTCCACGTCCAGCCGGGATTGATCGTGTTCACCCGGATCCCCTTGGGGCCCAGCTCATTGGCGAGCGTTTTCATCATCCCGATCACGGCCAGCCGCAACGAATTGGACAGCATCAGCCGCCCGGCCGGCTCCTTCACCAGGTAGGCTTCGCTGGCGATGATACTCCCCGAGCCGCGCTCGAGCATATGCGGGATCACCGCGTAGCACAGTCGGATGGCGCTCATCAGCGTCAACTGAAACGCGGCCTCCCAGTCCGACGGAGCAAGATCGAGGAACTCGCCGGGTCTTGGACCTCCGGAGTTGGCGATGAGAATATCGATCTGGCCGTATGTCTTGATCGCCTCTGCCACGGCGCGTTCGATGTCGGCCGGTTTGGTCAAGTCGCCCTGAATGGCCAGGACCTCGGCCCCGGTTTCCTTGCGGATCTCATCGGCGGTGGCCCGCACTTGCTCGCTCCTGGCGACAATCGCCAGACGCGCGCCCTCCCGCGCCAACGCCAGCGCCGCCGCCTTGCCCAGCCCTCGCGAGGCTGCTGCCACCAAAGCCACTTGACCACCAAGTCCTAGATCCATGTTTCCTCCAGACTCACGGATTCGTCCTTTCGGGGTTCACTCAAGCTTAGGTTAAGTCACAAGATCGGTCAGGTCGCGCTCGCGCAGCATCCGCCTGCGCCAGTTCTGAACCAGAGGGACGATGTAAGGAAGCAAGCGAAGGTTGTAGTATGGGGGAAGGATCGGCACCCCGATGAGATCCCCGAAGCTGATCAAGACAAAGAGGTGTTCCAGGTCCCCCCGTTGACGACGGAACATCACGATCGCGTCGTAGAAGAACATGCCGAAGAAGGCGCCCTTCAGGAAGAGGATGATCTGGCGCAGGCGCTCGTTGAGCTTGTGTCCGAAAGCAATCGCGTTCATTTTTGACAGGTCTGCGTTGCTGGTCTACACTCGAGAGCGGTTTCTTCCACGGAGTATGCCATGGATCTGGGCCAGCAAATCGCGATCTACCTGGGGGTCTTTCTCCTGCTCTGGTACATCGCCGCAGCGGCCTACAACCGCCGGCGCGGCGTGCGAGCTTATCGTTGGCTACGGCCTGGCCTGGCCAAGCTCGGGCCGATCAGCGATGCGCGATGGATTGGCTCATCGGGCTCTGGCGCACGTCTCGTCGTGGGCAAGGCTGACCGTCCGTTCCGCCAGGTTGAAGCAGCATACCTACTGGAAACCCGGGAGCTGCTTCCGCTGTGGCTGATCAACCGCCTGCGGGGGCGTCGGGATGCCCTCATCCTGCGGGCCGATCTGCGCTCTTCCCCACGCGGCGAACTCGAAGTCATGCGCCGCGGCGATTCGCGGCTGAAGGGCATTACAGCCTCGGGGGAGCGCAATCCATGGATCCTGTCGAAGGTCGAGTTCGCCGGCGAATTCCAGTCCGCTCAAAGGGGACGCGTACCCGAACCTTTGCTTGAAGAGGTCAGGATCTTCCTGGAAACTGCCGGCGCATGCGTTCGACGAATGTCTTTCTCCTTGAAGTCACCCCACATCATCCTCGAGGCCGACCTGGTAGGGCTGATGGAGTCGCCGGCCGAAAGCTTCTTCGCAACCATGCAGAGAGCGTTCGGAGGCGGCACGTCGGCGGAGCAGGCCTGATCGGCCAGACTCTCTACCTACTCGTCTTCCTGAGGGGTCTGGTCTCGAACTCAATGACAGCGCAGCCGCGCCAGGCTCGCCAGGACTTCGCGGAAACCCTCCTCGGGGCACCACCCGCTGAACTCCAGCATGATGCTCCTTTCGCTTTGCGGACAGTCATACTCCACCGTCATGAAGGTCACGTCGTGGCGCCGCCAGGGTAGGCCGCGCCTGCGGTGGCTCCAGAGGACCTCGGCCGCATGACCCGCCACCGAGACCAATCCCGAGCCGGGTCGCGTTCGCTCCAAGGCGTCCGGGCGAAAGCGGCCGTGGAATTCCATGGCCCAATGGCGTTCGTCGTCGTAGAGGACGTACCAAAAATCGCCGTTCGCAACCCAACGGATGGAGCGCCGTTCATGGCTGGCGTTGATCTCCGGGTGGCCGACGCCCTGCGCCAGGTCCCAGGTCTCCCCCAGGCGCAGGCTCACGAAGCGCGCCGTACCGATGATCGGGTTGGCCGCCTCCAGCACATGTTCGATGGTCTCGGTCATCTTGGTGGCTGAGTCGCAGGCCGGTGCGTTCCCCGCCCGGCGCGCCTCATGCGAATAGAAGCTTGGCCGTACGCCTGAGCATCTCGACTCCCCGCACCTCGGTCTCGAACAAAGGCAGCACGGCCCGGACACTCCCATCGAACTCGGCTTCGATCTGCTTCAGATATTCCCCCTGCATCGCCACCCGGTTGAGCACAAACTCGTCGGCGTTCTCGTCCACCTGGTCGGGATCGATGACCATGTTGACCACGACGCCTCCGACGGGCACGCCGAACTCATGGAACCAGCCGATGAAGCGCTTGATGACGGCGATCGGCAGCGCCTCGGGCAGGGTGACAAAAAAGAAGGCGGTCCTTTCCGGATCGGTCAGGATCTCCTTGGCGTTCTTCATCCGTTGGCGGAAGGAGAGAAGGTAGTCCATCAGGGGATCCTTCTCTTGCTTCTTGCTGTAGGAGAGTGATAACCGGGTCGCCTGAGCCTCACGCCGGCTCTCCATCATCTTGTTGACCCACAACGAGTAGACCGATGACATTCCCAGCAGCCGACGGGCATTGGCTGTCGGCGCCGTATCGAAGACGTATGCTTCGTACACATCCTCGAAGATCAGGTCGATCATGTTCTCGAACATGGCCGACTCCTCGAAGGCCGGGTTCATCGTCGCCGTTTCGATGAATTCGTCGGCCTTCCCCCGGATCTCGGCGAATTTCAAGAACCAATCGATCTTCTCCCGGATCTCGACCTTCGAGCGTTCGATCGTGTCATGGGTGTCGATCTCCAGCGCCGTCAGGTTGGCCACCCCGGTCACCGGCGTGGCCTTGCCGAAGACATCCTGGTCAAGCAGACCCGAGAGGCTATGCACCGGGTTGGTCGAGGCCAGTAGCGTCTTTTTTCCCATCCCCGCCAGCCCGACGGCCGCTGCCCCGGCGAGAACGGTCTTGCCCACGCCGCCTTTGCCGCCGAAGAACAGGTATTTCTGCTGCGGATGGGTCCGAGCGAATTGGAGCATCGATTCCTGGATGGCGAGCTTGATCATCATGCTGCTCCATCGGCGAACATCAGTTTGGCCAGCCGCTCGATCATCGGCAGTCCGGTCACGTCGCGTTCCATCTCATGCACGCGCGCCAGAACCTCGTCACCGAAGATCGAGTCGATCTTGTCGAGGTAATTTTGCTGCATGACATAGCGGTTGCGCAGGTATTCAGGCAAATTAGGCGATTGGAGCAGGTGATCCGGCAGCACCCGGTTGACGATGTAGCCGCTGATGGGCACGTCGAACTTGCGGAAGAGTCCCGCCGCCTTCTGTGTGTCGATCAGGATCATCTCTTCGGGTACGACGACGAAGAAGAAGGCCGTTTTCTCCCGGTCGGTCAGAATCCCCGACGAGGTCTGGATCCGGTACTTGATGTCTTGCAGCTCAGCCAGGATCTGGTCTTCCTGGAGCTCCTTCTTCCGCTGGAAACGGGCGGCCATCTGCTCGTACTCGCGCATTTGCTCCCGCAGGGCGGTGATCTTGCTGATCCATTGATCGTAGACGCTGGCCATGCTGAGGTAGTACAACGCATGGCCCAGCGGGACCAGGTCGTAGATGTAGTAGTCGTATCCCCCGGCGACCACGATGTCCACGACTTGATCGAAGATCGCGCTTTCTTCCATCGCCGGCTCGGCGGCGGCGGCCTGGATGTAGGATTCGATCTCTTCCGGGATTTGATCCAGGCCGTACATGTCGAGGATCTTCTTGCGGATCTCCTCTTGGTAGGCCTTGATGTGTGAGTCAGCGTCGATCTCTTGGGCGTAGAGATTGGGGATGATCTCAACCGCTCCCTTGCCGTAGATATCCCTCTCGAAGATGTCGGAGAGAGAGGCTTGTGGATCGACCGAGAAGACCAGGACGCGCTTGCCCTGGCTGGCCAGCCAGTAGGCCGTGGCCGCCGAGAAGGTCGTCTTTCCCAGACCGCCTTTCCCGCCGAACATGATGTAGCGACGTTGAGTGTGATCGCGGAATATCCTGGCAAGTGACATGCTTGGCCTCTCAGGCGAGTGCGTCGGTGAGATCCTTCTCGCGCAACATCCGACGTTTCCAGGTGGATATCTGCGGCACCACGTACGGCAGTAGGCGCAGCGAGTAATAGGGTGGCAGGATCGGGACGCCCAGGAGATCGCCCATCGTGATCAGGATGAACAGGTGTTCCATACTCCCACGAGTCTTGAGGGCGAAACGGGTGCTTTCGTGGGTGGCCATCCCGTAGATGTAGTCGGCGAGAGACCGCCCAATTCGCCCGAGCCAGTCCGTGCGTTTCTGTTCTTCTTCCATATCCTCTCCTCCGGATGAGATGAGTCGTTTCAGGGTTCCGGGTTTGATAGCAAATCCGTGATGAGACGTTCGAAATCGCCGGGATCGCTCCCGGGGTCGAAGGTCCTTCCGCCTACTATGATAGCCGGAAAAGAACGTATTCGGAAACGAACTGCGAGGTACAGACCCATGAGGCTGTGCGGATCGACCCAGCGCGCCTTGATCCTCTTGGGATATCGTCGCTGAAGCTTGTTGATGCTCCCGAAGAGCCACCCATCCTGGAGCTGTTCGTGGGTCAGCCGATCCCTCAGATTCCCGGCCTGGAATACCTCACTCAAGTATCCGAGCCCACCCGGCGCAGACTGGATCATCCCCGCGCTCGAGGAGAGAATCGTCAGGATCAAGTCATGCTCCATACGGCGACTGAGGTGCCGCAGCTCTGGATCGGTCCCGACCTTGCCGACCTCGGTCGCCCTGATGGGACGGGGCTCATCGGGCTACGGCCTGGTCAGACCTCAGCCCATCCTCTGCGGGAAGTAATGGACGTCCAACTGGCCGCCGGACACAGCCGGTGAACTCATCGCGGTGATCGCCGCCAGATGGTCCGCACAGGGCTGGAGGACCGATCCCATGTGGGGCTCTCGGATCGCGAAGCCTATGCTGGCACGGCCGAGTCTCACCCAGCCCCGGGTTGGCTCGTCGAGCGAGATGCCAGGTGGCGCGAGATGAGCCCCCTGGCGCGCCCTTCGTCCGTTCCTGTGTACTTCTCTCCGGCGACGATGAACGTCGGGTACTTCCTCACCCCTTTGCGGATCGCGGCCCACATGGCTTGTGGGCTCTGGGCGTCCGTGACCCGTACGATCAATTCGCCGGCGAAGGCCTCGGGAAGATTGAGAATGACCTCGGAGAGGCGCTTCCACTCGTCCATCCACTCCGTGGGGTATGACTCTAGGTCTGACTGATGGATCTTGCCTCCGATGCCTACGCCATCCAGGAACACCTGGCAATGGCTGCAGTGATCCATGCTTCCGAGGACGTGTGCGATAACCTCGACCTCCAACGGTTGGTCGTCCATGGGCCCGATCTCCCTTCCCTCATCACCGAAATACTCTACCTTCGAACAACTACCGTTCAGGAGGAGGGCCCGCACGGCGGGCCCTCCCAAGATCTTCGACCATAACCTTGCCAGCGTTCAGTCGCCGGCGGCTGCGGGCGCCATGCCAGTTGCGCGCGCCTTGTTGAACGCCTGCAGGCCGTC
>MGOM01000022.1:47132-49723 GCA_001797105.1 Chloroflexi bacterium RBG_19FT_COMBO_62_14
ATCAAGTTGCCCACGATGAAGCCCAGACTGGCATCCGGGCCGGCGTTCACAACGCCCAGCCACAGGGCATTACGCACCGAAACCCACAGGAGCGCAGCCACCGTGGTGACGTACATGAACAACCCGGGGTAGAAGGCCCAGTTATGCGCCTTCCCCTGCTGCGCGAGCCAGATCGAGATCAGCAGCAGCGCCAGTCCGGCGAAGAGCTGGTTGGACGCGCCAAACAGCACCCAGATCCACTGCCAGAAGCCGAAGACGATGATGAACAGGGTGAGCAGGAGCCCGATCACACTCCCGAAGGCCGCATTCTTGAACGCAGGCATCTTGTCACCCAGCAGCTCGGCGCTGGCGACACGCATGAAGCGCAGCACGAGCTGCATCACGGTGAGCGCCATCACCGTCAGGAAGACCGCGCCGATCGCCCCGCCCAGCGCGGATGGTATTCCAATCACGCTGAGGAACCGCGCCATCCCGCCGGAGAAGACCCCGGCCGCCCCGATGCTGAGGAAGTAATTCTTGGCGGCATCATAGATCACGGTCACAGTGCCATCGGCCGCGGTGCGGGTCAGCGCCGTGGCGGCGAACACCACCGCCAGCACTGCCAAAACCGCCTCGGTAAACATGGCGCCGGCACCGACCGGCAGCGCGTCGGTCTCCTTTTCCAGCTGGCGAGCCGTGCCGGAAGTCGTGACCAGCGAGTGCCAGCCGGAGATGGCTCCACAGGCGATCGTGACGAAGAGCAGCGGCCAGATCGGCCCCAGATGGGGCTGGTAGGCGGTGACGAAAGCCGGCAACTCAAAGCTGGTGTTCACCGACCCGGTGAAGGTGGCGATGAGGATGCCGACGATCGAGCCGATGATCCCCAGGAAGACAAACCAGAAGCTGGTGTAGTTCACCGGCTGGGCGAAGCGCCAGATCGGAAGCACCGAGCCCAGGTAGCAGAAGCCCAGGATGACGAGAGCCCAGAAGAAGGTGGCCCAGGTGACATCGCCGTATCCGAGGGGCCGGGTGAAGAGAACTCCGGTCTCAGGGGCGCCTGCCAGCCCGTTGATCCAACCCACGAAGTTCTGGGCGACCGTGGTGGTTCCAAACCAGATCCCGACCAGGGCAATGCCGACGGTCACCAGCGTCGTCAACAGCAGGTCCTGCTTCCAGCGGTAGGTCATCTGACCGGCGAGCACGCCCGCCACGGTCAGGATGATGAAGCCGACCGCGACGGTCTTCCCCGCCAGGAGCGGGGCCACGATCGCGCCGAAGGCGCCCATGATCAAGAGCAGGTAGATGTACAGGAAGGACAGAAGCAGACCGCGGGCGCGCGGCGAGATCAGCTTGTAAGACAGGCCGCCCATGGTCATGCCTTCGTTGCGCATGGCCAGCATCGACGAGGCGTAGTCCTGAACCCATCCGATGAAGAACACGCCGACGACCAACCACGCGATGGCGGGCAGCCAGCCGAACTGGGCAGCCGTGATGGGGCCGACGATCGGCCCGAGAGCGGCGATCGACTTGAACTGATAGCCAAACAGCACGCTGGCGTTGGCTGGCATGAAATCCACCCCGTCGTTATACATCTTCGCTGGGGTGGAGCGCTTCGCGTCCGCCTGGAGGATGTCCCGATCCACGCGCGAAGCATAGTATCGATAGCCAAGAGCCACCACAATGATGGCGAAGACTAGAGCTCCAAGTGCCATAGCAAACCACCTCCCTTAATCTCAATGCCCGACCGAGATGCCGGATTGCGTTCCGATCGGATCGCAGGAGAGGAAAAGTGCGACGGAGTGCTCCCTGGGCTCACCTCCTTCCCGAATCTTCTTGCTTGGAGCATCCATGCTTGGCGAGGCACGATGCCTGAGCAGTGGCTCATGGCTGTCTCGGACATTGCGGGGTGAAGTCGGGATCGCAGGCACCAGGTATGTGGACGGGTCCCCATGGTTCCACGGCGCCGGTGTGGGCCGGGTAGACTTCGGCCTCTACGATGGTTAACCCCAGGGCTGTCAGAGGGTTGCTAGCCCCTCGACTGCTACGGGTGGAGAAAACGCGGCCTACTTCTAACGTCTATTCTAGGGCGAAAACGACCCCTGGGTCAACCTTGATACGTTTTTCACAATAGGCGACTGGAGCGTTGGGTTTCTCCAATCGGACCGAGTCCGAGCCTTGAAGACGAGAAGGCTTGAGGATCCCCTGCTGGACTCGGCAGAGCTAGACAAGAGTAGTCCCCGGTGTCCCCCAGCAGCCTAGTCCGAGCCTCGACCGCCGGCGGCGGGAGGCAAGCGAAACGCGCCATACGCGAAAAACCATGTAACGACATCCGGATGCTCGCGCCCACCTCCGACCCCTGCCCCTGAGCCGACGCAGCCCGAGTGCGAGGTCGTACGCCGCGTGTAGTAGAATTCTTCCCAAAGGAGAAGTGAAGAATGATGAAGATCTCGGGGAAGCTCGTCTCGCTAGTGGTCTTAGTCCTGCTGTTGCCGGTGCTTGTCGCCTGTGGACCGAAGAAGATCAACGTGAGTCTCACGACCTACGCTATTTCGCCATCGGCCGGTACGATGAACGCAGGGGACGTCAACTTCCACATCACCAACAATGCAACC
>MGOM01000022.1:49756-53491 GCA_001797105.1 Chloroflexi bacterium RBG_19FT_COMBO_62_14
AGCTTCCGGTCGATGCAAACGGGGACGTCGACGAAGGACAGGTCACCGTCGTCGACGAAGTCGAGGACTTGGAGCCGGCGGCCGCGCAGGACCTGAGCGTGAACCTCGCCGCCGGGCACTACGTGCTCATGTGCAACGCGCCCGGACACTACAAACAGGGGATGTACCTGGACTTCACAGTTCAATAGGTGCGACCGACGTACCCAGGGGAGGGAGACCGGAGGCTGGGGTTTCCGTCTACATCCCCTGGTTGGAGTTTTCCCCTCAATCTACGTGCCCGCGACCACCCGGCCCGATCCCCACCCTGCTCAGGCCAGGTTGGGTGGTATTCCGCCGGCTGCCCCCGTGATCTCTATCCTCCCAACCGCCTCGGTTTTGGCTCCCTGGAGCGGGCTTTGATTGATGGCGCATGACGCCCGGGATAAGCCATGTTCATTGGTCGGTCTCCCGCCCCCCTGCCCCCTGAAATGGAATGCACCTCAACGTGCTCGGCCTCGGGCCTTCCCCGACAAATCAGCATATAATAGGCCATCCCCTCGCCAAGGGGCTGTTAGTATCCTCTCGCGTTCAAGGATTTGATGGTTGAAGCGATGCACAGGCCACTCCATATCCTCTGGCTGGTTTGTCTTTGTACGGCACTTATCATCCTGCCTCTGAACGTTTCGGCTCAGACTTCAGGCCAATCGACCATTCACATTCATGACGTGGCCGATCCCGAGGCAGTTACGACGGCGGCTGGGTCAACGGGCTTGTCCCTGGAGACCACGTTCTCTCTGCTCGACTCCGACCAACAGGTCCTGCGAGAAGCAGAGATCGACAGCGGCTCGATCGAGCTCGACGGGGACAGCTACGGGAGCATTGTCCAAGGCGTCACTGTGCCGTGGTCGATCGTCCTGCTGGTCGACGGAAGCCGGACGATGGGCAACTTCAGAGCCAGTGCGGACTTCAAGACAGCCACGACGACGTTGGCCAACTCGATCGGTCAGGCCCCGCAAGATACCACCTACGCTCTTATCAGCTTCGACGATCTGGCGCCAACCGCGCTCGAGTTTACGAGCGACTCTGAGTCGCTGACGAATGCGATCAAACGCCTGCGGGCGAAATCTAGCGGGCACTCCTGTCTAAATGATGGTTTATACGAAGCGGTGAACAAGCTGGGCGGCGCCCCAGGCAGACGGGCCGTTGTGGTGTTCACTGCCAGTTCCGACGACTGCGCCACGCATTCCGTGCAGGACGTAGTCGGACTGGCGAACGAGAATCGGGTCCAGATCTACGCCGTCGGTCTGGAGGGGTATTCGATCACCGCTGGAGAGTTGAGTGCATTGGTAGACCCCACGGGGGGCCTGGCGACCATTAAGGATGCCAGTACCTTGAGCTTCGCATTTGGGAACGTAATGAACGTCATGGGCAACCAATGGGAGGCCAAAGCCACGCTCTACCCAACTGCAGGCTCGAAGACGGCGGCGCTGGTGATCACGCTCAAGGATGGGACCGTTCTCAGATCCTCTCCGATCACGTTCGTCTCAACGCAAGACTTCGTCCGTCCGACCGAGATCCATCTTATCGGCAAGGTGCAATCGACGGCGATTGATATTCGCTTCACACTCGGGCTCGTACGGCCGGAGCAGATCCGGCAGCTCAACGTGGCGGTGATCAGCGCCGATACGGGTCTTCCGGTGTTCACCCAGAGTCTGGGCACGTTCGCCGAGACGAACAAGGTCCCTGCGGGCAACCTGGTAGCCGGCGCCGACTATACGCTGGTCGTGACCGCCGTGGACGATCAGGGCCGCACCCTGTCCGAGGATAAGGTCGACTTCAAATACGAGCCTGCCCAGGCGACGCTCGCCATCGAGAGTGTCGCCAGCCCAACTGCCGAAACTCCCGAGTTTGTCATAACGTTGGCGACCCAGGCCATCGAGGGTGTCGTCAAGTACAAGATCTGGTTGGCGCAGGAACAATCCAGTGCAATCGTCCCCGGGACAGAAACGACTATCCCGGTCGGGGAGCCCTTGATCCTGCCCGCGGGAGATTTGACCTCAGGTCAGTATCTGTTGATCGTGCAGGCGCTCGATGGCACAGACAAGGTGCTAGCCGAGGCGGCCCCCGTCAAGACCTCCTATGAACGGCCAAGCGCAATCCAGGCGGTCAGGACATGGCTAGTACAAACGCCCTTGGCGATCGCTGCTCTTGGGGGCTTGTGCTGCCTGACGGTCATCGGGGTCGGTGGTCTGTTCTGGTTTGTCATGCCAAAGCGCCGCGACCGGACCAAGACAGTGGACCTCGTCTTGCCGCAGAAAGAGCGCCGGGCAGCCCCGGTCATGGAGAGGCCCGAGGCACGTCGAGGCCCGCCGCCGGAGCCGGAGCCACAACGCCGGCCGCCCGTACGCCCGGCGGCTCCACCCCCGCCTTCAACTCCCCCGGAAATGCCTCTTGCCCGGCCTCCGGTCGAAGGGGCAGCGCCAGCAGCCGGTTTGCCGGCGATGCCCAAGGCGCGACTGGCAGCCTTGGAGCCCGCCGGTCTGGTCTTTTCTGCCGAGATCCGAAAGCCGGTGTTCACCCTCGGGAGGCGAGAGGGGAATGATGGTGTGATCCCGGTAGACAACTCGGTCGGAGTCTCCGGCCAGCATCTGACAATCCGGTTCTCCGGAGGGAAGTTCACGGTCCAAGATGACAGGAGTACCTTCGGCACGACGGTCAATGGCCAACCGATCCCCCAAGGGCGGCCCGTCCCGCTGGAGAACGGCAGTGTGATTGGGTTGGGTCCTGCAGTTAGGCTCAAGTTCGAGGTCGCGGCCGGGTGACGTAGGGGGCGCCGCTGCTAGGAGGCTCAATGCCTCTGGGTAGCTGTCCGGTTCGGGGTGGTGTCTGACGGGCCCGGCCTCTTTCACAGCCAAACATACTCGGCGAGAGAACTTGGCCACAGAGTGTCCGGCTCTTTCATGAACACGGGCGAGACGGCCGGGAAGTCTCCTTCGGATCCTGTGTCTCGGCCGCCGGGGGAAACGGCCGCCTGTCACAGGGCTATCGGAACACAAGACCACGAAGTCGCCTGGTTCGGAATTCGTGATCTCATGACAACGACGGGAGCGGTATTGTGTCTGTGACGCTCAAGGAGAGAAGCTACTGATGCCTGCGACGCGTGTTCGAGCTGACTACGACTCACTCACCCAGATCTCGAAATCATTCGGTCGTCATGCAGCCGCGACTCAGCGGGTGGTCCAGAAGATCCAACAATGCATGGGCGTGCTTCAAAGTGGGGACTGGATCGGCCAGGGGGCAAAGGCATTCTTCAAGGAGATGGAGGGCGAGGTGCTACCTTCATTGCGTAGGCTGGCCTCGGCCCTCGAAGCCGCTGAACGGATCTCGCACCAGGCCAGCCAAGTCATGAGCCAGGCTGAGAATGAATCGGCAGGGATCTTTCGGGTCGATACTCTCGGCGGCGGCTTGGCAAGCGGAGGGGTAGCCGGCGGACTGCTCGGAGGTCTTGGGGTCGGAGGAGTCGCAGGTGGGCTCGTGGGCGGCTTGGCCGGTGGCCTGGCGGGGATCGGCGCGGCCGGGGCCGATGGAGGTGGGACCGACTTCGATGAGTTCGAGGGCTTCCTGGCCGACTACGTCGCCCAGTACGGCAGCTTCGAGGGGACAGGCGATGTCCTTCAGCTTGAGCGGGCGGAGACGGAGAGCCCGTTTTCGACCGGCGCCGATTCGAAGTATGGTGCTGCAGGCGGGGGTTCTGGG
>MGOM01000022.1:53551-58188 GCA_001797105.1 Chloroflexi bacterium RBG_19FT_COMBO_62_14
CGACAAGTTCGGGGGCGGGGCAGGGCCGGGGGCAAGAGGGCTCAGCCTTGGGGACCGGGCCACAGGGTTTCTGGCCAAGGGATCGATCGGCGGCGGCCTGGGTGGATCGCTCTCGGCGAGAGGCGACGTTGGACTGAACCTCGGGGGAGCCAACATCGGGATCAGCCTCAAGGGCGGTGCCAAGCCGTCGATCGGCATTAATATCGCAAAGAAAGCCTCAGCCAGGCTGCCCTTCGCCACAGTCGGCGTCTCGTTTATCGGGGCGAAGGTGTAGGAAAGCCAAAGTCCGATGGGCGGGATCACACTCACAAGATCCGAGTTCCTGGTGTTGATGGATGCCGTGCAAGCGCCGGGCGTGGTGGGGCTCGATGCCGGCGAACTTGTGCCGGCGAATACCGGAGAGCACAAGGCGCTTGTGGCGGAGGGGATTCAGCGGCTGTCTGAGCGAGGTGCGCTTCGAGTAGAGTCGGGCGTCAACGTGTTGGACACGACATTGATTGGGATGGCCATGGTCCTGGCCAACCCGGTGCTGGCCGTGATCACAACCCGCGACAACCCGGGGGTTGGGCCACAGCTCTTCTTGCACTACATGGCGGAGGCGCTGGCGGTCGAGCAAACGCTGCCGAGCGAGGATGAGCATCGACTGGCCCTGGTGAGTGCTGCGGGGCTTGTTGATCGGCTGCTGGAGATCCTTCCGGTCGAGAAACGCAACGGGGGTGAGGCTTATCGGGTGAGCCTGGAGCAAGATGAATTCTTCGCGGTGAAAGAGATGGCCGAATCGCAGGCCGGTAAGAAAGCGACGAAGATCCTGGTAAACCACGGAATGACCGAGGACGGGGCACAGCAGTTGGTCGCGGCCATGACCGTTCCGGAGTTCGGTGGATCGGTGGCTGTGCTGCGGTGCGAGAAGGGCCAGGTTGTCGACGGGCGCAACCTCGCCGTAGTGCAAGGCGTGGAGACGGCATGGCTCGTCAAACAGGCAAAGGTCGGGTCGGGTAAGTTGGCAGTGACGAGTTGTGACGAAGCCAGTTTTCGGAGCCTCATCGCCGACTGGATCGGCGAGCTTTCGGGTTAGGGAGGGAGACGATGTCATCGCTGCGCGTCCGGGCAGATTACGATGGACTGGCCAAGATCTCGCAAGCCTTTGCGCGGCAGGCCACGGAAACGCAGCGAATGATCCAATCCGTCCAGCGTTGCGTGGGGGTTCTCCAGGGAGGGGATTGGGTCGGTCAAGGGGCTAAGGCCTTCTACTCCGAGATGGAACACGACGTGCTCCCGTCACTGCAACGACTCTCCGCCGCGCTCGGCACATCCGGGAGGGTGACCGGCCAGATCAGTCAGACGATGAAGGCGGCAGAAGAAGAAGCGGCCAAGTGCTTCCAGATCGCGTTTGCCGGGGGTGTCGTGGGGGCGCTCGCCGGTGCGATCGCAGGTGTCGGCGGGGCGGGGGCCGGCGCGATCGGGGAAGCAGTGGGCGAAGTCGCGGGGGCTGCCTCATGGCAGGCCAACAGGCTTCTCGCCCGGGATCCACACGGCCTGTTCGCGGATGATTACTTGCATGGTTTGATCGGCCTGCAGGTCCAGGGTGCGGGAGGGGAGCTGCGCGGCGCGATGAACGACCTCCTGCACAATCCCAGCGGGGCCGAATTGGACCGGTCCTTGCGGCGAGTGGCAGATCTGCGCGGTCGTCCCGTCGACGAGATACGCGCCGAGTATGACAAGTTCATCCAGATCCGTAACCAGCGCGATCTTGCGAATGCGGAGACGCCCCCCAATCCATCCAGTGTGCATCCCTGGTTCTTGGGATCGAACACCAATTTGCGATATGGAGCCGTGGTGGGCGGTGCATTCGGGATCGACCCCGTCTTCGGAGCCATGCTGAACCCCACTGGCGGGCTTGTCGGGCCCGACAATTTCTCTGTCCCAGGCGACAGCACGGCGGTTGGGTATCATGGCGTGGTTCACGACGCGGCCGGCTACCTGTATACCTACCATGGTGCCGGCCCCGGGTACAACTACCTCGGACTTGAGGATCGCGACACGGCCAGCCCGCTCTCGGGCCAGCGTGCCGGTATCCGCTATTGGCGCGAGACCCTGGGAGGAATCGATCCCGTCAGCTACAAGGCCGAAGAGATCATGGAGAGTGTCGTGCCAGCCTGGGACGCGGCCAATTGGGTCATTGACCAGGCCAAAGGCATCTTCTAGTAGGGCCTGCGCATGAGCAACGTAGTACTGGCCCCGGAGGAGTTCGCCTATCTGTTAGCGGTGGTTCGCGCGCCGCTGCTTGTCGGGGTGAACGACTCGCGCCTCTTCCCGAAAGACGTCAAGGCGCGCAAGGCGGTCTTCGGGAAGGGCAGGGAGCTCCTCGAGAGAAACGGCTGGCTGAAAGCGTTGGCGGAGGCTCCCGGGGAATACGAATTCGACCCGGCCCTGATGGAGATGGTGGCCAGTATGGCGGATCCGGACTTCGTCATCGGAGTGGTCCGGAAGGGCGCCGATGGCAAGTACGTGGGGATTCTGGACTACCTGGCCCCCGGCCTCATCATCGAGCTCACCATCGATATCCGCGGGGGATACCGCCTGGGGACCGTAGCGGATCGGACCGAGTTATTCAAGCGAATGGGCCTGATTCTACGTCTGACGACGCCGAATGCCTGGGGGCAGTTCAATCTGGATGAGAAGGTGTTTAGGGGTCTGCAATCGCTGGCGCAGAATGGCAACAGCGGACAAGCCCAGGAGTTGCTCAAGTCGAACGATGTCAGCTCGGCCACTGCCCACTCATTGCTCCAGGCCTTGGCCTCGCCGAAGGGGGGGATGGTTGTAGGATTGCGACCGGCGTGGCCCGGCGGGGCCGAGACCGGCCGCAAGGCGAGTGTATATGGAGAGCTGGGTGCGGCTTGGTTCGTCCAAAAACCCGGCCGAGATTCGACCGAAGTGGAAGTGACCAGTTGTGACACTCGCCGTCTCGAGCTGCTCGTGAACGCCTGGCTGGAGGAGCTGGCTCAACCGCAGGTAACGGCCATCGCCCGAGTCCAGCAATCGTCGGCGACGAGTGACACGCGTCGCAGAGCAGACGCAGGCTCACCTTGAGAGGGGAGAGATCTCGGGTCGGATGCCCCTTTCGTGCAAGAGGCTCAACAATCGACTGCCAGAGGTTTGAACAAAATGATGCTCAGACATTTCAGAATCGCCGTGACACTTCTCTTCCTTCTGGGTCTGCTCGGCCTGCCGGCCGGGGCCATGGCTCAAGCAGGCAACACCTTCTTCATTACCGATGTCGATTCAGGCACGTTCCCCGACGTATCCTTCTCGCTGCGGGCAGTCGACTTGAACAACACCGTCGTCGGGGGGCTGAATGCCTCCAACATCACCGTCTATGAGAACGGTGAGGAAGTTTCCGATCTTCAAGTCACACCCCAGGCCGACGGGCCAATCGCAATCATTTTCGTGATCGATCAAGGGCGCCTGGCGAACTTCCTCTCATTCAATCTGAATAACACTCGCCTGGCAATCACCACGCTCGTCAGCGGGGGATATTTCGTCGACGGGCGCGATACGGTTCAGGTGCTCGGACGCCAGAACGTCAACAGCGACCAGACCGTGGAACTCCTGCCACCCACGTTAACGGCCACCGAACTCACGACCTGGGCGGCGAACTTCAATTTCGAACGGGGGAGCGGCGCTACAAAAGGGCTGCTCGGCATCGAGGACGCGATCCAGCGGATGTCGCAACTCGTTCCGGTAGCCGGTAGCCGAACGGCCGCCATCATCTATCTCGGACGTTATATCGAAGACCCCAGTCCGCAGGTCGCCGTCACTGCCGCGCAGAACACGGCCAGCGCCGCCCGGCGAGACTTCATCTCGATCTACACCCTGCAGACGGACCCCAACAGGGGGCGGGCTGATGCGCTCCAGGTCTTGGCTACGAGCAGCGGCGGTCAGTACGCCGCACTTGACCGCACGAGCTTCACGAGCGCCGTCTCATCGGTCTACAACACCATCGCTGCGCAGCGGGCGTACTACACGGTCTCCTATCGGAGCAACCTGGGCGCGTCGGGCGAGCGGGAGATCACGATCAACTCCACCGAGCGGCCGTCGGCGGGGGTAACCGGCACATACACGATCAACCTCCAGCCGGCGAGTCTGACGATCAGTGAACCGGTCGCCGGCTCAACAATCCGGCGCGAAGCGCAGCTTGGCGAGGACAATTCGTTGTCGGCCGACACCAGTACTGTGAAGGTCGTCGCCAATGTGGCCTGGCCTGACGGTTTCCCCCGATCGATCGTGTCGGCTGAGCTTCTTGCCAACGATAATGTCGAGGGCACGCTCGACGTCGGACCGGACGATACCCAGCTCGAGTTCGAGTGGGACCTTTCCGACATCGTCGACGAGGGCCTGAATCCGGTAAAACTCGAGGTCAAGGCGACCGACGAACTCGGACTGGAGTCATCGGTCGAGACCGGGGTCAGCGTCCAAGTTATTATCCCGGCGACCGCCACCGCAACCGGGCCCGGCGCAGCGACGATGGCCGTGGGCGGCGTCTTGCTGTTCTGTGTACTGGGCGCGGTGGCCTTAGCCATCGTCGGGGGTGTTTACTTCTTCGTCATCCGCCGTCCTGCGCCGGCGGCGAGCGAAGC
>MGOM01000022.1:58204-63007 GCA_001797105.1 Chloroflexi bacterium RBG_19FT_COMBO_62_14
GAGCCGCGCAGCACGATCATGGGCGCCGACGCCTACCCGGGTTTAACGCTGGCCACACTTACGCTGCAAGAGGGACCGCAGGGGCTTGTAGGTGAGACCTTCCGCCTGTATATGGCCACAACGGTGATCGGGCGTAACCCCACGGCCACGGACATCACTTTCTATCCGGACGAGGAGAGTTCCGTCAGCCGGATGCACTGCACCATTCAGATGGCCGAGGACAACACCTTCCGCCTGACCGACAATGCCTCGAGCGCCGGAACAAGGCTCAACGGTCGGCGCATCCAACCCAATGATCCGGTCGTCCTGGCGGACGGTGATGAGATCGTGTTGGGTGACCTGGCCCGGCGCGGGGTGAAGCTCAAGTTCAGTCTCCCCTCCAAGGACTCGGCCACACCTTACTCAGGCAGCGCCGATGATCGGACCCACATCATCGGGGACCAGGGATACTGGGAGCCGCCCTCCGATCATTAGAGAGAGAGGCTCCCGGAGCCTAGTGCGTTAGCTGATGATGTGGAAGGTCAGGGACACTCGTCCGACCTGGACCGACGACCCGGCTGACAGGGGGTAGAGGAGCCCCTGCTCCAGGCGTAGCCCGTCGAGATAGGTGGGGTTGCGCGCCTGGATCGTCTCGATGAAGAACGATCCTCCCTTCATCGTGATGCAGGCGTGGTGGCGTGAGACGGTCGGCAAATCCTCGATGTCCTCCAGGTCGGCCGCCAGAAGACGATTGTTCGAGGGATCGTTGTGGTCCCTCCGGCCGACGATGGCCGGCTGCCAGGCCAGGTCGTACTCCGTCAAAGTGCGTTGCTCGCTCAGATACACGCGCTGAAATGTCTCACCGAAGGGTTCGCGGACACCGCGCTGGATTTCATCCAGCGTTCCGGTCGCCTCGACGATCCTGGTACAAACCAGCACGCCCCCCTCGACGGCGCCGGCTTTCTCCAGCGGATTGTCCGGATTGAGGATCTCCCCGCTATCCCCGAGACGAAGTTGTAGGTTGCCGTCGAGGTTGAACTTGTCCTTGATCTCGGCCACGAAATTGGCGACGACCAGACTGCTGCGGACGTTGACCTGTCTGACACCGATGTCGTTCGGCCGGATATCCAGTTTGAGCGTCAGTCGATCGGTCATGTCCTATCCCTTCTTTTTCCCGGGCTTCTTCTGCGATGCGCCATCTCCATCCTTCTTCTTGCCGGCCGACTTGCCTTTGCCGCCCCCGGCTTCGGCGTCGATGCTCACACTGGCGAACGTGCTCGCCTCCGGGATCTCCGTTTCCAAGATCCCGGACGTCAACCCGGCTTGCATCGCCATGAGCTTGGAAAGCTCGTCCATGGCCGCGCTCTGGTCGGCCGAGGGGGCGGATGCGACGGAGGGCGGGATCTCCTCCGTCGTCTCCTCAACGGGTTCTGCAGTGGCGATCGCTTCTTCGAGCGCCGTCAAGTCCTTGGCGTGATAGCTCCAGCGTGCACGCGCCGGGTATTTGGCCCTGATCTCCGCGATGAGAGAGGCCAGCTCGTCTTCCGCCGATCGACCGTCCCGGCCGTCGACGACAGGCGCGCAGATCTGCACCAGTGATGCCTGGATCGAACGAACGAGGAAGGCCCGCCCCGGCGGCAATTCACCCTTCACCGCGAAACTGCCACGTACGCCCATATAACGAACTGCTTCGAGGTCCTGAATGACGAGTGTGTAGCGGGATGACTCGGCCCGCCGGCGCAGATCGTCCATGCTGTTGCGCATGATCTGCAGACTGCCAGCAATGACGAAGTGCAGGTTCTTGCCCTTCCCGATTTCGCTCAACCCGGCCAGACCAAGGCCGCTACGATTGAAGACCTCTGCGTCGTCGTAGTGATCGATGATCACGAAGATCGAACGTGTCTTGTTATTCTGAGGCGTGAAGGCATCGCTATGCGACGCCAGACGCGTCCGAACGCCTTCGTCGAACTCGGCCCTGAGACGCTTGACAACTTCGTCTAGTTGTTTTGCAGTCGAGACCGTCGCCAGAACATGCGGGAGATTGTCGAGCGAGTTGCCGCGACCGCCGCCGTAGCTGAAGAATTGGCGCGCGGCGTCGGATGGATCAACCAGGACCAGGGCCACCTGGTCCGGCGTGTAGCTGTGGGCCAGGGAGATCACCAGCGAGCGTAAGGTCGTGGTCTTTCCGGTGACGGGTGGACCGACGACCAACCAGTTCGGGCCCTTTGCCTTGAACTCGATGAGCGTCGGCTCACGATCCAGGTCGTTGATTCCCAGAGGGACGACCAGCTCCGCCGGCCCCACACCCAATGGCGGCATTACGCTCTTCAGGTCGATGGCATCCGCCAGGGGCTCGACCGGCTTGGCGCGTCGCAGCCTAAGCCCCGGGTCGGCTTCGACCATGCTATCCCAGGCTTTCGCCATCCGCTCCGACAGCTCCCGGAAGAGGTCGGTATCCTCGCCGAGGACGGGGATGGCAGTCTGGAACTCGAGAGGCTGAGGCCGCGAATTCACCAAATCGACAACCAAGCCCCGGCCGGGTTCATCATTGAAGCTCGTCCAGCCGCGTCCGACGATGGTTGAGTAGTCAGACGGGTCTGCCTGAGTGAACGTGATGCGCTGGCTGAGGATCCCGAACAGCTTGTTGGGGATGTCGCCGATCAGAGGTGCGGTCAGGGCGAAGTACACCCCGAAGGAGCGCCCGTCGCGGATCAGGCTGATGAGATCCAACAGATATTGCTCGTAGGTCTCCTTGAATTCGCTGGCGTTGTCAATCACCACCAGAACGGCCGGCAATCGGTCGTCCGGGTTGGCGGCGTTGTATTCGGCCAGCGAGTCGTATGCCTGGACCTTGCGTTGGCGCTCATCGATGACATTCCGGACCATGCGCATCAGCCGTTCGACGCGTTGTTCCTCGTTGGTCTCGACAATCCCACCAACATGAGGCAGCGTCTTCAGCGCCTTCAGGCCGCCTCGGCCGAAGTCGAGGGCGAAGATGTGCAGGTCGGAGGGAGACATGGATGACGCCAGGCTGATGATCAGCGACTTGAGGAATGTGGACTTGCCACGTCCTGCCGCGCCGAAAACGACGAGCGGGTCACTGGCGAGGTCGACTGTCAGCACTCTTTGTTCGGCCAGGTAGGGATTGTCGATGACGCCCAGCGCGGCGCGCATCGGCTGGGCCTCTTTCCCGTCGACAGGCTCCCAGAGAGGCGTCGCTTCAACGTTGTCGACCCAGCGGGCGACCAGCTGATTTATGACGAGCTGTTTCTCGCCTCTCCCCTCCCCGATGTAAGTGGCGTCGATCGACTGATTGAGCGGCAGCAAAGTCGGCAGCGGGTCAGGCCAGGGTTTGGTCTGTTTCGGGACCCCTTGCCGCTTGGCCTCGGATGCCAGGGCGCCGACGATCCAGTCGATCATCAACCCGGGCTGATTCTCGGCTGTCAGTCCGAGGGCTTCCAGCATATCCTGCGCGTTATACACAGTATCGCCTTCGGTGGCCGAGTACTCGGCGCCGGCCCAGGCCGCCTGGACCTCGGTCAGCGCCCCGCCGCCGATCTGGATGTAGCCGCGGCCCCCCAGAGGCGGCAGGGTCGCCGCGTCCGGCCGCTTGAGCAGCTCCTTGCTGTCATCGGCCGTCTCCACCCGCAGACAGACCCGGAACTTCATGTTTGCCCGCATCTGGTCGGTAACCATGCCCGACGGACGCTGGGTGGCGAGGATCAAGGTGGCGCCAAAGGCCCGGCCCAGCCGGGTGATGCTCTCAAACTGGGCCTTGTACTCCGGGTTCTGCGTGAGCATCTCGGCGAACTCGTCGACGATGATGAACAGGTGTGGGAAGGTATTCGGCAATGGATCACCCGCCTTCAATCGCGGGATCACGCGCTTGCGGTAATCCACCAGATCCCCGACGCGTCCATCCGCCAGGAGCTTGGCCCGTCGATCGAGCTCGGCCTTCATGGCGATGAAGATGCGTTCGACGGCGTTTCCCTGCAAGTTCGTAGCGATGTCGACGCAATGCGGGAGCTTCTTGAACGGCTCGAAGGCCGCGCCGCCCTTGTAGTCGACGAGGACGAAGTTGACGATCCGGGGATCGTAGCGGATTGCCATGGCTGCGATTAGGGTGAGCAAGAGCTCGGACTTGCCGGAGCCGGTTGTCCCGGCAATCATCCCGTGCACGCCGTCGCCGTCGGCCTTGGCCGAGAAGACCAGATCGCGGACCTCTCGACTGCTTATCAGACCGATCGGCGCCCGGAGCCACTCCTGCTTTTCCGGCAGCATGCTGTTCAGCCAGTTCTCGGCGATCGGGATGTCGCCGATACGCTCGACGCGCTTGCCCAGGATCATGGAGTACATGTCGAGGAAGTTGACCGAGCGCGGCAGCTCGGCCGCCGGCCGCTTCCCGCCCAGGTCAGACCATGCCTTCTCCATGCGTTCGGCGATCCGGGCGTAGGGATCCTTCTCGTTGGGGATGACCGGCACCCCTGTCTGAAACTCGAGCGGTTGTCCCTCAACATTGATCAGGCCGCGGCCGGGGACATCGACGAGACTGAGCGCGCCGCGCCCGACGATGTCGGTATAGGTGGTCGGATCGGGCAGGGTGAAGGTCATGCGCTGGGAGAACTGGTTGTAGAGCTTGCCGCCCATGTCGTTTGGGCTGCCGGCGGCGACGGCGTAATAGATCCCCAGCGACCTTCCATCCCGCACCATGGCGATCAGGTCGGGGAGGAGATGCTCGTAGTTCTCATGAAACTCGGCGAAGTTGTCGATCACCACCAGGATTGCCGGGAACATGCTCTCCGGGTTGTCTTTCTTCTGCGCGTT
>MGOM01000022.1:63032-71538 GCA_001797105.1 Chloroflexi bacterium RBG_19FT_COMBO_62_14
GCGAGCCGCTCCTGGCGTTCTTTCATCTGTCCCAGGACCATCCGGAACAACTGCTCGACCCTTTCTGGTTGCGAGGAATCGATGCTGGCCCCACAGTGCGGCAAACCGGCGACTGACTTCAGCCCGCCGCGTCCGAAGTCGAGCATGAACACATGTAGTTCGGCCGGGGAGCGGGTCGCGGCCAGGGAGAGGATCAGCGACTTAAGAAACGTCGTCTTTCCCCTGCCGGCGGAGCCGAAGACAACCAGCGGATCGCCGGTGAGATCGAAGGAGAGAATTCTCTGCTCGGCCTGGAAGGGGTTGTCCACCAAGCCAAGCTCGGCCCGGACCGGCATCGGGCCACTCCAGTCCCACGCTTGCCACAGCGGCTCAGCCTTGGGGTTCTTGATCCAGGCATCGAGGGCGGGGTCGATGACGACGGTCCCGGTCTTGCGGGCGCGCTCCGACTTGATATAGGCGGCATCGATCGGTTCGTTCAACGGGAGGATTGCAGGCAGCGGATCAGGCCAGGGCTTCCTTTGGACCGGGATCGACTGCCGTTTGGCTTCGGCCGCCAGCCCGCCAACGATCCAGTCGATCATCAGCCCCGGCTTGTTCTCGCCCTGCAGGCCGAGGGCGGCCACGATCTCCTCCGTCGGATATACCGGATCCGGCGGCGAATCGGTGTACTCGGCGCCGGCCCAGGCCGCCTGGACCTCGGTCAAAGGCCCGGTGCCGATCTGAATGTAGCCACGGCCGCCGAGCGGGGGTAGCCGGGCGGCGTCGTCACGTTTGATCAGTTCCCGACTGTCCTCAGGCGTCTCGACCCGCAGGCAGATGCGGAACTTCATGTTGGCCCGCATCTGGTCCGTCACCATCCCGGCCGGACGCTGGGTGGCCAGGATGAGGGTCGCGCCGAAGGCCCGGCCGAGGCGGGTGATGGACTCGAATTGCTCTTTGTACTCCGGGTTCTGAGCGATCATCTCGGCGAATTCGTCGACGATGATGAACAGGTGGGGGAAGGTGCTGGGGAGCTTGTCGCCCGCTTTCAGCGCCGGGATCACCCTTCGGCGATACTCCACCAGATCTCCCACCCTCCCGTCCGCCAGGAGTTTCGCCCGCCGATCGAGCTCGGCCTTGACGGCGATGAAGATGCGCTCGACGGCGTTGCCTTGGAGGTTGGTGGCGATGTCGACGCAATGCGGGAGCTTCTTGAACGGCTCAAACGCCGCGCCGCCCTTAAAGTCGACCAGAACGAAGTTGACGATCCTCGGGTCGTACTTGATCGCCATCGAGGCGATCAGTGTGAGCAGGAGTTCCGACTTGCCCGAACCTGTCGTGCCGGCGATCATGCCATGTACGCCGTCCCCATCCGACTTGGCGGAGAAGACCATGGATCGGACTTCTCGGCTGCTGACCAACCCGATCGGGGCGCGCAGCCACTCCATGTTCTCGGGGAGCATGCTCTTCTTCCAGTTCTCGGCGAACGGCAGTTCACCGATCCGCTCGATCGGCCGGTCCTCGAGCAAGGAGAACATGTCGAGGAAACCAACTGCTCGCGGCAGCTCGGCCGCAGGGCGGGCGCCGCCCATGGCGGTCCAGATCCGCTCCATGCGTTGGGCGATGACCTGAAATCCGTCGACTTCGTCCGTATCACTCAGGGCGACCGGCCGGCCGGGAATGCCGACGTGAAACTCGACCGGGACCGTTTCGTCACCCAGAGTCAGGGCGACCAGACCTCGCCCTGGCACGTTGTCGAAATTGGGCGCCCCCCGACCGACCACGTCGCCGTAAGCCGTCGTGTCGGCCTGGGCCAGCGTGAAGCGCTGGGTCACCAGGTTGTAGAGCTTCCCCCCCAGATCATTGGGTGTGCCGGCAGTAATGACGAAATTGACGCCGAAGGCTCGACCGTCGCGGATCAGTGCCATCAGCTCAGGGATGAGATGCTCGAAGCTCTCCTTCAACTCGGCGAAGTTGTCGATGACCACCACGATCTCGGGGAAGATGTTGTTCGGGTTCTTGGCGTTGTAGTCGGCCAGCGAGTTGTACTTGGCCAGGACATCCTGTCTCTCGTTGACGAAATTCCGCAGCATGCGGATGAGTTGATCGACGCGCGAGACTTCGGAGGCGTCGATGGCCGCGCCCAGGTGAGGCAGGTCTTTGATCGCCTTCAACCCGGCACGACCGAAATCCAACGCGAAGATGTGCAGCTCACTCGGAGAGCGCGTGGCCCCCAGGCCGGTCAAGACGGACTTCAAGAAAGTCGTCTTACCCCGGCCGGCGGCGCCGAACATGATCACCGGACCGGCGCCGAGGTCGAGGGTGAGCAAGCGCTGCTCGGCCCGATACGGATTGTCGACCAGGCCGATCTCGGCGCTCAGCGGCGGCGGCGCCTTCCAATCGATCGACGGCCAGATCGCTTTCTCCTCGGTGTTGTTGAGCCAGTCTTGCAGGGATTGGTTGATCACGATCGTCCGGTCGGCGGAGACGGTCCGTTCGGTGTTGAGATACCGGGCATCGACCGGGTCGGTCAGCGACAGATTGGCCGGCAGAGGATCGGGCCAGGGTTTGGTCTGAACCGGCACCCCGTCCCGGCGGGCGCGCAGGACGGCGATCCCGACCATCCAGTCCAGCATCGTCGTCGGTTTCTCCCCCGGATTGAGCCCGAGCGCCTCGCCGATTTCCGTGGCCGAGTACTGAGGCACGTCGTCCGAAGGACCCTGCCCGGGGAGGGACTCGTCGTCGAGCCACAGGACGTCGCGCAGGATGACGGTCCGATCGTCGCTGTAGTCACCCCCGACACGCGCCACCTGGACCGGGGTGAGGATGTCGTTGCCGACCTGGATATAGCCCCGACCGCCCTTGTTCGGCAGAAAAGCCGCATCAGGGCGTGAGAGCAGCTCTTTGCTGTCCTCGGGTGTCTCGACCCGCAGACAGATCCGGAACTTCATGTTGGCCCGCATCTGGTCGGTGACGACGCCCGCCGGTCTTTGGGTGGAGAGGATCAAGGTCACGCCGAAGGCCCGGCCGAGCCGAGTGATGCTCTCGAACTTGGTGCGGTAGTCCGGGTTGGCGGCGATCATCTCGGCGAACTCGTCGACGATGATGAACAGGTGGGGGAAAGTGCGGGGAAGGGGGTCGTCCGGCCCGAGGCGGGGGATCACCTTGCGCCGATAATCAACCAGGTCCTTGGCGTTGCTGCGGGCCAGGATCCGGCTACGATCGTCCATAACCGCCTGGATCGCCACGAACATGCGCTCGACGGCGTTGGCCTCGAGATTGGTCAGGATGTCGACGCAATGGGGGAGCTTCCGAAACGGCTCGAAGGCTGCGCCGCCCTTGAAGTCCACCAGCACGAAGTTGACGATGCGCGGATCGTACTTGGCGGCCAGGGTCGCGATAAACGTCAGAAGCAGCTCGGACTTGCCGGACCCGGTCGTGCCGGCGATCATGCCGTGAACGCCATCGCCGCCCTCCTTGGCTGAAACGACCAGATTGCGGACTTCCTTGCTGCTCACCAGACCGATCGGGGCACTCAACCACTCGGAGTTTTCCGGCAGGATGCTGCGGCGCCAGTTCTGCTCGATCGTGAGTTTGTCGATGGTATCGATCTTACGCGATTCGAGAAGGGATTGCATTTGCAGAACGTCGACCGAGCCAGGCAGATCTGCACCGAAGCTGCGCCGCACGTCCAGCCGCCGGATCTTGGCCGAGATTTCCTGTCGGGCTTCGTTGGCCGTCACCAGGTCAGCGTCGCCCAGGTAACGCGACGAATTCAGTCCGACCTCGGTGTACCGGAATACGACCTTCTCGCCGACGGCGGCGACTTCGATCATCGCCTGGCAATCGCTCGGGATTTTTGAGGGCTCATTGGTCAGGAAGATGATTGCCGCGCCGAGCTGCGGTCCCTCCTGGTTGATGGTCCCGACGACCGCCTCCGAGGCCACTTCTTCGATGGGAGATCTGGCGGGCATCTCACCCAGCAAGTCGACGACGACGAGCATGAATGGGAGGGAGATGTCACTCCCGCCTTTGTCTTCATCCTTGGTCTCACGCATGCGAAGCTGGCGCTGGTCCAGCTCGCGTTTGATCCGCTTCCAGAAGGAAGAGACCTCTTCCTTGTCGGATGAGAAGCACATCTGGTCCAGCTTCTTGCGCTTGTTGGGCTCAAATCCTTCATCTTCCCCGATGCCGCGGACGTTGCAGTGCGGCAGCCACTCGGCCCACTGCCAACTGCTCTCGGCTTGCGGATGGCCGACGACGAACAATCTTGTGTCCAGAGCAGAATGGAAGGTCACGAAATGGGCCAGCGCGGCGCGGGCGGAATCGGCGGTATTGGACGGATTCTTGCCGAAGAAACCGATCGAGTGCCGAGCTGTGACATTGGCCTTCGGGGTGCCGTCTCCATCGCCGCCCTGGCCGTCGGAACCGGGCTCTTTGGCGAACGGGCGCAGCGGGACGGTGATAGGCACGTCCGTCAGTATTTCTGAGTCCTGTGCCAGTTTCTTGGCATCCTTCCCCAAGGGAGTCTCGTCGAGCGGGCTGTTCGATTGGCTCAGGCGGTACACGACGGTCGACGGGCGGCTGCCGATTCCCAGGCGGATCGCCCCGAAGTCGCTGTCGTCCGGCCGCCGTTCCCACAGGCGGGAGCCGAAGCGGCTGTTCTCCACCCGGGCGGCGATCTCTGTGAGAGTCTGAACGCCAGGGTAGTTGTGGGTGTAGAACATCCTCTGGACGCTGTGCGACCTCGTCATCTCCTGCCGCATCTCGGCCAGGAGAAGCTGGTAGCCGCGCTTCTTCTCTTCAAGCTCTTTGCGCTCGCGCCGTCCTGAGAAAATGGCCACCCCTACCGAGAGCACCATCGCCAGCCCGATCGGGATGATGAAGAGGACGTTGCCCGTCCCCGAGACAAGGACAAAGCCGAGGATCGTCACCAGAGGCACAAGCATGCTGAGCAGCCCCTGGTCGCCCCGTTTCTGCTCGTCGGGAGGTTGGGGGACCTCGATTTCTCCCAGAGGCAGTTCAGGCTGAATCCGTGGTGGGCGATCAATGTACTCGACTGCCATTTGTTCTATCTCCCAGTGCTCGTGGTGCGCTCGAATTGACGTGGCCCAGGTGGGCGCCGTCGGTCGGGCCGAGCGCGCGCGTTCGCGTCATATCCGGACCGGATCAGCCCATCGCCCGGTGATCATTCCGCATTCGGCAGACCCTCGCCGGCGAGCCCGAGGCCCTGGCCGAAGGGCGGGAGGCCGTGCCGGACCCGTCGAGATCCCCCGAAGCACGACTTTCGACGGGAAGCACATCCGGCTGAAAGTAAGTCTCATGGCGCACAGGCTTCGGATGGCCCCGATATAGGGACCTCGAAGAGACGTACCGTTTGTGCGCTCCAGGTAGGGTTTAGCGGGGCCAGCCAGGCCGGGCAGGCAAGTGCCCGCGCCTGTGAGTCACGGAAGGGCCGCGCCTTGACTAAACGTATCCTCACCGTTCTCCGTTTGACAAGCCTGAGGGCATTCATCTAGAATAGATAGGCCTATATTCTCTCATTCGCGGGTGCGTCCGTCAAATCCAAAGGATTCCCGTCAGCCGAGGCGATCAGCCAAAGTACCGAGAGAAGGGGAATGGAATGCGGGCAGGAGAGGTACCAGCCCGCAGATAACCCGGTGAAGCATGAATCGATTCTGTGAACGTTGTGAACGGGTGACACGCGACGGCAATCTGTGGTGCCAGGATAAAGACTGTCCGGCGGAAGAAGGATTCCCGGTCCTGGTCTATGGGGAGTACCTTGGCGATCTCAAGGTCACCAAACTCGTGCGCGTTTGGCGAACGGCCGCCCTGTACGAGGCGCAGCGCGGAAAGAACACCGTTCTGCTGAAGGTGGCCCACCCGAGCGACGAGTGCGCCGAGAGGCTGAAGCGGGAGGCTCTGGTCCTGGAAGCGCTGTCCCCCCGGCAGACTGGTCCGGCGGGTTTTGTTCGATCGTTCCTGCCCGCCTCTCGTCCGGTCTTGCCGGTCATGCTGGCCCCGTATCCGACCCGCTCGAAGCGTCTTCACGGAGAGATCACCTTTCGCGGAGAACCCCGAGTATACAGTGTGCTCTCCTTCGCCAATGGCAAGATCCTGGCAGATTTGATTCTAGAGAACCCGCAAATCTGGCACTATCAGGCGGCGTGGGTCGTCACCACCCTGGCGCAATCCTTGCGACCCCTCGTCCGGAGCAACAAGTGCCACCTGAGCATTTCCCCCGACATCGTTCTCGTAGACACGGACCGCGAGGGGAACCTCCGGCCAATGCTGCTCGACCTTGGGTTCATCGTCGAAGGCGGCGAGGTCGATGGCCTCTACGACTGGTCGCGGTTGAGTGAGCCTGGCTACACGGCGCCCGAATTGCTGGCGCATGCCCCGACGAGTCCCATAGGTCTTGAAGCTGACGTCTACTCCCTGGGAATGATCTTCTATGAAATGCTGGCCGGGCACCCGGGTTTCGAGGCCAAGCTCCGGCGGGACGACCAGGTCCGCCAAGATGTGACCCAGAATCGAAAGCCCCTCCCGGTTGGCCGGCCTGAACTGGAGCAAGCCGGCGTGGCCCGCATTGTTGAGAGGGCGATTGCCCCGGTGGGGCGTTTCAATAACGTCCTCGAGTTGTCTGATGCACTTACGGCGATCTACTCGGCGCCTCCGCCGGAGAGGCGTACCATCCCCCGGCGCCTGTACGTGCTGCTCGCCACTATCGGAGTGTTCCTGCTGGGGACCGGCCTTGTGGCGGGGTACTTCCTCCTCCAAGTCCTACTGAGCAACGGCCGATAAGAGCTGCCCAACGGGTCAACCCGATCGACAACGCACCCTACCCTGGAAACGCGACAACCGGATACGAGCTGTCAGCTGATTCCTTCACCGAAGTAGCGCCTGCCTTTGATGTCGCCGCGCTTGTGATCGCCTACGGCCCGCGCGAGATCACCAGCGAATTCCTCGCAAATCTTGGCAAGCTGGTCGATCTTCTTCTGGATGTTCTCCAGGTAGTTGGCGAGCGCCAGGCTGGTGCCCATGCTGAAGAAGGCGGAAGCGCGTAGGATCCCAATCAGGATACCGAGGACCTTGCTCACTGTTCTCAAAACGTCGGCCGCCGTCGAAAAACCCTTGGAGACTTCCGTGACGACGCCGTAATCCATCTGCACGACTTGAGTGGCCACTGGTCGAATCCTCCGTCTCTAGAGATCGGTTGCGGGCTAGATCTTGTCGAACATGTCGCCGATGCCGTCGGCCATGCTCTTGACTTTAGCGTCGGCCTGATCGATCACGTTGGTCGCTCTGGTCAAGTTGAGATTGACGCCGCCGATGGCGGCGATCAACTCGGTCATCGCCGGGACGACCTTGCGGGCGACATCGGCGGCAAACTCATTGGCGTCGCCACCGATCCATGCCGATTGAATCTTGGGGACGTAGCTGTTGACCCGATCCAGTACGCCGGACACGATTTGCTGCTGCTGATTCACGCCGGACATCACGTTGTCCACTTCCCCGCGAAGAAACTGTAGAAATGACATGTGGTTGTCTCCTTATCCGCTCACTTGAACCGGCTCTGGGCCGTCGAGACACCGTCGCGGGTGGCCTGGACTGCGCCCCGAACATCCTGCTCGAGTTCCTTCATCTTCTCCGAGAGCACTTTCATTCGCTTCATCAACTTCTGCTCGATGGCGGCCTTGAACGCATCTCCGCCCATGCCGACCAGAGCTCCGTCGCCCATCATCTGCGCCAGCTTCTTCATCTCGCGCATTGAGTCTTCAACTTGACTGTGGGCCTTGTTGAAGGCCTTCTCCATCTGTTCCATCGAGCCGTAATTCATCTTGACGTCGGGCATTGTTCGCCTCCGCGGTGCTGGGATAAGCAGACGTTGACTACAGCTTCATGAAACCACTGGCTTCGTCTTCGGCCTGCTTCATGAGTTGCGAGATCTGATTGGTCACTCGGGCGGCGTCCTCCATCGCCTTCTCGAGGCGCTTCATCGACGGCATGACTTCGCCGTCCATCTCCTTCAGGAAGGCCTTGGCGCCTTGGCCGATCCAGTCTCCCCCCCGGAGCGTTTCCATGCAAGACTTCATCTTGCCGTTCACGCCGGCGATGGCGCTACTCTGGGAACTGAACGAACTGCTTATCTTCTGGAGCTCTTCATGGTGTGCACGGACCTTAGGCGCTGACATGGGTCTCCTTTCGCTTTCTGGATTACATTCGGAATGAGGAGGGATATTCTCGTATTTTATAACCTCTCATACGCCAGCGCAATATGGTAAAAGAGGTCTAGTGGACGACCGCATCCAGCCCTTGATTATGGCGGGGTCGGCGTAACCGATGAGGCGACCCCCCCGACGGTTTGAATGGCCGGCCGGGCTTGGATCGGGCGAGGTGCGGGAGACGTCGAATTCATGACCCGAAAACCGCCAGGCCGGGCGCCGCTGACCTACATGGCCCGGCGAGGGCCGGTGCGCGGCAATGGGAAACCCGGCGGCTGACTGTCGAGGGAGACGGTGGTGCC
>MGOM01000022.1:71552-86354 GCA_001797105.1 Chloroflexi bacterium RBG_19FT_COMBO_62_14
ATCACCCCAGACGTTACGGGAGTGGCCAGTGCTGATAGGGTTCAAAGCGCGAGCTCGAGCCTCGAGCCTCGCATGTCGCCAATCAGCATCTACCTCCATATCCCATTCTGCACGACGCGCTGCGCCTACTGCGACTTCAATACATATGCCGGCCTCGAGAATCTGATCCCGGCATATGTAGCCTCCCTGGCCAAAGAGATACGAGGGGTGGGGGGGTATTCGGTTCCGCCAAGGATGCCCGGGGCGGACGGTAAAGCCCACGGCCCTTCGGCCCACAGCGTGTATTTCGGCGGGGGGACCCCCTCGTTGCTTTCAGTCGATCAAGTGGCCCAGATCCTGGAGGCGATCCGGGATGGGTTCGGCCTCTTGCCGGGGAGTGAGATCACGCTTGAAGCCAACCCGGGAAGTGTGGACCTCGCCCTGCTGGAGGGATACCGCCGGATCGGCGTCAATCGTCTGTCGTTGGGCGTCCAGTCATCACACCCGGGAGAGCTGAGACTGCTGGAGAGAGGTCATACCTTCCCCGATGTCATCCAAGCCGTGCTGGCCGCAAGGAAGGCCGGCTTCACCAACGTCAGTCTGGATCTGATCTTCGGGCTTCCTTATCAGACAATTACGGCTTGGAAAGAGAGCCTGTTACGTGCTCTCAGCCTCGACCCCGATCATGTTTCGCTCTACGCCCTTTCCCTCGAGTTTGGAACGCCCATGCACGCATGGGTGGGGCGAGGTCTCTTGCCGGAGCCCGACCCGGACCTGGCAGCTGAGATGTATGCACGGGCCGCAAGCTTGCTGGATGAGGGCGGTTTCCAGCACTACGAGATCTCCAACTGGGCCGGCCGGAGTGGATCCGGGGAAGGGAACGGGAGCTTCGCCGCCTGCCGCCACAACCTTCAATACTGGCGCAACCGACCGTACCTCGGCTTCGGCGCCGGCGCTCACGGGTATGCGGCCGGCGTGAGGTATGCGAATGTCCGCTCACCTTCGGGGTATGTCCGGCGCATCGAGGCTGGAGCCGGATATAACTACCCCGTCTCTCCGGCAGTCGCCGACCAGCGAGATGTCCCCCTTTCGACGGAAATGAACGAGACTATGATGCTTGGTCTGAGGTTGCTGGATGAGGGTGTCGACGAGAGCGCCTTCAAGGAGCGGTTCGGTGTGGGGATCGAAGAGGCCTTCCCCAAACCGATGAAGCGTCTGCAAGAAGACGGTCTGGTTCGCTGGGACGAGGGCCACCTCCGGCTGACGGAATCGACGATCTTCATTGCGAACCAGGCCTTCTGTTTGTTCGTGTAGCCCCGACAGTGCATTGGGTGCGCCCCCAATCAGCGCCCAAACCCACCGGGGTCGTTCAGTCCTGGTTCCGTGCGAGCCGGACAAGAAGGAGGTCGGTCATGGAGCGCATCGGCTATATCGGCCTCGGGTTGATGGGCAAGTCGATCGCCCGCAACCTGTTGAGGGCCAGTTATCCGCTGACGGTTCACAATCGCAGCCGAGGCTCAGTCCGAGAATTGGTGGACGAAGGCGCGCAGGCAGCCAACGAGCCGAGGAGCGTCGCCGAATCGAGTGACGTCGTCATCACCAATCTCCCCGACTCAGACGATGTCGAATCAGTCGTCCTCGGGCCCGGCGGCGTGGTCGAAGGTTGCCGGGCGGGGATGCTGTTCATTGACAACAGCACCATCAAGCCAGAGACTTCCCGGAAGATCGCCGAACGTCTGGAGCAAGCCGGGGTCGAGGCGCTCGACGCGCCCGTATCCGGCGGCGACATTGGAGCGAGGGAAGGTACGCTGGCAATCATGGTTGGAGGTCGGTCCGACGCATTCCGTCGGGCCTTCCCGATCTTCGAGGCGATGGGCAAGACGATCACCCACGTCGGCGAGAGCGGGGCGGGGCAAGTCGCCAAGGCATGTAATCAAGTGATGGTTGCGGCCCAAATGGTTGCCATGGGCGAGCTGCTCCTGCTCGCCCAGAAGTCCGGCGTCGACCCGCGTCGGGTCGTCGAAGCGATCCGAGGCGGGTCTGCCCAGTGCTGGACCCTGGATGTCAAACCCAAGCGTCTGTTCTCGGGAGAGCGATCCCCGGGGTTCAAGGCCGAGATGATGCACAAGGACCTGAACATCGTGATGGACACCGCCCGAGCTTGCGGCTTGCCGCTACCGGGGACTGCCGCAAACCATCAGTTGTTTCGGGCGATGCTGCAGATGGGCATGCGCGATCTCGACAACTCGGCGGTCATCGGGGTCCTGGAAGTACTAGCCGGCGAGAGTCTGCGCGAGCCGGACGCATGAGATCCGTGTCCATGTCTTGGACGGTACGGCACCGGGCAAGATGAGCACCGCCCTCGGGAAGAGCACCGTTAAGCAGCGGGGCTTCTCCGTCATTTCGGTGTGTGTGTGGTCGGTCGCATTCGGTTTGGCCTACACTCAGGCCCCTCTGTTCTCCTCCAACCAGAATCAATACTTCCTACACGGTCTGGCGCGGGCCGGCTTCGGGTTTCTCAATCTCGACTGGCTCTCCAATACGGTTGATCCGACTCCGGTCTTCAGCCTGTTGGTCCAGGCGACATTTCGGGCGCTCCCATTGGTGGCGTTCTACGCGTGGGCCTTGCTCTTGTTCGGCATTTATCTTTACAGCCTCGAGGGGATTGCCTCAAGTGTGTTTGATCTGCGAGCCGACCCCATTGAACATCGCGTCTTCCTGGCGCTGTTCGTGGTGGTTCACGCCGCGTTGTTTCGCTTCCTGCTGTTCAAGACCCTTGGCGATCCGTGGAGCTACACGTTCGAAGCTGGCCTCGCCGGCCAGCGACTTCTGGGACCCGTGCTCGAGCCGAGCATGTTCGGCGTATTGTTACTCCTCTCGGTTCATCTTGCCTCACTGGGCAGATATCCGCAGAGCGTTCTGGCCTCAGTTCTGGCCGCGACCTTCCATCCAACGTATCTCCTGAGCGCCGGGCTGCTGATCTTCGCTTACATGATCGTTCAGTGGAGCGAGGGGGCTCGCCGCCAGGCGCTGATGACTGCTGGCCTGGCTCTTCTACTTGTGCTCCCGATCCTCGTCTACACAGCCTTGCAGTTCGCCACTCCTTCTGCCGCCAGCTTGCGGCAGGCACAAGAGATCCTCGTCCGGACGCGCATCCCGCACCACGCCCTGATCGAGGTCTGGTGGAACTCGAGCGTAGTCGTACAAGTCTTGATCGTGGCGGCCGGGATCGCCATCGCAAGGAAGACGCGGATCTTCATCGTGATGGCCAGCCTGGCCGGGGCGGTGGCCGTCCTCACGCTGGCTCAAGCGATTACCGGGAGCATGGCTCTGGCCCTGATCTTCCCTTGGCGACCATCGACGCTCCTGGTTCCCATGGGGACGACGCTTCTGTTGGGGTACGGGGTTGAGGCGGCCTGGCGTTCGAGGAAGACGGGTGCGTCGATCGCTGGGCCGGTGCGGGACCTCATGAGTCGAGGGTCGATCAGCCTGACGCTACTCCTCGTCATTGCCGGCACGGTCAAGTTCCGGATCGATCTGCAACAGGTGGCTTCGTCGTCGGCTCAGCCGGTGCTCGAGTCCGTGGACAGGTCTAAGCACAAAGGCGAGATCTACATGATCCCGCCACAGCTCCAGGACTTTCGTCTGGCGACCGGCGCGCCGGCGCTGGTTGATTTCAAATCGATTCCCTATCGGGCGAAGGAGGTGATCGAATGGTACGATCGCCTGCTCCTGGCCAGGGCCTTCTATCGGGAAGAGCCTGATGAGGTGAGCTGTCGCGCTCTCCGTGACTCCGTCACCCGCTACGGCGTGACGCATGTCATCCTGGAGTCGGCCCAATTCGGCGCCTCCTGCGGGCCATGGCTCGAACGATATCGAGACGGTTACTTTGCGGTCTTTGAAGTGGGTGTCGAGTAACATCCTGTTGACGTTCCGGCCCTCCAAACAGAATAAGGCTCCCGGAGCCTCCAAGGCTCCGGGAGCCTTATTCTGTTTGAGAAGTTGAATCAAATCGCCGGCACATCTGCCGGCGATTAAGGTCGGGGCGGGCGGATTTGAACCGCCGACCCCCTGCACCCCATGCAGGTGCGCTAGCCGGGCTGCGCCACGCCCCGATCTCGACTTGATTATAGCCCAGCCCGAATCACGCGACAAGGAATCCATCGCAGGCAGGCCGCACGGGTGCCCGGGATCGCCACGAGGATTGGGCCACGCTTGTTTGATCGGTTTCGCTTGGTTCTGTTCTCATGCCACCGACGCGCCCATGAGGCAAGCCCAGGCAGACTAACCTTCGGCGAATCCGTTCACGATGCGTGCCGTATGGCGCACACCGGCGACGAAGTTGTCGAGGACGATGTTTTCGTTCGGTGCATGGACCCGGGCTCCCGGGTAACTGATCCCCGCCGTAGCGATCGGGACACCCAGCTCTTGGATGAAGGCATGGTTCGGCCCTGAGCCACCGGACATGGGTGCGATCAATTGTGGGACGCCATACACCTCTTGCGCGGTGTCTGCGACCATTCGCAGGAATGGATCATCCGGGTCCGTTCTTCCCGGCGGTTCGGCCCCGAGCAGGGTGATCTGCACATCCGTGAACCCGTTCCGATCCAAGTGCGCGCGAAGCTGCGTCAAGACCTCTTCCGGCCTCTGATCCGGGATCAGGCGGAAATCGACTTTGGCGCTGGCAGTTGCTGGAAGCACGGTTTTGGATCCGGCGCCCTGATACCCCGCAGTCAAGCCGCAAATCGTACAGGTCGGGGAGAAGATCTCCTCACGCTTGAGGTCCAGCTCGTCGGACAGTCCCTTGATGAACCCGGTCAGGCCGTAGGTTTTTCGGTAGTCTTCAGCGACGTCCGGGAGCCCGGCTAGAAGCTCAAGATCACGATCGCTGGGAGCCTGGATGCGGTCATAGAAGCCGGGGAGCAGGATCCGCTCGTCAGGGCCCTTGAGGGAGGCAAGCGCCCACGTCAGCCGCCAGGCCGCGTTGGGGAAGATCGATCCTCCGAGGCCTGAGTGGGCATCCAGACTGCCGGTCGTCACATTCAGCTCGACGTAGCAAATCCCGCGCAACCCGGCGTACTGGATCGGGACACCTGTGTGGTCAACGCCCCCGAACTCCCAGATGCAAGCCTCGGCGGAGAGCATCCCGGCATTCCCGGCCACGAATTCCGGGAGGTGGATGCTGCCGATTTCTTCCTCGCCTTCGACAAGAAACTTCACATTGCACGGGAGTTCGCCTTCAACCGCGAGCAGCGCGTCCAGCGCGGCCAATCGACACTCCAGATGACCCTTGTCGTCGCTAACCCCTCTGGCGAACATCTTTCCTTCACGGATATCCGGCTGAAAGGGAGGGGTTATCCACAACTCGAGAGGCTCGGGGGGCTGGACATCATAGTGATTGTAGAAAAGCAGGGTACGATCCCTCCTGCCCTTCCTCACCGCGAACACAACCGGCGATCCAGCCGTGGGTAAGATCTGGACTGAGAATGCACGCCGGGCAAGCATCTCGGCGACGAGGCCGGCGCACTCAGTCAGGCCGACACCCTGTGCGGCAATGCTCGGCTGGGCGCACAATCGTCCCAACTCTGACAGGGAGGAGTTCAGTGTGGATTCGATCTGCCGGTCCACTTCTTTGAAGTCGATCATGAAGAGTCTCCTCGACGACACATGACGGCATTATAGTCCTGCGCCGGTCGGACCCTTGGAACTGATTAAAAACGTGCTCGATGCGCGGCAGAGGATCGCCCAAGAGGCGCGCTGGCCGCGGGGGCCGAATGTCCCTTAAGTCTTCGCCGCCCACCCAGGCGAGACCCAACCGTGTTTGCCAATAGGCTGGGCTGACCCTATAATCTCCGCCTGCGGAGGCGGGATGCGGATCTACGACATCTCCATGGGAGTACAGCCGGGAATGCCGGTTTGGCCCGGAGATCCTCCGGTGACTTTGGAGCGCTCCGAATCGATCGCCGACGGCGGCCACGCCAACGTCTCCCGGATCGCATGCAGCGTGCACGTGGGCACCCACGTCGACGCGCCGATTCACTTCGTCGAAGGGGCGGCGACGGTCGACCGGACGCCGCTCAAGGTGCTGGTCGGCCGGGCGTACGTCGTCCACCTGCCGCGAGCCGATGTCCTCGATGCGCGGGTCTTAGATGCAGCCGGAATCCCGCCTCGGACCCGTCGGGTGCTGTTCCGAACGCGCAACTCGACCCAATGGGCGCGCGGCGAGCGGAGTTTCCGTAAGGACTACATTGCAGTCGCCCCGAGCGGAGCCGAGTGGCTGGTGCGAAAAGGGGGGCATCTTGTCGGCGTCGATTACCTCTCGGTTGCGCCTTTCAACAAGACGGAGGAGACACACCGCATTCTCCTCGGGGCCGGAGTCGTTGTCGTCGAAGGCCTCTACCTTGCAGATGTCAAGCAGGGGCGCTACACCCTGTATTGCCTACCTTTGAAACTCATCGGCAGCGACGGAGCTCCCGCTCGGGCGATTCTCGTCGGCGTCTGATCGGACGGGGCCCGCCCTCCGCAGGGCTCTAAGGGATACTCCGTTGATCCATCTCGCAGGCATCTACCCTCCGATTACGACTCCCTTCAATGATGACGGTGCACTGGCACTGGCCCATCTGGAATCCAACATCGAGCGCTTGAATCGTGAGCCCCTGGCGGGGTATGTGGTCGGCGGGTCGAACGGTGAATTCGTCCTTCTTTCAGTCGAAGAAAGGGTGGAGGTCGTCCGTACAGTCTGTCAGGTCAAGAGCCTCGGGCGGCTGGTCATCGCCGGCGCCGGGCAGGAGTCGGCCCGCGAGACCATCGGGCTGGCGCGGCAGATGGCCGCCGCCGGAGCGGATCTGGCCATCGTCGTTACCCCCGGCTATTACAAGTCGAAGATGACCTCCTCGGCCCTACAGGGTTTCTACACTCAGGTGGCCGACGCCTCGCCGATCCCGGTGCTGATCTACAACGTCCCGGCCAACACCGGCATTGACATGCCGGCTGAGGCGATCATCTATCTTGCAAGACATCCGAATATCGTCGGGATGAAAGACAGCAGCGGGAATTTGGCGAAAATGGCCTTCGCACTTCGGGAAGCGCCGGCAGACTTCCAGATGCTGGCTGGGTCAGCAGGCTTCCTGCTTCCGGCATTGTCTGTAGGGGCGGTCGGCGTCGTGCCAGCGTTGGGTAACTTCGCTGCGGCTGTTCTCAAAGACATGATGGATCGTTTCCAACAAGGGGATACGAAGGGTGCTAAGGAGATCCAACTCCGCGTGGTCGAGCCGAATACGGCGGTCACCACCCGTTTTGGTGTGCCGGGCCTCAAAGCGGCCCTCGATCTCCTCGGCTACTACGGAGGCCCGGTCCGGTCACCCTTGCAGCCCCTCACCGATGAGGAACGGCGTACGCTAAGCGAGATCCTTAGGCGGGCGGGAATTCTCCACTAAGAGACCAGGATTTCCTCATCCGGGCTCCAAAGCCGCGCGTACCGTTCGCGGCGAAGCCGCGCATCTCCTGGACATCTCAACCCCCATCCCTCCGTGAAGTGCTTCCTTCAGCTGACTGATCGGTGGAGCGACGATCGACAACTGGCGTGGCTGTTTTCCCCTCGATATGTGATTTAGCCCGGTTGTCCCGAACCCCTCGGCGGAGTTCATCCCGAGCGAAGCCGAGGGCCTCGGGATGAACTCCGCGAAGCATGGTTGAAGGATCACGGGAGTGATCGGCGGAGTCTGACCTACCTCGTCATGCATGCAACGGCATCAGGGAATAAACGCCGACGTAAGACCCTCCCGCTACATGGGGGACTGCCGGCCGAATCGCTGCGCCGGCTCGAGACGCCTGCCGGCAATCGAAATCAGAGTTGGCCGGTCGTTCTCCAGGTTTTCAGCAGTCGCTGATACTCGGGATCGTCGTAACGCTCCAGGCTGAACGCCGAGGCGTAACTTGGGAGCTCGTGTCCGACGATGTGGCGGGCCAGCAGCTCGCCCGCCCCGGGGGATGCCATCAAGCCGTAGCCTGAAAGCGCGCCGATGATGTAGGCGCCGCCCACAGGCAGCGGCCCTATCAGTGGCCGGTTCTCTTGCGTCTTGGTGTAGTAGCCCCCGTCCACGGTCGGCTTGGGCAGACGGCCGAAATAGCCCCTCAGACCCGGGATCATGGTCGAGAGACCGCGCAGCGCGATCTCCGGGTACTCCGGATCCACAGGCGGGGGGAAGACGGGTTCGACGGCTTCGGTATGGTAAGTCCACAGGATGAGCAGGATCGGGCTCCCCTGCGGCCCTTCGGGGCGTGCGTGCACCCCTTGCGGAAAGGTGTCCAGCAACCAGCGGGTCTCGTCCGACTCGGCCAGGGATTCTTTCTCTTCGGCGCTCCAGGGCAGGCGCTGAGAATCGGACCAGATGAGCAACGGCGCGTCGCGGGGGACGACTCCTAAGTGGTCAGATATCGCAACCTTGGCGTGGTATTCGCTGAACACGGGCAGATCCACGCCGATCATCTCGCCGACGGTCCGCAGATGGGGGCCGGCGGCGATCACGAAGGTGCGCGAGGCGACGGAACGATGGCCGGCCGAGGTCTCGAGATCGACGCCGGCGACTCGATCGCCCTCTTTGCGAACGGCCGAGACATGCGCCTGCTCGAGCCGGGCCCCGTGCTGCCGCGCTCGGTCGAGCAAGAGGCTTCCAAGTTGTTGGGCGCTGAACCACCCCGCCCGGCGGGGATGAACGACGGCGATCGTCTCCGGAGAGAGGTAGGGGAAGTGCTCCCGGATCATCATCGGGTCGGTGATCAGGTCGGCGCCGGTCGGCTGTCCTTCGAATCCGTCGGGTGGAGCAGGGTGATAGGTCGGCTCGCCGGAGCCACCGGTGTGGAAGCGAACCGGACCGGCACCCAGCTCAGCGGCTTCTTCGGCGGTCTGCCGGAATACCTGTGCTCGATCCGGATCGGCTGTGGCGAAGAGATAGCCTCTCCGGTTGAGATTAAAGCCGTTCCCGGTGCCGATGGCTAGCTCTTCCAGGATGTCGATGCTTCGGTTCATCAACTCGACCATGGCTGAGCCCGGGCCGGGCCACCAATTGCGATAACATTCGGTCGACTTGTCGCTCGTAAGCGAGAGCGGAGAGCCTTCATCTACGAGGAGGACGTCGCGAACGCCGAAGTTGACGGTGAGATGATACGCGGCCGAGATGCCGGCGATACCCGCGCCGCAAATGACGACCTCCGCCGTTCTCTCAGACATGTCTCGCACTCGATTTGCTTGGAGCAGGGCGCGCCGGGAGATCGTAGCGCGAGGGGTAGAGGTTGGAAAGGGGAATGTGCCTCGGCCGGGAGGAGCCGCGTGCGGATAGATCTTGGGAAAACAATAGCCTCATAGGGATCCGAGTCCCAGCCCTCAAGCCAGCCGCGCGAATGAAGAATCTTGTGAGTCTCGCTTGCCTCAGGACTGGCGAGTATCTGCGACTTCCTCGGGTGCGGTTGACAACCCGGCAGGCGGCCAAAGGGATATCGCCGGGTGCGATATGAGCTGCGCCGACGGCCGAAGACGCTCGGCGATCGTCTGGAGAGTCTCTCCGGTCAGCGGGTGGCGGAAACCCGGCTCGACTTCGGCCAGCGGGATCGCCAGATGGGCGAGTCGATCAATCTCAGGGTCGGGCAAAGCCCAGTCGGGATAGCTCTCCACTCGCTCACCCACTAGGCACAGGTCCAGATCGATTGTGCGCGGGGAATACTCGTCTTCGTCTCTCACGCGCCCCAATTCAGACTCGATCTGACGCAGCCTTGTCCGGATCTCGATCGGGGACAAGGACGTCTCGACCAGGGCCGCGGCGTTGACGAAATCGGCCTGCATCCGCGTCCCGACAGCCGGATTCACGTAGGCGGCTGACACCCGTATGACCCTTCCGATTGCTCCCAGGCGCGTAACGGCCTGCGGGAGATTCGATTCCGGATCGATGTTAGAACCGAGGGAAATGAAGGCCAGCTCAGCCAAAGTCCTCCGCCCGGCGCTCGATCTCCACTCCCACCGATCGAGCGAAGCGCAACGCCCCCGGCTTCTCAACCCGGACGCGGACGCGGGTCACCCCTGGCTGTTTCAGGCAGATACGAGCGATGTCAGCCGCCAGGGCCTCAACGGTGAATCGTTGGCCGGCCTCGATGTGCTCGATGAGCTGTTTTGTCACCGAACGGTAGTTCACAGTGTCGTCGATGTCGTCGCTCTCGCCGGCTCTCCGAAGGTCGGCGAAGAGAATGACATTGACCAGGATGTCCTGGGGTTGTTGTCGCTCCCAGTCATTGACACCGATGATGCCCCGCACCAGCAAGTCTTGGATCTCGATCTGGTCTTCGGCCATTGGGCCTCTCTCAGAGAAGGTGCCGGCCCCCATCGACATGCAGAACCTGGCCGGTGATGTACTGCGGTCCGGCGAGAAGGAAAACCAGGGCCTGGCATGCCTCTTCCACTTCACCCCACCGGCCGACCGGGAGGCGATCGATCGGGGCATCCGTTTTCCCGACAAGGCCGGGCGGCGGAAGGATCGCCCCCAAAGCCAATCCGTTCACACGAATACTCGGGGCAAGCCCCTGTGCCAGGCTCAGGGTCATGGCCGCCAATGCCGCCTTGCTGACCGTATAAGCGAAGTGGTCCGATCCCGGCCGGAGCGCTCTCCAGTCGAGGATATTCACAATCGATCCGGCTCCGCCGTCGCGCCGTCGGCCAAAGGCCTGACTGAGCAGGAAGGGGGCGGTCAGATTGACCGCCATATGCGCCTGCCAGATCTCCAGGCTGCAGTCGGAAACCCCGACAGGCTCGAAGATCGCGGCGCTATTGACGAGAATGTCCACCACGCCGAAAGCGTCGCACGCGTTCCTGACCAGATCCCGGGTAGCCTGTGGATCGGTGAGATCCGCCTGGAGGGCTTGTGCCCGCACGCCCAAGGATCGGGCAACCTCGACTGCCCCATCCGCCCCGGTGGCTTCCTCGCCGAAATGAACCGCTACGTCGGAACCGGCTCTGGCAAGCGCTTCGGCGAAAGCCCGGCCGAGACGTTGGCCCGCGCCCGTGACCAGCGAGACGTGCCCGTGCAAATCCTCGCCTCTTGTCATGGGATGAATTGTAACCGCCTGCAGCGGCCTCTCCAACGCCGGGAGAAACACGCCCTCGACGGTCGTGGGCCGCGGCGAGCGTGTGATACGATCAAGACGCATGGGAAGAACTACTGGGAGGGAGCATGAGCGACATCGAAGCCGCAGCCGACCTTCTTGATGGCCAGGGTATCGTCCGGCCGGAGGTCGAGGCCGCCGTGCGTCAGTTGATCGAGGCCTTTGGAGAGGATATCGCCCGGCAGGGGATCGAGCGGACGCCTGAGCGTGTGGCGCGCATGTTCGACGAGCTCCTCGCCGGATACCGCGTCGATCCGCAGGCGTTGATCAACGATGCGCTATTCGACATCGAGTACGATGAAATGGTCATCGTGCGCGACATCGAGTTTTACAGCTTATGTGAACACCACTTGCTCCCCTTCCTCGGAAGTGTTCATGTGGCCTACCTGCCCAGAGCGAGGGTAATCGGGTTGTCAAAGATCCCCCGGATCGTGGACATGTTCGCCCGCCGCTTACAGGTTCAGGAGCGAATGACGAACCAGATCGCCGATTTCATCGACACGGCCGTGAGCCCTCATGGCGTGGCAGTCGTCATCGAAGGGCTGCACTTGTGCGCCACGATGCGCGGAGTCAAGAAGGCCAATGCACGAATGGTGACGAGCGCGATGAAGGGGACGTTCCGAAGCAACCAGGTCTCCAGGCAGGAGTTCCTGGACCATCTGGCACGGAGGGCCGATTCAGCGAGGCTTTGAGCGGGTCCGCCAGATCCCCTGTTGTCGGGGGGCCATCACCCAGCTCGCCCGGGTCCCAGCACGGATCGCAAAACCAGTGCTCTTCGGACGGTGCCCAAACCAGACTCGACAGAAACGCCGGGGAATGGATCCCCCGGCGTTTTCGATTTTCGATCCACCCCTGGCTTGCAGGAGGGATGAATCACGGGCCTATGGGAGCCGGAGAATCGATGCCCGTTATTGGGGATATTGGTGAGGACGGATGCCACAGATGGAAGGTGCTGAACGGCGGCGGGGGTCTCGACGAGCCGTGTGGTAGCATGAGCTTGTGGACCCGGAGGGCTTGCTCTCCCAGATCGAGGATGAAATGAAGATGGCGCGACAGTCCCGCGCCAGGGGCAACGAGGGGCGGGCCCGCGTGTGCGCCCGGCGGGCAGCCGGTCTCGCCATTCAGATCTACCGCGATCGATCGGCGAATGTGAATCGCACCGTCGGCGCCTACGGCCTGCTGCGCTGGTTTGCCTCATTGCCGGGTGTCGAAGAAGAGCTCCGCGCCTCGGCTGAGCGGCTGGCAATGCGCGTCACCCGCGAGCATGTCCTGCCGCATCCTCAGGACCCTCTGGCCGATGCGGTGCTCCTGATCCAAGGTCTGGTCGATTGGAAACCGGGCATCTGACCCGGCCTCCGGCGGGACCGCGTCTTAAGGCTAGAGGCGAGTCAGTGACCGAGAGAGTTGATCAGCGGATCTCGCGCCCTCTTGAGAAGTAGGCGGGGTCCGGGGCGAGGCAGGATCTGCCATCCAATGTGGGAGGGATCCCGTCTCGCGGCTGGGAATGGGCGCGGGACTCTCGTTCGTCTGCAATCGCGTCCAGAAGATATACGGAAGAGGGATGGACTATGGATATAAGTGTGGCGCTGGGCGGCGGCGGGGCCCGGGGGCTGGCGCACATCGGCGTTCTGTACGCACTGGAACGGGCCGGCTTTCGCATCCGGGCCATCGCCGGGACGAGCATGGGTGGGATCATCGGGGCCTTATACGCCTCCGGCTACTCCCCTCCCGAACTTGTCCACTGGGCGGATACCTCCACGCACCGTGACTTGTTCAGGGCACGCCCGTTTGGGGCAGGCCTGATCGGGACGGAGAGGATCGAGGCCCTCCTTCGCGAGACCTTGGCCGATCGGACGTTCGAAGAACTGGCGGTTCGCTGCGCCGTCACAGCGACCGACTTGGAGTCGGGAGCCGAGATCGTCCTTAGCGAAGGCCGTCTGGTAGAGGCGGTCCTGGCGACGATCGCTTTGCCGGGCGTATTCCCGCCCCAGCTCGTCGGCGCGTCACGCCTGATTGACGGAGGCATCGTGGATCCTGTGCCCGTCCGGCCGGCGCGCGCACTCTTTGCCGGGCCCGTCGTCGCGGTAGCCCTGTCGCCAGCCAGAGAGGAGTGGGCCGATTCGGGTTCCCCAAACCCACTGGCCTCGCTCCCAATCCTGGACATGTTCATCCGCCTTCGGCCCGGAGAAGCGCTGAAGGTCTTCCTGCGCACAACCGAGATCTTGATGCGAATGTACACCGAGCTCCGATTGGAGCTCGATCGGCCGGACATCATCATCCGCCCGCGCGTGTCACACATCGGGATGTTCGATCGACCTTCGGCGGCCGACATGTGCAAGTTGGGGGAGAGCGCCACCGAGCTGATCCTGCCGCAACTTCGAGCCGAGTTCGGTGCCGGACGGCGGCTTGCCCGAAGTCTCAGGGCGGCCTTCCGTCAGGGCGGATCCAATGCCGGAGAAAATGGAGCGTGACCTCCGCAAGTATGCGCGCTCGACAAATACCCGCCTGATCGTCGGCGCCCTCATCCTGTTGTTCCTGATCGGGGATGGGCTTGTCGCATTGATTTACGGGGTTCAAGCGGGTGGGTTTGCATTGCTGTGCACGGCGATCGGTCTGCTGCCCCTCGGTTTGATAGTGGGCTGGTTGTGGCTCATCGAGAAGTTCGCCAGGAGGCTCGATGATGGGTGATCCGCGCCTTGCCGGCGGCGGGGATCCCCTGGTCTACCGATGGCAGCCTGCAGCCGAGCCGAATTCAGTTCCGGCGATTCTGCTGCACGGCCACACCGGTGACGAAACGGTGATGTGGGTCGTGACCAAGGCACTTCCGACGAAGGGCATGATCGTCGCTCCGCGCGGCCTGTATCTCGCCAGCGAGGGAGGGTACAGCTGGACGCAGGCGATCCATCCGGATAGGGGCACACTCGATGACCTGGCGCCGTCGATCCAAGCGCTGAGCACACTTGTGGATCAGTTGGAGCGTGAGGCAGAGTTGGATCGGACGCGCATGATACTCGTCGGCTTCAGTCAGGGAGCGGCACTGGCCTTTGCCGCGGCGGAAGACGATAGGCTGAGGCCGCTGGGCATTGTGGCGCTGGCGGGTTTCTTGCCCGAGGACGCTCAGGCTCACCTGAGCGGCATGCCGGTCTACTGGGGACATGGCACACAGGATACGCGTATTCCCATCGAGGAGGCGCGGGCAGATGTCGAGCGCCTGCGGGCTGCCGGCGCGCGAGTGCAGATGTGCGAGGCCGACGTCGGCCACAGGGTCGGCGTCGAATGCATGCGCGGGCTCCACCAATGGTGGGAGACCCACTTTTCGTAGAGCCTTCGTTGCGACGTCGGAAATTGAGCCTGACCCGCAACTTCACATCAATGCCCTATGATATGATTCGCCGATACATGCACGGTGGCGGGCAAGAACGCGGCGCCAGCCTCACAAGATTTCCTCGCCACACTCTCACCGATGGAGCCCAGAATGCCTGAGCAAGACCTGGAAACGCGCGCGATCAATACGATCCGCTTCCTTTCGATGGATGCCGTGCAGAAAGCCAACTCGGGACACCCCGGGCTGCCGATGGGCACGGCGGCGATGGCTTACGCCTTGTGGAGTCGCCATCTCAGTTTCGACCCGACCCTGCCGCGCTGGCCCGACCGAGACCGGTTCGTGCTGTCGGC
>MGOM01000022.1:86369-87770 GCA_001797105.1 Chloroflexi bacterium RBG_19FT_COMBO_62_14
TGACCGGCTTCGACCTGCCGCTCGAGGAGATCAAGAACTTCCGCCAATGGGGGAGCAAGACGGCCGGACATCCGGAGTACTGGGCCGCGCCGGGTATCGAAACTACCACCGGGCCGCTCGGTCAGGGATTCGGGAACGGGGTCGGGATGGCGATCGCCATCGAACGGCTGGCGGCGCGCTACAACAAGCCGGACTTGCCTATCGTCGATCACCGAGTCTATGCCATCGTCTCGGACGGAGATCTGATGGAGGGTGTCGGATCGGAGGCGGCCTCCTTAGCGGGGCACCTCCGTCTGGGGAGGTTGACATACCTCTACGACGACAATCGAATCACGATCGACGGCAGCACCGACTTGGCCTTCACCGAGGATAGAGCAGGGAGGTTTGAGGCATACGGCTGGCAGGTGATACGCCTGGATGACGGCAATGATGTTGCCGCCGTCGATGCTGCGCTGACACAGGCCCGCTCCGACCCGCGGCCGACACTCATCGTCGCCCGGACCCACATCGGCTTCGGTCTGCCCACCAAGCAGGACACCGCAGCCGCCCATGGCGAGCCGCCGGGTGAAACAGAAGCACAGGCAGCCAAGGAGAAGCTGGGATGGCCTCTCGAGCCCAAGTTCTTTATCCCGGATGACGTGGCCCGTCACTTCCACGAAATCGGTGAGCGAGGACGCCAGGCTGTCAAGAAGTGGCAGGATGTTTTCTCCGCATACCGCCGGGCATATCCTCAGCTTGCCGCCGAGTTCGAACGAATCCAGGATGGTGCCCTGCCTTCCAGATATGTGAATAGCCTGCCTGTCTTCCCAGCCGATCAGAAGGGCATGGCCACACGCGCTAGCTCAGGCAAGGTCATCAACGCCCTTGCGCCATTGCTTCCGGAACTCATTGGCGGATCAGCCGATCTGACCGGATCGAACCAGACCAAGATCTCCGGGGAAGGCGCCTTCGCGGCAGACAATCGAGAAGCGCGCTATATCCATTTCGGAGTGCGCGAACATGGAATGGGGTCAGTTCTTAGCGGGCTGGCGCTGCACGGAGGATTGATCCCCTATGGCGGCACTTTTCTGGTCTTCTCCGACTATATGCGGCCGACGATCCGCTTGGCAGCGATGATGGGCTTGCGCGTGATCTATGTCTTCAGTCACGACTCGATCGGCCTTGGGGAAGACGGCCCAACCCACCAGCCCATCGAGCATCTGGCTGCGTTGAGGGCTATCCCGAACCTTCACGTCGTTCGGCCGGCTGACGCCAATGAGACGGCGGTCGCATGGGCCTACGCGCTTGAAAGGACCAAGGGTCCGACGGCGCTGATCCTCACGCGTCAATCTGTGCCGACTCTCGACCGGACCGAGTTCGCTCCGGCGTCAGGGTTGAGGAAAGGGGCCTATGTCCTGGCCG
>MGOM01000022.1:87780-92978 GCA_001797105.1 Chloroflexi bacterium RBG_19FT_COMBO_62_14
CGGCGAACCAGAACTGATCCTGATGGCTTCCGGCTCCGAAGTTGGGCTGATTGTTGAAGCCGGCCGTACCCTGGCCGAGGCAGGTCTTGCGGTTCGTCTCGTGTCGTTCCCATGCTGGGAGGCCTTCGAATCGCAATCCCCGGGATATCAGGACATGATCCTCCCGCCGGAAGTGAAGGCGCGCCTGTCCGTCGAGGCCGGAGTCCAGCAGGGCTGGTCGCGCTGGTTAGGCGAGAAAGGCGTGGCAATGGGTTTGGAAAGATTCGGCGCCTCCGCTCCGTACCAGGTGATCTATCGTGAGCTGGGTCTGACTCCCGACAAGATCGTCGAGGCTGGCCGCCGCCTGCTCGAGAAGGCTGCAGAGAAAGCCGGCACACAATGAAGGTGGCCGTGTCCTGCGACCATGCCGGGTTTCCCCTCAAGGAGGCCGTGCTTGCCGCCGTCCGGGCGGTGGGCGACGAGCCGATCGATCTGGGGGTCTTCGCGGACCACCCGCCGGCGGATTGGCCGGACGTCGCCGAGTCGGCCGGCCGGGCAATCCAGAGGGGTGAGGCTGAGCGCGGGATTGTGATCTGCGGATCGGGCGTGGGCGCGGCGATCGCCGCCAATAAGCTTCACGGAATCCGGGCCGGTATGTGTCACGACACCTATTCGGCCCGCCAATCCGTCGAGCACGACAATGCCAATGTCCTCTCCCTCGGTGCGCGTGTGATCGGGGGCGAACTCGCCGAGGATCTGGTGAAGGCGTTTCTCAACGCCAGGTTTAACGGTGAGCCGCGGCATGTGCGGAGGCTGGCCAAGCTTAAAGCCCTCGAAGAAGGCGAGGCTTCCCTCCCCGCCGAGTGATGCCGGAGGGCGCTCCATCTCCGCGAAAGTCCTCGCGTGCGCTTGACCCAATGCTCAACACCGGCCCGCACGAATCCCCGAGGCAAGAATCGGTATTCTCACGCCCGAACCTCTCAGAAGTGGTGCATGTCTGCGAAGTGCCGGCAATCGGCGGTATCCAGCGAGTGGCCCCGAAACGGTCGCGGGGGCCGCGGCGTGCTACTAGAATTCGCGGCGGGGCTGACACTTGGCCATGAGCGACGATCGGGTCACTCCATCGCCGAAGCAGATCCTGTCTGGCGCGGGTGAGCCGATCTTTCGCGTCTTGCCTGCCGGGGTTCTCGCCAACATGGTCATCCCCGGGTCGGAAAACGCGCTCCTCTGGAATCTCGTATACCCGCTGGCCCAGCCGACCGTGCGGCTTGTCGATCTTCTCGGGGCGAGGCCGCTCTGGGGAACCCCCCTCTCAGGCGACGAATTCGTCGATGAGCTCAAACCCTACTTCTGGGGTTACAGCGTTGAGGGCGAGCGGCTTGAGGGCCTCGACGCGGTTCTCGCTCGAGTCGACGGGCAGGGTCCACGCACGGAGATCGACCTATACCTGCGCGGGGCGAACCACCTTGTTGTGGCTGAGGTGAAGAATCTGGCCACCCCCGGCCGTTGCTCGAGGTACGCCGCCGGCCGCTGTCCGGAGATCCATATCGAAGAATCCGTACTTCGAGATCCGTGTCGCTATTGGGAGCAAGATGGAGCGCGTTTCGAGACCGCCCTGGATTTCGGCCAGCGACCTGTTCCCGGCAATGAATCGCCCCCCTGTGACAGGCACTACCAACTGGGCCGAACGCTGCTGGTCGGGTTGTCCCTGGCCCAGCGACTCGGACTCACCTTGCACTTGTGGTTGGTCACGCCCTCGGGGGCCTGGTCCCATCTCGAGCGGGGCTGGCTCGATTTCGCGAGCCGAGTTCGCGATGAGAGCTTGTGGCGAAGGCTCAGGGTTCTCCCCTGGGAGGAGATCCAGGCCATCTCGCGCGGCTGATTCGCTGGCCTGGGCGAAGCTTCCTGCCATTCCGCCTACGACCCGGCATTTTCAGCCAAAGATGACATAGCCGGCCTGCTCAAGGGCACGCTTGGCTTGCGTCAGCATTGACTCCTTGACCAACAAGAAGTCCGTCTCATAGCTCGAGATCACAAACACAGGCACACCGGCCCACGCCAGCGGAGCGGTCAAGGAGGCGAGTACTCCCGTCAGATTCAGGGCGAGGGGGCCCCGAACCTCGAGGCAGCGCCAGCCGCGATCGCACTCCACCTGCTCAGGGACTCCGTCCTCCTGAGTGACGACGGTGAGAGATTCGCCGGTGTGAGTCAGGCAATAGAAGCCGCCGTTTGACAGCCAACCCGGGCCGGGTTCATCCGGCCCTAGGCGGCAGATCGCCATCGCCTCCGGGAGGACAGTCAAGGCCATCCTGGCTTCAGACACGGGCGCTCCTTTCCTCGGGTCAGGTTCGTTGGCCAGCCCTTCGGTCCGGGGGTCGGCGAGAAGATACTTCTCCGCAAGTCGAGATGCTACCGAACCGTACACCCTGTCTGCCAAATCCAATAGGTCGGGAGGCGCCTGTTTAGCCAAGCCTCTCGAGGATCTCATTCTCGTATTCGGGAAAGTATTGCCCGATGACTTGAAGGTCGAAGTCCCGGAGAATACTCGTGTTGCTCTCTCGTACGAGTAGGAACTCGAAGGAGCGGGTAATGAGAGTCTCCTCGCTAGCTCGTCCGCCGGTCAGTTTGCGGTGGTACTCGGGCGCGAGATGCACCGTGTGGGTCGTCGGCGGTGGCCCGTCGACCCTGACCTCGAATGTCCGGCTGTCAAGCCGTGTCACCTGCAACATGTTCCCTTCTCGGATTGAATAGAGAGACGGCAGGGCAGGGCCACCCAGAGGAGCTCGCCGCAGTCCCATGCAAAAACAAGCGATCAGCCCCTGAGACGGTTGTCCGCACAACCAACGGTGTCGTCCAAGCTGCTACCCTGCGTCAGCGCCTGGCCGACTTCGTTGGATCACCCGTTACACGGTTCAGGTCGGCGGCGGCCCGAAGCAGATCCTGCAGAGCCTTCTGGCGGATTTCTTTCACGTCAGTGAGGCTGACGTGGCGCATCCTGTCACCGCTGCCTTTCAGGAGGCGCAGTGGATCTTCGAACTCTGCACCTCGCCAGAAACCGAGATTGACGTACTTGCCGAAGGCTTTGATGTGGCAGAACGGTCCGTTGAGCTCGTAGACCGGCTGGGACCACTTGTACGCCTCTTTGGCCTCGGGGACCGTCTTGAGGACAAGCTCGCGCAATGCCGTAACGATTTCTTGCTGCCACCCTTCAAGGCTCTTGACGTACTCATCAACCGTCTTGGGTTTCATCCTTCCTCATCCTTTGGCAAGTCCATCCATTCACCGCCATCATCCGAGGAGCGGTTGAAGAGCTCGTGGAGGCACCCGGGCTGCTTGACGGAGTCATTCCCCGATCATCTTGATCAACACGCGCTTTCTCCGCCCGCCATCGAACTCCCCATAGAATACCTGCTCCCACGGCCCGAAATCAAGGCTGCCTTCAGTGATGCCGACCACAACCTCCCGGCCCATGACTTGTCTCTTGAGGTGGGCATCGGCGTTGTCTTCTCCGGTGCGATTGTGGCGGTATTGGCTGACCGGTTCGTGGGGAGCCAGCTCTTCAAGCCAACCGTCGTAATCCTGATGCAAACCTGGCTCGTCATCGTTGATGAAAACGGAGGCTGTGATGTGCATGGCATTGACCAGGGCGATCCCCTCCCGAATACCGCTGTCCACCACAGCTTGCTCGACCTGGGGAGTGATGTTGATGAACCCGCGCCGGCCGGGCACGTTAAACCAAAGCTCCTTCCGGTAGATCTTCATCAGGATGTGTCCTCCTTATCCTGCTTCTCCTGTTGCGCTCTACTCCCTCAGCACGGTTAGCCGCGCCAACGCCGGATCTCGAGCCGGTTGACCTCGTTGTCCAGTTCGGCGTACGCGTACCCACCTTTGCCGAACGGCCCGGGATTGACGAGCCGAGTCTGGTCCAGCATGTCGATCCCGGCTGCCTCGTGGATGTGGCCGGTGAAGCAAATCAGCGGTCGACGTTCCTCGATGAACGAGCGAATGGCCGTGCTCCCGACGTGCTCGCCGGTGTGTATCTGATCGCTCAGGGTTCTGAAAGGAGGTTGATGCGCCACGAGGACCAACGGGAGTTGCGACCCAGGACCTGGCGTGGCCTCGGCCAGGATGCGCGCCAGCTCAGCCTCGCTGAACTCAAGGGGTGTCGTACCCGGGGCGGGAAGCGATCCCCCGACACCGACAAGGGCCACGCCGTCGATAATCTCACAATGACCGTGCAGACTCACATGGAGATCGTCCAGGTATGAGGCGATGTCAGGATAATCGCAGTTGCCGGGCACGGCGAGCACGCGTCGCGCGAAACGCGTGACGGCCTGGATGACACGCTCGGCTCCCGGTTTGTGGCCGAAGTTGGTCAAGTCTCCGGCGAGGAGGACCACGTCGGCCGCCTCCAGATCGGCGGCCATCTTCGGTATTCCGGCGATATCGTCATGGATGTCGGTGAGCGCGACAAGGTTCATAGTGCAGCCGTGGGCTTCTCTCCTTCACCGGGGTCTGAAGGGTTCTCCTCAGGCCCTCCGGTCGACTGTCGCCTGGGTGCGTGCCTTTCTCTCGTTTGTCTGGGTCAATCTCAACTCGACCTGGGCCTGACAACATTCGACGAAGAATGCCTGGGCTCAAGCCGGAACGGTCTTTCCCTGCCTCCGGGTTTCCCCATCTTCTCGCAGCCAGCGCGCAATTTGGGCTGCAATCCGCGGGCCGATCCCCGGAAGCTCTCGCAAGGCCGCCTCACCGCCTTGACGATATAGGAGGTCAATGCTCTCGGCGTACTCGTCGACCGTCCAGGCTGCTCGTCGGTATGCCCAAATCCGGCTCGATTGCGCTTGCTCGAGCTCGAGGTCGTACGTTCTCAGGAATAGCCTCTCGGCAATCACCTTGTTGCTTGCCAAGGGACCGGGAAGGATGTAGCGCGGCATACGATCCTTCATTCCGAAGCGAATGCACAGCTCACGGATTGTCATCAGGAGCCTGGCCGAGTAGGGCGCCGGAGGTGAGTAGTTGGGCTTGCCGGTGTCGTTCCAGCCATACAGCTCACGCCATTCGGCTTCGAGGCCCGGATCGCGTTTGCGGGCGGCGACCAGCGTTCGCTCGGCCTGCGTGCCTTCCATCGTCAGACTTCCGCCGAGGACGAATGTCCCCCCATGGTCTCGTACGGCTCGGATGATCTCCTCGATCTGGGCCGGATCATCACCGACCTT
>MGOM01000022.1:93012-94544 GCA_001797105.1 Chloroflexi bacterium RBG_19FT_COMBO_62_14
ATCCCGGCTTCTGCCAGAGACTTCATCGCCTGAAGCCGCCTCTTCACTCCCGGGCTTCTTGGCTCGAAGGCTCTCTTCACCCCATCGTCCATGCTGCTGATGCTCATCACCACCCCCGTCCAGGCGCGTGCATTGATCGACTCGAGCAAGTCAAGGTCGCGGGCGATCAGGGGTGAACGTTCGACTACGAATAGCGGGAATCCGAAGTCGTACACCACCTCGAGCATCTCACGCGAGAGCCGGTACCGATCTTCGGCGGGCTGCTGCCAATCTCCGCAGACGATGACGTCCTTCTCGAGACGGGCAAGCTCTTTCTTCAGCAACGCCGGCGCGTTGACCTTGACCTGGATCAAGGTGTCGAAGGTCGCCGGATCCCGACGGCCCAGGTACCGTCCGCCGCGCAGGAAGCAGAACTCGCATCCGCTCCGACAGCCTACATACGGATGCGCGCTGTATTTGTCCCAGAACCAGGGACCGTCGACGTGGCGGTGGACGTTGACGATCTTGCGGGCGCTGAACTCCTGGAACTCGATCATGACAAGCCGGCCGTCCCGAGCGCCAGGGAGCGTTGGTCCGGTGGTAGATAGGTGAGCGCCTTGCGAAGCATCAACTTTCGGTGTCGCCGGCCGGCGACCACGACTTGTCGATGCAACCAACCTGCCAGCTCTCGAGGGTAGAAGCGTCCGATGGTTTTCAACCCCCACCCGATACCTTTGACGGCGTCCAACACGTCCTCTTCGAACATCGGCTCCAAGAACGTCAAGAGAGTAAGGGCGCGTGGCGCAAGTGCAGGAGTTCCGCGCGATCGCTTGGCCCAAACATGCACACCGACGCCAACCGCGCGACGAATCCAACGGTTGGGATTCCCGCGCCATGGCTCGAGCAGGGCCAAGGCCCCGTCAAAGTCCAGGGCCAGGGACCGGCCGGGAACACGCTCGCCCAGGATGTCTGTGGCATACCAGGTGTCGGCGGCGACGATGAACGACTGGCAACGCTCGAAGGCACCGGATTGATCCCGATCCGACTGTCGCGCCAGGGCACAGCCAATGACCGGCCAGCCCCCAAGGGTTCCCTCCGCGGCAATGGATCCCAGAAAGGTGATCACCGAGGGAAGCGAACCGGCCCCGATCTCCTCACCGATTCGATCGAGCGCTCGGAATGGGATGCGCCGGGTCAGGACCGGCAAGAGCAAGGTGCGTGCCGACCCTGAATCGCCGGTCTGGATCAGTTCCGAGACGCGCTTCCCCAACGCCGTGGCCTCAGCCGCCTTCATCGAGGCGGCTCGAAGAGCGCTCAAACCGAGGAACGGACGACGGCCGGCGAGGGGTTAGCCTCGAGTCCACGCCGGGGATCGATTGATCGGGCGCGCCAGGCGGCGACCGAAGAGCAGCCGGCCATTACCAGATCGCGAAGAGTGCTCCCATGACCACGTACACCACAAGCTGATAGGCCCCATTCAAGGCCCACACATTAGTTGGTGGGCCTTCGAAAGTGGTGTAGACGAAGGTCGCCGTCGCCCCAATGCCCAGCCA
>MGOM01000022.1:94582-107824 GCA_001797105.1 Chloroflexi bacterium RBG_19FT_COMBO_62_14
CACCGCCAGCACGACCATCGTGATCGCCGAGGCGACCATCGTGATGATGTACATGCTGGGCTCGGACTGGATCTCCTCCCGGCGCTTCCCGATCATGCGCATCCAGGCATTTCCGAACAAGGGACCATACCAGAGGAAACCGAGTGCATTGCTGACGACGACACCGACAATCACCGCGAGCCAGTTGATACCTGCAAAGGAAACCATGTCTCACATCCTCCTCACCTGAGTATGACTTACCGGAGAAGCTACTTACCTTTGGCGACTACTGACCATACGGAGTGTCGCTTCCAGCCCGCGTGCCCAGAGTCTGGGTCTGGGATCGACCCCGGCCGGTAATAAAGGGCCGGGGGCTGGCCCCGCAACAGCGCTGCGCCCCAATCCGTTTCGTCGCTTCCAATCCACATTTGGTCGCTTCACTTCCGTTCCACAACCTGAGTCCCGAATCCAGATCCCCAATCAGCCTCTCGGCCGAACAACCTTGGGCGTCGTACGACGAGGGTTCTTGAGACCGAGGGAAAGCTTGTTCATGACCTCGCGCAGCACTCGCCGAGGGATCGCCTCGCGGTTGGAGTCGAGGAACGATTGGACGGCCTGTCGTTCATAGGGTATGAGCTCACGCAGAGCCCAGGATAGCGCCTTGGCCACCATGTTGTCTGCGTCTTTGACCAGGATCCGACACACGAACAGCGTACGCGGGACATCGCCTCGGCCGCCGCGAGCCCTGGCATTGAGCGCAACGGTGCTTACGAGGGCAACCCGCCTCCACCACCGATCAGGCGACCTGGCCCAACATTCTATCAAGCCGTCCTCCACCTGGCGCTCTCGCCATGCCGGTCCAGACAGTTCGAGCGAGAAGGCGTCCACCGTCCACCAGCTGTCGATCCCCCGGCCAAACTCCTCCAATTCAGGTTCACCGATCCTGTGCATCGCAGCACGGTGATGATGGACAAGCTCGTAGGCCACCCAGCGGTGCTCCCCCCGGGTGAGGAGGGCCCTCGCCACATTCAGCACGAGTTCAGCGTCAGCCTGGCGTAGGGCCTCGGTATACCCTTTGCGGATCTGTCGGATGTTCGGCGTGTTCGGAGCTTCCCGGGCGCAAATCCGACGGAATATTCCGTCGGCTAGCGATACGGCCCCTCCAGCCGGCGACGCCAAATGACTTGACCGCGCATTCGTAATGGGGAATGAGTTGGATCTGCTCATGCTGGTCCGTCGGCCAACACCGATCGAGAGACCCACGGCGGGCTTCCATACGGGATTGGACAGCGTCATTGCGGAGCGTGCGCGGTTGCTGAGCCATCTCCGCCTCGAGCACTTGCGGCGTGTGCAGCCCGAGGAGGCGCATCTGACCTCACCTGGCCCACCCCGGCATTCTCTGCTCCTAGCCAAACAAGCGATTGATTCTCCCACAAATCCCTTGCGTCAGACTATACACATTCCATCTGCCACAGTCTCATCAGCTTTGCTCCTGCCGTATGCACGAGGCCTCCCAACCATCCTCTTGAGGCCGCTCATCGAGGTGTGAGGGCGTAGATCGCACCGTCGCCCGAAGTGAACAAGGGCCGGAGCTCGGCCAACGTAGCCAGCTCTGAGAGGCTGTACAGGTTCCGCTTCGTATTCGGTTCGTACCACACCAACACGGCTGGCAACCGACCGGGCCACCGCCCGGCATAGCCCTCCAGAGGCTGTGGGACGCCATAGAAGTCGGCCCTGCCCGGGAGGCTGCCTACAATCCGCCTGGTTTCGAGATAGACCGCGGCTGGATAGTTGCTGTAGACCGCCAAATCCGAATCGGAAACCCAGGTCTTCAGATTCGAGGTTACAGCCGAGTCCTGATAGGTGGGGGTGTTGTAGATGTTGTAATAGGCGATCCCTTTGTCGTTTATCGATCTCACCCAGAACTTGTACATCCCGTACGCCGGAAAGAGGAGCCATACGGCCGCCGCTCCAAGAAGTGCATATCGGCGCATCCGAGATGCCGCCTCGGGCAGGACCAGCCTCAGCATCAGTCTAATAACCAGCAAGAACAGAACGAGTAAGGGGAAATATGCCGGGAGGTAGAGCCTGTCATCGTACAGGATGTTCTTGTGATCAATTGACTTGGTGAGGACAACCATGGCGGCAAGATAGATGATCGGGAAGAGGATCAACACAAACGTGATCGGCTCAGGTTCCACCCCGGCCAATGGTCGAACGAGCCTCTTCCGGCGGACTAAAACGACGACTGCCAGACCGACGACCAACACGACCCAGAATGCTGGATGAGAAGACAGCTGATAAGGAACGAACCAGCGGGCGGCCTTGAAGCCGATATCGAGCAGATTCTCCATCGGCTTCCACGTCTCAGGATCCCGCACCCCGAGGAACGTTCCACTCACCAGATAATTCCGTACGATCCACGCCCCCAGGGGGGCCACGCTCAGCCCGGCGAAAACGGCCGCCTCGCCCATTCCCTGTCTAGGTCTTGACCAGCGGGCATACACGATCCCAACCGAACCCACAAGAATGAGCGTTGCGCCGATGTAGCGCTGAAGGCAGGCCAGACCGCATACCGCGATCAGGCCGACATACGACGCCCGGTCGCCGTCCCGGGCGTACCTATCAAATAGGATCAGAAAGGACAACGCAAGGACGATAAAGATCGGATCGGAGGCCACATTGACGGAGATGGCGAATGTCGATGTGGAGAGGAGTACTCCGCCGACCGCCCAGGAGCATAGGATGAAGTCCCGCTCGAGGATCCGTCGAGCGAGAATGCCCATCAGAAGGACGATCCCACCGAATGCAAGCGCATTCAGTAGGGAGGCTGAAACCTGGGGGCCGACGCCGAATAAGAGCTCAATCCCGGCGAGGATGGCTGGGTAAAGGGGCGGCCACAAGACGTAGAGATCACCTTCGAAGTTCCTGAAACCGATCCCTCGAGCCACGTTGTCCGCGGTCGACAAGTAGTTCACCGCGTCCGTCGACAACCCCGGGCCGTTGAGCGAGGTCAGGGCGATAGCCATGACCATAGCGACGATGGCCACGGCGACGAGAGGAAGCGGCGTCCGTCTGATTCGATCGAGCATGTCTCGGGATTTCACCCTGGAATAGATCTTTGCGGCTCCGGGATTGTATCGCGAGGCATGCGGATCTTCCCACGGGGTCCAATGCAAACAATATGAGGGGGGGGTCGGGTGCCGGAAGGTATGCCGGCCAGGAGGCGGGCCTTCAGACCTCCGCCGAAGTGGTAGCTGCGCGCTCCTGATATCAGAGCCCGACGATATGACCGCCGAAGGCGACCCGTCCTTCCGCGTCGGGAGCGTAGATGAGATGTACATTCTCGGGAGGACGTTCGCAAGCCTTGGCGATCGCCTGCGTCAGGGCCTCGACCTCCGATGCCAGGGAGGCACCGCGGGGGCTTCGGCGCTTCAGGACCCGGACAATGACCGGGAGCACTCCCTCCGGCGGCCCGCCTCCATTTTCGGCATAGCGCGAGCGATCCACAAGGTTCAGCCTGACCCACGTCTCGCCCGGGGAGGATCCAAAGACCTCGGCCGCTCCGTCTACAATCCGTCGGGCCAGGTCGCTCGAAGTACTCCTTTCGTCCAGGCAGATGAAGTCCACCTCAAGGATCGGCATCGTTTGATCAATCCCTTCTTAGAATGCGGGCGCTTTTCGATTCAGCTGTTCCGGGCGCTGGTCGTTCTGGGACCTCTCCGATACTGGCTCCTGCGAGAGGCATAACGCAGACTAACGACTGGCTTCTCGGGCAGTTTGGATAACGACCTGGCTGAGATCAACTGAATCGAGGATGGCCCTGGCTGAGTCGATATCGAAATCAGCCCGCTTCTTGAAGATCCAAACGGGAGGATGGTCATAGATACTAAATGCCTCTTCCGCCCCAAAGATGCTTCCATCGAATAGAGGCAGGGCCGGGGGACGGCCCCAGGCGATTGTGCCTCCGACGTCGGAGATTTCCAATGGGCCGATCTGGATTGGCGCGGTGAACATGGCCACCTGGTCGAACCCCAATCGACCGTCGAACAAGGCCCGGTAGTACTCCATCGTCATGGGATAGGTTCGCGGTATGCGGGAGATGCTCCAAATCCCTCTCTGGCTGGGCACGAAGATATAGTCTACTAGAGGCAGATTCTCCAGGAACATCTCCTTCTTATGCTCGTCATCGAACCACCGGACCTCCATGGTCATTCCCTGATATAGGTCCCCAAACGGGTTGTAACCATCCATGGGGAGCGGAACGCTCTCATCCCAGTTCTCATTCGAGATCACCGAACCCTTCGGCACGTTCTCATAAATCCAGTGTGAGGCCCGGATTCGAGTGTGACCGTCGAGATACACAGCCTTGACGAATGCGTTGGCCCACGTGAGCGTGCCCAGGGTGACGACCGCCCATGCCAGCAGGGTCAAACCGGGAAAGAGCAGCCGCCGCGGGCGTGCAACATCAACCCAGGTCCCTGCCTGGCGTGAGTGCCTCGCTTGCCACCAAAGCTCGGCAAGGGCCCACGCCGCCAACAGGCACAGGAAGGGGTAGATGGGCAGGAAATACCGGATCGACTTGACCCAGCGCGTACCCATGTAGAGAAAGTAGCCGCCCACCCAGATCAAGGGCAGGGCGTGCGCTCGCCACCCATGACCAGGCCGGAAGACTCTCCATACCGCCCATGCGAACCCGGACCAGGCGGCGATGCCCAAAGGCAAGCCCATGCCCCAGAAAACCATGTTGACCAATGGGAAGATGATCGCCGGACGGTTCGCCCACTGCTCGGAGGGAGGGCCGCCTCCGTTGCCATTCGACTCGTTGCGGGCGACGATCATACTCTCCACCCAATCCGAGTTGGGAGTGATAGTCAGAATGGTAGTGTCACCGGTCTCGGCCCGGAAACTCATTGGTTGGACGGCGCGGAAGGTCAGACCGGCGGCGATCAGCGAGAAGGCCATCAGCGCCGCCACCGACCATGCGATCCGAAGGAGATCTTCTTGAGAGCGCAATCGGAGGTCCGCGATCGCCAGGAATGAGGCAATCAGGAGCATCCCTCCGAGAGGAAGCAGATTCACGCGTGAGGCCAGAGCCATCCCGAAGGCGACCCCGAACAGGGCGTGCCATCTCCAGGCCCGCCGATGGATCTGGTATCCGGTGTCAGACGGGACCGCCTCGGGGCCGGCGCCTGGGGGGCGGTAGATCGTCTGGGCCTGAGCGATCCCGACCGCGGCGTACATACTGATGCTCGTGAACATCACTCCGAAGTTGTCGACTGTCATGAAATGCGATTGCTGGATTTGCATTACAGCCAGCGAGCTCAGGGCCGCCGCCAACAGACCGACTTTGGTGCCGTAGAGCCTCCGGCCGATGAGGAAGATGAACAGGAGCGCGATCGAATCGGCCAGCGCCGACATGCGACGACCCATAAGCCGGAGCTCATCGTAGTCAGTGATCCCGGTCAACTCCCCGGTGGCCCGGATGAGTGTGATCGGCCATTGACCCCAGCGCATGCGATTGTCAGGGCCGTTCTGCGCCGGCTGTCCATCGATGTCGTACTTCTGATAAGGACTGATCGGAGAAACGCGCGTATTGAAGTACTCGGCCAGGGAAGCGGGGAGCTCGAGCTGGGTTAGGGTGTTTGTCAGCCCGTACTCATCCGGGTGGAGGTTTGTGCCTTGCGACCAATTCGTCGAAACGAAGCGGAAATACAGCCCAATCGCGATCAGGCCGACCAGGAAGAGGCCGACTACGGCGGATAGGGCATTGCCCAGATGAGACCGGGTGGGAGTCGCGTCTTGTTCCGGGGAAAACATCCTCATTCCATACGGACGGCGCAGTCGAACAGATCGGGACCCTGAAAGGCCGCCCTACTCGGTGGGCAGGGTCCTTGTCGACCCGCCATTCTCGCGCAATCGAGACGGCCGGCAACACGCCCGGGGGGTAAGGCGCCGGCCCGGATTGGTCCGGGCCGGAGGAAATGACATCAGGCTGCGAATTGCCGTGTTGCCGGTCTGCCGATCTTGGGTCGCCCCCGGTTCACGAACCGCCTGGAGTCTCGATCACAAAGTTGAAGTCGTACTCCAGTCGGATCCTGTCTTCGACGCTCAACACGACTATCACACTTGGAACGGTCATCCCGAAATCGGCGAACTTGAACTCGGTCCCGGCCATCCCGGTCAGAGCATCCCCGTTCAGACTTGCCGTCACCTGCCAGGTCACGCGCTGGGTAACACCATGGGCCGTCAGATCCCCCACCAGTTCGAACGCCGTCTCGCCGGCACGCAGCGCGGCGACATCGAGGCCAAGTGCTTCGACAGGGACAAACTCCGCGGTCGGAAACCGGTCGGTTTCTAGAGTCCGCTGCTTGATGAAGTTGTCGCGTCGGCTCTGATCTGAGGTGAGTGACGTCAGGTCGACGACGAACTTCGACTCCTCGGGGACGATGCTCCCCTCCGGACTGACGACAAGCATGCCGGTGACATCGCTGGTCACCCCAATCGCGTCGGAGGGGAAGGACAGGTCAGCGAGTTGCTCGGTCACCCGATAGCGGGCTTCGTTGCCGCTTTCGGCTGGGACGAGACGGAGGCTGTCACCTGTGACCGCCGGCGAGGCGACGGAGGCCGCTGGTGTTTCAGAGGCCTGGGTTGGCTGGTCGACCCTCACGGGAGTTGGAGATGGCGCCGTCTCGGCCCGGGTTGGAAGAAACGCCGTGGAGGCAGGAGCGGCCCCGCCACAAGCCGTTAGGCCCACGCCCGCCACGCCCAAGACTGCCAGAATCTGAGAGAGCCGAGATCTGAGAATCGCAACCGACATGGGTATTCCCTTCTAAGTGAGTTTGGGCCGGCCGTACAAAGCGGCCCTGCGACGGACGGCAAGCCCGATGGGCGAAGCCGGCAGCCAAAGCGGCGATCATTATAAGGTCAGGATTCCGGCCAAGTGTGTAAGAAAAATGAGGATTCGGTGAGGAAAGAAGGACCCAACCCCATCGATGCGTGGGTTTATGGGCTGCTAGTTGGATCCCCCCTCAAGCCACAACTCCGGGCCGCAGCATGGAGGGACGTGCAGCAGGTGGACTCCGGGAGCAAGGTAATCGCCGAATAGAGCATCGATCACGGTCTCACCTCCGGGCTCCAGGTGAGAGCTGTATGTCCCGATCGTGAGGTCCAGAGGACCGTCGGACTTATTCACGACCTTGAGGTGCTGATCTGGTTCTACCCGCGCACAACGCGGGTCAGGAATTCCGGGTTCGATCCGGAATTCGACTACCGGTCCATCGACGCTGCCGCAGATCCCGGCCGCCGGCTCTTGCGAGACGGGGGTGGCCCATTCGCTGGTTGCCGTCGATGCGGCCGTGGTCGGGATCTGGGCCGGCGTGCTCGACCTCGGAGCAGCCATGGTGGGGGTGGAAGCAAGCGCTGCGGTGTTGCAGGCGACGCCGATGATGAAGGCCAGCGCCGCCAAGCATGGCAAAGGGGCCAGGCTAGCCCGGAGCGGCGTCTCCAAGCCGGGCTAATAGGAACCCGGCTAACCCCGGGATTCCCCAGTCCAGCAGGGCTAGCGCCGGGAGAGGGCTGAGAGTCCCTTCGGTCGTTGAGGCCTGCAGAGACCAGAACGCGGCCGCTCCAGATGAGATAAACAGGAGTCCGATGCACCGGCTCACGAAGCCCTGACTACTCCGCCGATCCGTCGGCCTCGATCAGGTAGAGCACCATGTCCTGTTCGACTGTCGGGACCTGGAATTCACTGTGGAGGATCGCGAGCACCTGGGCTCGGTGATCGGTACCGTGGTTCGCCAGGTGCAGCAGCAGGTCGGATCGCCGGCTGGCGTAATCCGCTCCGCGGCCGGCGAGCCGACCTACGACAATCTCATCTAACTTGGCCTGGTCAAGGGTCGCCAGATAGGCATCGAGCTCGGCCTTGGTTTGCTCCCATTGGGTCCGAACCGAGCCTCGCGTGGGGTAGCTTTCCGCGGCACGGCCAGGGGTAGGTGAGTCACCTTTCAGGCGCTGCATCCAACGCTCGATAGCGGTGGCGATATGCAACATCTGGTTTCGGACCGAACCCCTCGAGTAGTCGACCTCTCTGACAAACTGCTCGTCAGATAATCGTTCGACGCAGCCCCAAACTCGATCGAACGCCCAGGCGTTGTAGGCGAAGAGTCGTTGCACATCTTTTGGCGTCACAAGACCACCTCCATTGTGTTGGTGCAGAGATCTGTCCGAACCCTAAACGAGTGAAGTTGCCATTCGGGCAGTCAGGCCGGCCATCTGAGTGACCTCCTCACGCCCCAGGGAGACCCCTCCAGGGCACTGGCATTGCAGGAGTGGCATAGTCCCTCGTCCGCGCCCACGGTGATGTCACCGGTGAGGGTGAGATCACGGGATTCCTCGGCGGGCGCCCGGCGATCATGAATGTTTCTCAAGCAGTAGAAGTCCAAGCGCACCGCCGCCAACAACCTTACTCTTGATGATACTCAAACTACACATCTCGGCTAACGCCGGAAGCCCCTTGATCGACATGAACTGGCGGTAGTTTCTGAAATGCTCCCGGCCGGCTGCCGCTTCGGCGATAAGCACGATGGCTTTGGTTATCCATCCCCCAACTGGCTGAATCGGACCGGGGTGATGATCGATCAGCAGGATGCGGCCGGTGTCCTTGAGGACACGCTTCATCTCTTCGACCGCGCCGATCCGTACCTGTGGTTTCATCTCGTGCAGGGAGAGCATCGAAATCACCAGGTCGAACTTACCGGTCGAGTAGGGAAGCCCGACGGCGTTCCCCAATTGGAGATCGGCTGCATCCGCAAGTCTGCTCTTTGCGACCGCCAGCATCGACTGGGATGAGTCTATCCCAAACAGCTTGCAGTCGAATCGCCGGTACAGCTCGAGCTGAGCGCCGGTGCCGCACCCGACGTCCAGAACCGTCATCCCCGGTTTCGGTGTGAACAGCCTCAGGCCGAGTAGACGTAGCCCGTGGTTCATGGGGCCGAAGATCCTGTCGTACCATCTGGCGAAGGCGCGATAGGGGTCCTGGCTCTCGAGAAGCTGGTCGCGGCCGATGTCCTGTGGTCCGCCCTCGCCCGACTGTCGGCCCGGCACTGCCTGAAGGGCATCCTTGGACATCAGGGGACGAATTCCTCCTTCAGGATTGCATGCATCTCGATTGTCTCCGGCTGGCCCCACTTCAAGAACGGTTCGGGGAGTCGTCCCTCGACGGCCATGCCTATCTTGTTCATCACCCGGCACGAAGCGGGATTCCGGAGGAAGTGCCGGGCCTGAATCCTCACCAGACCAAGCTCCTCGAACCCGTATCGCAAGACTGCCCTCGCAGCCTGGGTGCACACGCCTCGGTTCCAGAACGGCCGGCCGATCCAGTATCCCATCTCGGCCGATATTTCTTGAGCGGCGATCTCCAGACCGATAGCCCCCTGCAACTCGCCGTCCGCAGAGCTGGTAACGGCGAAAACTACCGACTCCCCGGCCCGAAGTCGTTTGTCGTGTGAAGCGATCCACTCCTCGGCCAGACCGTCCCAATAGGGGTGCGGGATATTGGCCGTCGTGTCGGCGATCTCCCTCTCTCCGGCGAGCTTCTGGACGTAAGGGGCGTCTGAAGGCCTGAACGGCCTCAGAGTGAGGCCTCGGGTCTGGAGTGAAGGCTGTTCGGCCACGCTGCCACCTTTCGATTGAGCCATCCCTGGTCTGGCGGAGCATGTGTGATCCGGGCGAAGCCATGCGGGGTCATACTTCGCCGGATGACATATCGAAGCGTCCTCCGTTTGCATCCGGGTTACACCGGTCCGGTTCCCCCTGCATCCGAATCGAGTCCTTGGGTAACCTAGGCGAGGACCAGGGACCGAGAGCTACATGGGCCGGGCTGGAACCCCGCTGTCGAGAGCCCCCCCGAAGCCGCAGGGCTGAATTCGGGCGATGTCGGGCCACTACCGCCGGACACTGACCATGATCAGACCCACAATGCAAACGAAGACGCCGACCAGGTTAACGATCGATGGCCTCTCTCGGAAGAGCAGCGCCCCGGTTGGCAGAAGCGCCAGGCCGGCGGCGGCGTTTGCAGCGATTGCCGCCACACTAATATCCCATCCCGCCCTGTAGGCCAGGAGAAAACCAAGCTCGAGCCCGAGGATGGAGAAGGCCAAAGCCACACTTGCCCAGTTCACCTGGCGCAGTGCGGCAACAACGGTTGATTTCAATGGGTAGATCAACAACAAGAGCGCCGAAAGTCCGAAGGCCACGCCATACGTGACCATCAACCCTATCGCCGGATTCACCGCCGACGAGGTCGCTTTCTGGAACACGTGATAAAGGACACTGGAGAGGACGGCGAGCGAGATGGAGGCGTAGAAGAGAGTCATCTAGGATACCTCGGGCAATCGTGAAAGGGATGGCATGCCGGCTGGATCCGGTGCACTCTCTGTCGGTCACCCGACCTTGGGTTGTTCCCGGCATGGGCTATGAACTCAGCGAATAGCAATTAGCAGTCAGCAGTAGGCAAGAAGAAACAAGCCATAAGCAATAAGCATCAAGCTGTCAGCAGCTGAATCCTGGCGGAGGATGTTCTTGAGCCAAATTGGATGGCCTTCGTGTCCCTGGCTGGCCCTCCAGCTAAACCGGCCTGTTGGAGATGAACTTGTATGCCGCATAGCCGACCAGAACGAGCACGGCAAGTCCGGCGGAGACTCGAGGGTTCAACATGGCGGAGAAGAGAACGAGCAGCGCCGCCATGACGGCCAGGATTCCTTCGGTCCGATCAGTCATTGCGAGTCTCGAGTGCAGTCTGTCCGGGGTCGGGGGCATTGTCGGTCCGACGCCTGGCATGTTCGTATTCCCTGGGCAAGATCGCACTGGGTGAGCATCCAGGGATCCCATCGTCCTGCATTGCCATCAGATCCCGGTTTCATTCGAAGCTGATCCGGACCGTCAATTGGCCCTCGGGATTGTGGATCGGGATGTCGATGTCGCCGTAGTTAGCCCGCAGGTAGAGCCTTCCAGTTTCTCTCGGGAAGAACCTCAAGAACTCCCCCACCAGAAGAGGATCGCCTTCCTCGCCGACGCGCGCGATGAGCGCGTACTTTGGTTGTTGCGGGAGCGGTTCATGACAATCGGGAGTTCCACAGATCCACGGGTCCGGGCCGCCGGAGGCGTCATGCCAGACTCCCTCAGGATCCTCGAACCACCGGCCAGAGATCGCCTGTACGATGACCTCCTCCCCTTCGCGGAGGACCACCCCCGTGTCTTGCCAGCCGCGGTCGGCATGAATCGGAATGCTTCGGCGGCCCTCATCGGTCCGGATGTCGAGACTGAGGGAACAGCCCATGATGAATGTGGTGGCGATGAGCAGGCATCCGAGAACTGCCAAATGAAGCCGCCGGGTGCGCCAATCCGGTTGAGGAGAGGTCGAACTAGCGGACATTGAACTCACTCCTTTCTTTCGATGGGCGCGACGCCGACTTTGGGAAAAGCTCCATGATCAGAATCAGTCATTCGATGACGAGGTTCACCCTCAGAGAGATGCGTCTTCCAGTACCCCGGCCCCTCGTTCTGGGCGTCGTTCCGGCTTGCTCCCGCACGACCTGACTTGCCCGCACGCCGACCGAGCGTCCAATCCCTCCGGGCCAAGGGTCGGGGCGCATCAAATCGGGGCGCCGGTCCCATCATCCGATTGTCTCACATCCTGAGTCGGGGCGCGCTCATCCCGTTTTTTCAGACCCGGCGCGCCACGGCAGTTTCCCGCGGACCGATGGTCGAACGGTGCCGCCCGGCCCAGAGAGGACTTCGTCCGGTGCGCACATTCCTCGCAATGATAGCCCTGAGAAGGGCCGCTTCAGGTAGGCCGCTCCTGGCCCAAGGGATCCCGCTTCTCGCACTATTCAGGGGCTTGGTTCCTCCGCCAAATCTGCGCGAAAACAGCCCCGCGCCTCTGTACCTCGTGGACGAGTTGGAAGTCGGAAGGATCCCACCTGCCGCTGACGAGATCGGTGCAGATTGCGACGATATCCGCCTTCGGGAGCGGGGAGTACATGCTCTCCAGAATCAAGTCCTGTCTGGCATACGGAATGGCGTTCTGGATCTGGCCGAACACCATCAGTGTCTCACCGGGAGCCGCGGTCTTGTTGACAAAGTCGGTTGCCTCCTTAAGCGATGTGCACCAATACTCCACGTTGTACTCGCCGGTAGCTCCTTTCACTCCACCAGCGAGAGTGTTGAAGTACGCGTATTCGTAAGGGTGCAAGGTGAAGATAGCCCAGATTCCCGGTAGCAGGCTCACACCAGAGATTGCCGCGCGCAGGGGCATGGCGCGCAGTCTAACAAGAAGGCCGTCAAGCCCGACAGCCGCAAATCCCAGCAAGGGAGGTAGGACAAAGAAGAAGTGGCGGAGGTTGTTGTAGATCGGCACGTGACGAGTGACCAACAAGTAGACCGGAATGCCGACCCACAGGCCAAGGAGACCCGTCATGACGGCGGCATCCTTCCCACGAAGCGATCTCCACGCGCTAACGCTGAGGCCCAACAGGGTCAAGATGAGAGCGGGCTCTGTGAGATTGAGCATGACAAGGGTGGGGAAGTAGCTCCAGGGGAGATCAGAGGAAGACACGATTCGACCTTGGAATATCACGTAATGCAGGCCGAATTCCTTGATCACCTGGAAACTGTCGACGATCCGGTGGAACGGATCGGGCCACAAGTATGGCCAGGTAGCATAGGCGGCCGCGATGGCGACGAGCCAGTAGATGGCAAGGGGAAGGACGGCCCTGGCCCGCCCCCGATAGAGCAGATACAGGCTGACAAGCCCCCCTGAGAAAACACCAACCTGGCGGATCGAAATCGCAAAACCGAGGAGTACGGCAGAGATAAGCAAAACAGTGTACCGAGGCGCAAACCACGAACCGTGCCATACACGACCAATGGAAGGCAGGTTGAGGCTAAGAGGAATGATCACGGCTGCTCCTGCCAGGATGATCGCGGCCAGACGGAGGACCTTGAAGAGCGCCTGGTACTTCTCTAGATAGAGTGGGAGGGGGGTCTTGATGGCGTCACTGGCCACGAGATCGAAGAGAGGCTGGAGTGGCCAGAATGCGCGGTTCTGGGCTGCGGCCACAACCGCTGATTGGCCCAGCCGGTGTAGAGCCCCCACGAAGAACAGGTCTGCCAAAAAGAGCAGGACCAAGGCAGACCACAATCCGATTCTTCTCTGCCGGCGGACGCCCATGGCCTCCCACTCGGTTCCGAGGTGCCTCCAGA
>MGOM01000022.1:107831-116007 GCA_001797105.1 Chloroflexi bacterium RBG_19FT_COMBO_62_14
GGGTCTGCTCGAGCCTCTGGTCGCCCCCTCCCCACCAGCCTTCGGTAGCCACCAATCCCAGTACGACCACGGCCAGGAAGATGGACATCAGTGGCATGTCTTTTTGATTGATGAAGCTGGAACCGAAGAAGAGCGGTTGGGTGGCGAACAGGAGGGTTGCCATCACCGCAGTGTTTCGCCGGACAAGTCGCAGGCAAAGGACGTAGAACCAGAATGTCCCAAAGAGGAAGGTCAGGTAGTTGGTCAGATGCCGCCCATCTGGAATCGACCAACCCGGGAGGTAACGGTGTATCGCCGCCGATGTTGCAGAGAAGAGCATGTAGTACGAGGGCCCGTGCTCGGGAAGCGCCTCGAGCGCGAAATACTCCTGAGAACCTGTGTATACCTTGAGCGCGGCCGAGCCCATCTCGGCCTCAAACGTCTCGTCCCAGGACACGCCATAGTCCTTGACCAGGACCAGCCCGAGGACAAGGCCGAGCGCCAAGATGAACGCGATTGCGAAGCGCCCGTCCATGAATCGCGACAAAGTCACTCGCGATCTGCTCGTCTTGACTCTGGGCAAGCGGCTCTGGTGGCGTTGAGCGAGATGAGATTCCTCGGTCATCTTGGGATCACAGCCCCTAGTCGCCGCCAGCAATTATAGACGGATCAGGCTCTGATGTGATCGAGGCCGGCGGCGGGGCCGTGTGCGGGTTTGCGCCTCCCGAGGGGGAGTGTGGTGAGTCGGGCCCGATATTGAGGTTGTGACCGGCAAGCCAGAGAATCTGGGGAGGCCGATCCCGCGCCAGTATAATGGGGTCGGCATGCAATTGCCTCCGCTCTCCTACTTCTTGCGATATCTGTTTGCCATCGCCTTCATCGCCGCGACGACGGCGGTGTTCTTCGCGTTGCGCGGGACTCTCGATCGGGCCCCGATTGCGCTCCTCTATTTGTTGCCGATCGTGCTGAGCACAGCCTTATGGGGGCTCGGGCCGGGCGTAACAGCTTCCTTCTTCGCATTCCTGACCTTCAATTACCTCTTCCTCCAGCCCTACTTCACGATGACTGTCCATCGTCCGAGCGATCTGGTCATGCTTGTGGTCTTCCTGATTGTGGCAGTTGTGATCAGTCAGTTAGTCGGACGGGCCCAGATGGGGTTGACCGCGGCCAGGGAGCGCGAGCGTGAGGCGACTCAACTCTACGAGCTGAGTACGGTGCTGTCCGGTCTGCATGACGACCAGGCGATAGCTCGCGTCCTGGCCGAGCATCTCCATGTGATGTTCCGGGCTGAGCAAGTCGAGCTTCTGATCTCTGGGAGCGATCCCTTCAGATTCCAGCTCCCTGCCGGCATTCGATCCCCCCAGCGACCGCCTGAGCTTGCCGTCGCGATCCAGGCCGCCCGTGGGGTGCTGGGCGAGATCCGCATGTGGAGACCTGCGGCTCTTCCCTCTGCCGGGGAGCGACGTCTGCTCCAGACCTTCGCTACCCAGGGCGCCTTGGCGTTGGAGAGGGCCTGGCTAGGTCAGGCCGAATCGCGCGCCCGGATTCTAGAGGAGAGCGACCGGTTGAAGTCCGCCATCCTCTCTTCGGTCTCCCATGAGCTACGAACGCCGCTGTCGACCATCAAGGCCGCCGCCACCAGTTTGCGCAGCGGGGAAGTCGGATGGGATTCGACCGCTCGCCTCGATCTGCTCGCCGCGATCGATGAAGAGTCAGACCACTTGAACTTGCTTGTGGGGAACCTTCTGGACATGTCGCGCCTGGAATCGGGAGCGCTTAAACCCCAACGCCAGTGGAACGTCCTTTCCGAGATCATCGGCAGCGTGCTCCAGCGTATGCACCGGCTGGCGGAATCCCATCGGGTTGAAGTGGACCTGGCGGAGGAGCTGCCGCTCGTCCCGGTGGATTACATCCAAATGGAGCAGGTCTTCACCAACCTGTTGAGTAACAGCCTGAAGTACGCGCCGGCCGGATCGCTCATCCGAATTCATGCCCGCCCGATCGATGATTCGTCCTTGTACGTACAGATCAGCAATGAGGGGCCGGCGGTGCCCGAGGAGCATCTGGACCGTATATTCGACAAGTTCTATCGAATCACCGCCGCCGAGCGAGTGTCGGGGATCGGCTTGGGGCTCTCCATTTGCAAGGGGATCATCGAAGCTCACGGCGGGCGAATCTGGGCCGAAAACCTCCCGGCCGGATTTGCCTTTAATCTAACGCTACCCCTGGCCTGGGACGGTGCCCAGCCGCCTCGGCCACAGGTCGAGACCGAGTCATGAGCAGTCCTCCTCACATTCTGGTCATCGATGACGAGCCCCAGATTCTGCGGGCCCTGCGCACCATCTTGACCGAGAAGAAGTTCAAGGTGACGACGGCCGCGCGCGCGGAGGAGGGGCTAGCCCTGGCCGCCGCCAATCTGCCGGATATTGTCATCCTTGACCTGGGCTTGCCGGACATGGATGGCATCGAGGTGTGTGCCCGCCTGCGCGAATGGACACAGTGCCCGATCATCGTGCTCTCCGTGCGCGAAGGCGAGCGGGACAAAGTAGCGGCTCTGGACAAGGGCGCCGACGACTACCTCACCAAGCCGTTTGGGATCGAAGAACTCCTGGCCCGCGTTCGGGTGGCTCTGCGCCATGCCAGTCGCACGCAGACAGCACCGGAAACGCCAGTGAAGGCGGGGCCAATCACGATCGACCTGGCCTGGCACACGGTCACCCGGGACGGTGAAGACGTCAAGCTCACCGCCACCGAGTTCAAGCTGCTGGCTTACCTGGCGGCCAACCGGGGCCGAGTACTTACGCATCGGAGCATCCTCACCCAGGTGTGGGGGCCGGAGGACGCCGATCACACCGAGTATCTGAGGGTCTACGTGCGGCAGCTGCGTAAGAAGCTCGAAGCTGACCCAGAACGGCCGGAGTATATCCTCACCGAGCCGGGCGTCGGGTACCGGTTCCTGGCAGACGAGTAGGAAGCTCCTACCAGGCCGATCGCAGCTTGAGGTCGGGCTGTTTTATTTGTGCTTTATGGGATTGGTCTGCATCTTTGTCGCCGTCTTATCCCCCTCGGGTAGTCTGGAGTGGAGGAGACGGGCGAAATGGTTGCGACCAGCTCACCACTACCTGCACCACCCCATCTGACATCCGATTCCACACCGCAGTCGGCGCCTGGGCAAATCCAGAGGTTGGTCGTACTGGTCTCCGAGCCCGACTGGGATGACGCCGATCTCCCGCGCCGTGTATGGGAATTGGCTGCGGTGCACGGTTCGGCCGTCCTGTTGTTGGGTTTGTTCGATCATGTCGCCGGAGAGGCGCTTCTGCGGCGGCATCTCATCACCATGGCGGCCGCCATCCAGGATGATCATGTCTCGACGCGTGTCCTGATCGAGTCGGGTAGAGACTGGGTCGCGCGGGTGCGGGGGATATGGCAGCCCGGCGATCTGGTTGTGTGCAGCGACGACCGGCGGGCCGGATCCAGGCCGGCGCCCTCGAGCCAACTCTTGACCTCGGACCTGCGGGTGCCCGTTCACGTTTTCTCCAGCATGAACCCAGAGTCCCGTGCACGGCCCGGCCTGCTTCGTCAAGCGGTCTCATGGGCGGGCCCACTCGGTATCATCGCCGGGCTCTTCTGGCTGCAGGTGGTGATCAGCCAGCTAACGGGAGAGCCGACGCGCGCCGTCCTGCTCTCCTTCTCCGTGCTGGTCGAGATCGGGCTGATCTTGGTCTGGAATTCTCTCTCGGTCGGATGACCCGCCCACCTGTCATCTGAACTGTGGAGTCTAACGATGCTGTCCGTGATTCTTCTGGTTCTTTTCATCCTCTTTGCCCACAAACTCGCTCCGCGGGAGAAGGCGGAGCACGCGCACATCCACGGAGCAGGCCAGATCGGACTGCTGGCAGCGGTTGCTTTGTTCGGCGTGGACTATTTCACGTCGTACTACTACGCCACCGGCGAGATGATGAGCGCCCTGCATCCCTATGGTTTACAGGACAAAGCCTTCATCGCCGTCGCCGTCATCGCCTTTGCCAACTTCGCCTTCGGCTTGCTGTACATGTTCTCGCTCGGACCGTTCAATGAAGGCGGCGGATCCTACACGGCGTCGATGCGCTACCTGTGGCCGACGCTGAGCTTGATCGTGGCGGTGGCGCTCATTCAGGACTATGTGCTCACGATCGTGGTCTCAGCGCTCTCGGGTGGCGATCAACTGCTGTCGATCCTCGGCCTCTACGGACGTGATTGGCGCTACCACTTTGGGATCGGGGCGCTCCTGGCTGCCGTCACCTGGTATCTCACCATCCGGGGGCGGGGTGAGTCGGCGCGAGTCGTGTTCTCCCTGATTGCCGTATTCGGGCTGTTGACCCTCACCATGGCCGTCGGACTGGTGGCGGCGCACCTCAAAGGCGTGCCACCGGTTCCGCTCCAGGAGGCGCCAAAAGCGGTCTCACTTGGACAGGCCATGCTGCACATGTTGACGGCGGCGATGAAGGGCATGGTGGCCCTGACCGGGCTTGAGGCTGTCTCGAATGGCATCCAGTTTATGCATGATGAAGATGCCGGGATCGTCAAATGGGGCAAGAAGCACCTGGCAAGGCTGGACTGGCTCTGGAGATTCTACGGCGGCAAGTCAGGCATCGGGCGGTTCGTGCAGACTTCCTTCCTGTTCTACGGCGGGCTGACAACCCTGTTCGTCACGACGTTCGCGGTCCGGTTCGACGTATTTGACGGCACCCTCGGCCGGACCTTGGTCGGAAACCTGGCGTTCATCGGGTTCAACGAGATACCCGGGGGCATCATGCTCTTCTGGGCTTACCAGATCGTGGCTGTCCTGATGCTGGCCGCGGCCTCGATGACGGCCCTCCAGGACGCTCAGGCCACCGAGTGGCGCGACGTGGCCATCGGCGAAATCCCTGAGGCGATCGTGTACCGCGATCCGCGCGGCACGTTCACGCGCTCGGTCACGATCACATTCGGAGTAGCGGTCCTGATCATGCTCCTGGTGCGCGGTCAGACGACGGTGGCCGTGCCCTTCTACGGTGTCGGCGTGTTCATGCCCATTACGGCTATGGGACTGGCGGTCCGCCGGCACGTCCTGATCCACTTCAACGGTCGCGCTCGCCGTTGGGGAGCAACGGCCGCCACCTTTGTAACCATCCTGGCGGGCATGGTGTTTCTGGGCCAGCTCATCGGCAAGTGGCACGAGGGCGGTTGGATCGCCCTCCTGGGCTTCAGCATTCTGACTCTCCTCGCCCATGTGGTCCTACTTTCTCCCTACGGCCACCGAGAACCGAGGCAGATCGATCGCATTGTCCATGAGAAGGCCCGGGTGGAAGGGGCGATGGCCTCCATTGTCAAATGGCAAGCCTTCAGGATGCAGGAATACCGTTATCGCCTGATGATCGGGATCGCGAGTTTTCTCGAGCTCTTCGGGATCGGCCAGCAGCAAAGGTCGCTGGCACTAGCCGGCGGGCAAGGGGGTGTCGTCCCGATGAGGCAGTTGGCGCACATGATGGCCGCTGGCGGGACGAGACGGGCCTCGACTTCAACCGATGACAAGCCTGAAGCGAAGGCCGTGGAGGCGGCGGATGACACCTCGCTTGCACATATCCACCTCCCGCCGCACATCGTCCGGCACCGCATCATCGTACCGATCGATGACCTGCATCAAGGGACGCTCACCGCCCTGCGTTACGCCCAGTCGCTGTCGCAGGATGTTACCGCCGTGCACGTCTCCATGGATTCGGCTGAGACCGGAACTCTGCAGCGCCGATGGCCGACCTGGGGGGACGGTGTCCGACTGGTCATCCTGGACTCCCCTCACAACATGGTGCTCGAACCCCTGCTGGAGTACATTCAGCGGATGATGGAGCTGCACCGGCCCAATGAGATCATCACCATCGTCGTGCCACAGTCCATCCGGCCGCGCTGGTGGTCAAACTTGATGCGCACCCAGATGGCCGTACTGCTTCGCCTCTCGCTGCCCTTCGAGACCGGGATCGTGATCACGGATGTCCCCTACGTGTTGGACGGGGATGAGGCGTAGGGCCCGGCCCTCGATCGGGTCATAGCGCAAAAAAACGGTCGTAAGGGCGTCATTTTGGGGGGCCGCGCCCGGGGGGTCGTGCTGCCTGCGTTCTGCAGGGCAACGGACCGGATCGAGGGCCGCTCCTCCGCTACCTGAGCAATCCTGCGGATGCCCTTCTCATCCTGACCGCCTGCGGCGACATGAAGGCCATTGCGGGGTTGGCGCGCCAAGGTTCACTCTCCCTCCATTGTCTCCGGTCGTCTGCGGCCTGTCGTCCGCTGTCGACCTTCTCCCCGGTCTTCCGTCCTCCGTCTTCCCGTTCTTGATGCTTTATTGACCTCTTGTGTGTCGTTCTTGCCCCCCATTTGACGCGTTTCGTCGTTAAATCCCATTCGGTCTGACTCATACGAGGGAGTCCAATGGATGCCGTCGATATCGGGTTGACCGTTGTTTTTTTCGCGCTGCCTTTGGGCCAGTTCGAGGTCTGCGGTCGGCTGCTGGAAGACAAGCCATGAATCCACTCTATGTCGCGGGCAGGGTCATCGCCTTGGGGCTGCTGGTCTACCTCATGGTCGCCCTCCTCAAACCGGAGTGGTCCGGATGAACGCTTTCAGTTGGCTCCAGCTCATCCTCTACCTTGTGGTCTTGCTCGCACTTGCCAGGCCGCTGGGGAGTTTCATGGCCCGGGTCTACCAGGGCGAGTGCACGTTCCTCGATCCCGTGTTGCGTCCGGTGGAGCGGTTGATCTATCGCGCCTCGGGCGGGATCTACTCGAGCTCTCCTTGCCGCTCCCATACCTCGGCGAACACGGCTGCTCCTCTGCGGACTTGTTCGACAAGCCGGTAGCCGGAGGAGTCCCATCTCCTGCCGAACCTGTTGGTGCAGACAGCGACGATGTCGGCGTCCACGATCTGCGCGCGCCGGTCCAACAAGGTCAGGTCCGCTCTCGCATAAGGAGCCGCGATCACCAGCGGTCCCATGACCTGGAAGGAATCGCCTGGCCCGGCGACTTGGTCAACGAGCTCCGTGGCCTCTTTGAGGGATGTGCACCAATAATCCAGGTCGTACTCCCCGTAGGCCCCGCTCACCCCACCTGCAAGACTGTTGAAATAGCTGTACTCATAAGGGTGGAGCCAAATGATTCCCCAGACTCCCGGGGCTATTACCAGGACGGAGAGCAGGACGCGCAGCCGCAGGCCCCGTGCTCGCTGAAATAGCGCCTCAAACCCGACTCCGGCGAAAACCAATAGCGGGGGCAGCACGAAGAGGAAATGCCGGATGTTGTTGTAGATGGGTACCTGGTGGGCGATCAGCCAGTAGACTGGCACACCAAACCACAATGCAAGGACACCGGCGGCGAGGCGGTTGGTGTTTCCGCGCAGGCACCGCCAAAGGAGCAGGACCACCCCCAGGCAGAGCAGAATGAGAGCTGGCTCAGTGAGGGTCAGGATCGCCAGCGTTGGGAAGTAGGTCCAGGGGAGATTGCTTGAGGGGTAAAGCACACCCCGAAAGAGCACATCGTGAGCACCGAAGCCTGGAACGACAAGGAAGCTGTTGATCACGTTCTGGATCGGATCAGGCCACAGATAGGGCCAGGTTGCATAGGTCACGAGTCCGGCAAGCACCCAGTACAGGCAAAGCGGAACAATCGCTCTCGCTCGGCCCCGGGAGAGCAGGTATAAGCTGGCCAGACCGCCGGCAAGAGCGCCGATTTGACGGACGCTGATCGTGCCTCCGAGGAGAATGCCTCCGGCGATCAGGGCGGGGTAGCGCTCCTTGGACCACTCACCTCTCAAGATGTGGCCTAATGAAGGTAAGGCCAACCCGAAAGAGACCAATCCTGCAGCGACGAAGACGCCGGTCACGCCCACCCGGGCGGTTGCGAAAAGGCTCTCGTATCTCGCCAGGTAGAGTTCGAGGGATGTCTTGTATGCATCCGTCGCAACTTGGGCATAGAGCGATTGAATCGGCCAAGGAGCCCGGCCATTGAAGGCTGCAACCACTATTGATTCTCCGAGGCGATGCAAGCTACCGGCGATGAACAGGTCGACGAGGAGGAGCAGACCGACCAGAGACGCCACAATGAGCGCTTTCCGCCTACGGCTTTCCAGGCTGTGCCACTCGCTCCTCAATCGGCTGACAAATTCCCGGGTGACGGCCGCGAACCCGCCTGAT
>MGOM01000022.1:116025-119181 GCA_001797105.1 Chloroflexi bacterium RBG_19FT_COMBO_62_14
CCTTCCCGCAGCCGTCGTCCTTCACCGGCAAGCAGCCCGAGCGCAATGACGCCGAGAAAGAAAGACATGAACGGGATGTCTTTCTGGTTGATGAACGCCGAGCCGAACAGGATTGGCTGGGTGGCAAAGAGAACCGTCGCCACAAGCGCCTCGGTTCGGCGGATGACCTGGAGGCAAATCAGGTAGAAGAACACCACCCCGGCAAGGAAAGTTAGGTAGTTGGTGAAATGGCGGCCGTCCGCCAACAGCCAATGGGGGAAGACGCGGACCAGCGCTTTGGAAGAAGCCGAGAAGATCATGAAATACACAGGTCCGTGGTCCACCAGTGACCCGAGCCTGAAGTAATCCGGTGATCCCGCGTACGCCCTCAAGGCGGCCTCACCGACCCTGGCGTTGCCGTACTCGTCCGTAGACATGCCATAGTCCCGGACATAAAGCAGGCCCACGATGATCCCGAGGGCGAGCAAAGCAACAATCGGCCAGTGGCTGCCTAAGGCCGATCTGGGACCTGACTCTGGCGGTGAAATCTCGGCGGGCCGCAGTCCTTCTGTCATCTTGAGAGCAATCCTAGGGCTGGGTCCGGACGCGCAGCGGGCGTGCTGGCGCCTTCGCCCGCCAGGTGGACGGGTATCCTTCTACGTTTCATGCTCCGCTTTGTCTGCGCACCCAAGGGGACGCGATCCCCTTTCAACCGGGCATCGCACGCAAGTATACATGGGTCTCGTGCACTGATCGGTGAAAGGCGGCGAAAGACGATTCTCACCAAGCAGAAGGAGGGCCGGAGACTACTGGGATGTGGAAGATCGGAGGGGGAATCGAGGTCGTCCCGTCAGACCCGAATCGAATGACCAATCTGTAGCTTCAACCTATTGATCGTGCATTGGAATCCGCAGACTCATGTTACCCCCCGAGCAGGACAACCAGACCCGAGGCCAGGTACCACGACCCGCTTCACAGCGGGAGTAATTGCCCCAACCTCACTCTGCCTTCCCGAAACGAGAGTTATAGTCAGCCATCGCGGCCTCGACTACAGCATGGGCATGACCGGCGCCGTAGGCGGGACCGATTGAGATCTCCGTCGCCTCTTCAGGCGCAAGCTTGTAGGTCAGGAAGTAGTGACGCAGCCGATCGATGAGCGCCTCAGGCAACTCGGACACATCCGCCGCGTTCGACCAGATCGGATCGTTCTCGAGTACGGCGATAATCTTGTCGTCGGCCTCTCCGCCATCGAGCATGGGCAGCCCTCCGACGACCTGGGCATTGAGCAGCACCTCGGCCCGGGTGATCGGTCTCTCGCTCACGACACAGACATCCAATGGATCTCCATCCCCTCTCAGCGATCCTGGCATGAGACTTCCGACTGCCTCCGCACACAGCGTGCGCGGGATGAAGCCGTATAGCGTCGGGGGCTGAGAAGAGGTCCGCTGAGGCCGATCGACCCGAAGATAGCCGGTGTCCTTGTCCACCTCGTACTTCACCAGGTCGAAGGGACAGATCTCGATATATGCATGAACGATCTTGGGCGGGGCCGGCCCGACCCGCAGACCGTGCCAGGGATGAGGCCGCCACAAGTGGAATGCAGGTTGTGGATCCATCGTTCGCTGATGCTCCTGGGGCAGACTCAGCCGCGCGGGCGATTCAGTGCGGAGGTGCCGCGCAGCAGCCGCGGGCAAGGCTAGTCGCGGATAACCTTGAAGGCCATGTGCCGGCCCAACCCTCTGCCTACCGCCAGGGTGAACCAGAGTGTGAGGACGGAATCAACGATCGAAACCTGCTCCAGGTCCCCGACTCGGATCGGGCGCAAGCCGACATCCTGGATCAGACCCTCAACGACCTTCGACGCTTGAGTATCTTCGGGCCCACAGTAGAAGAGATCGGCGCGCTCTCCGCCGAATGTGGGATCGGCGAAGTTCTCCCACCCTAACGAGTTAAAGGCCCGGAAGACCTTTGCTCCTGGGGCGCTCGTCAGCAGCTTGTCGACATGGCTCATCCCGGCCGATCCGAAATCGTTCGTGCCGTCAACCAGGATCTTCCCCTTGAGGTCATCGGCGTGTGTCTCGACAATCCCGGCCATCGCCGAAGCCGGAACCGCGAACACGACAACTTGCGAGCCTACGATCGCCTCATGGGGCGACTCGAAAGGGATGTCTGGGTTCTCAGCCGAACGCTCGGCCCTCTTCCGCTCGGGTTCACGGACGCCGAAGACGACGTCATGGCCCGCTTCAGCCCACTTCCCCCCAAGGGTCCCCCCGAGCTTGCCCGATCCGATGACCGCGATCTTCATCTCCCACCTCCCAACTGTGTCTTATTCGGTCCCGTCGTGAATGCGCCGTCAGGCTGCAACTTCAACCCCAAAAAAGGCCTCGCCTGTCGCCACTTCAGTGCCTATGGCCCCGGGAAAGCAATCCTTGCCGGATACGCTCCGATAATCGGTCGGAGTATGAGACAGCCCCGTCGGCTCCCTCGTCTCCCGGCCTTCGGCGCGAGACCCCCTTCGAGAAACACCGAACCGCCTCCCGGGTTCCCTGAGCTCGTACCATGCCCCGCTTTCGAGATCCCCAACGAAGATCTGCTTGTCTCAGGGTCGGAGATCCTACCCGCCGTATCCTCAGCCAAAGCCAGATATTTCTCTGCTTGCTCGATCTGCCCATTCAGCGCAAGGGCCCGGGCCATGCCCTCAAAGGCGTAGGCCAGGTCGAAATCGGCCATCCTGTCCCTGAAATCATGGGTCAGGGTGAGACAGGCGTCCGCATGCCTCAGGGCTGGCCCGGGTTCTCCGAGGATCGTGTGCACATGAGCGATCAACCACTCTCCTCTCTGCCGATTGACTTCTTTGCCCACCTTGCCCCAGTGATACAACGATGCATAGGCCGCTTCAACCATCTCGTCGTCGTCGGACAGAGCGCGGTCGGCCATGCCCAGCAGTTGCCACACCCGCCCGTTGGCCTGCTTGGCGAACTCCCGATGGGATTCCACAACCGGATCAGTCACATCTTGGCTCGTTTTCCACCGTCCGCATTGACCCAGGTCAAGAGAACCTTGGACTGCCCATTGTCGGCCGGGGGGCTCCCAGACCGTCTGCCCGGCGCCGAGCGACACAGGGGCGAGCCCGGCCCCCGCTTCGGCGAGCATCGGGGGAAGTTTACCGCGCGAGAC
>MGOM01000023.1:0-6016 GCA_001797105.1 Chloroflexi bacterium RBG_19FT_COMBO_62_14
GTCAACGTAGAACAGGGCCAGGCCCCCGGCACCTATCTGTCGCACCTGATCATCCACGACTACACCGACAACGTAAGCCGGGGCGGGATCAACATCTACGACGACACCACGGTCCGCAACAGCATCTTGTACAACGGACCCACCGGGATCCGGATCTACGGCACGGACAACCCGGTGGTCGCGTTCGAGAACCTCACGATCTACGGGATGACCGGCGACGGAATCCGTGCGCAAGTGGCCCCCGGGACCTACTACTTCAAGAACATCATTTCGGTCGGAAACGGCGGCGAGGACTTTGACATCAATGATGCCGGCGTGGTCATCGACCCGAGCTCCGGCAACAACCTGTATTCGACGGTTACATCGGGTGTGCATCCAGGCAGCAACAACCAGTCGCCGCCCGCCAGCCTGGAGGACCTCTTTGTTTCAGTGGTGAGCGGATCCGAAGATTTCCATCAGGAGCCCGGCGGCCACAACGCCATCGACAACGGCCAAAGCCTGGCGGGCTCCTTCACGGTGGATATCGACAATCTGGCCCGCCCCTACCGAGCGGCCTGGGATATCGGCGCTGACGAACGCCTGCCCTTCGCGCGTTTCGATACCGTCAATCAAGATACCTACTGGTACACCGACATCACCTATCCGACCGGCGGCGACAGCGGCAGCATTGCGGCCGGGGACTACACCCTGAACATGTACTTCGACAAGCTGCCGGCGGCCGCCACCAGCGTGGGGATCACCGTCACAGTCTCCCGCACCGGTTCCGGCGGATCACCTGCAACCACGATCGTATCGACCTCCACCACCATCGACTCGACCACCTCCAATCCGCTGACACTGGCGATCGGCACGGGTTCGGCGCAAACCTTCGATCCGGGCGCCGACGAGCGGGTGCGAGTGCAAATCCACGTCGACTCGATCAGCAGCGGCGGCAGCTTCGCACTAGCCTACGATACGACCGCAGCTCCCAGCTCCCTGGAGACGCCGAGCCTGACCGTCCCCGACTTGTCGGTGATTTTCGTCGTTCTGGTCGTCTTCTTCCCCTTGGTTACCTACGTGCTGACCGAGAAACGACGACGGCGCGTGGCCATTCGCCTGCTCAGCCTGGCGGTCTCCCTGCTGCTGTCGCTGGGTATCCTCTCCCGCGAGGTGCAGGTGGCGGTAGCCGCGCCGGACGCCTTCTTCATGCACCCGGATGCCCTCAACGGTGGGGAGATGATGAACATCTCTCAGGGGAGCGGCGCCGCGACGAAAGCCTTCGACACCGTTTCCCAAACGGCCGATTGGTTCACCGAGCTATCCTATCCGACCGGCCAGGATGATTCGACGATCGCTGCAGGCGATTTCACACTCAACATGTACTTCTCGGCTCTGCCCGACGCCTCCGCCTGGTGGGATACGGCTTACGACTACCGCCAGAACATCAGCCTCACCGCCGGCAGCTCCGATGTCCCCTCCGGCTACACCGTTTCGGCGACATTTGACCACGCCGCGTTGGTGGCGGCCGGGAAGTCCCAGGCCGACGGCGACGACATCCGCGTGACTTTCTGGAACGGCTCCGGATGGACCGAGCTCGATCGGTTCCTCGATCCGGGGTCCGCCTGGGGCTCGAGCTCCACCCGCATTTGGTTCAAAACGCAGGCTGCGATCTCGGCCTCAGGCTCTGACACCAACTACGATCTGTACTACGGAAACGGCTCAGCCACCAACCCGCCGGCCAGCCCGGACAATGTCTTCTTCCACTATGACGGGTTCGAGAGCGGCGACACCAGCGCCTGGGATGGCGTATGGACCGGCTCGGGCGATGCCTTCAACGTCGTCACAAGCACGGTACGGACAGGTACCTACGCCGGAGAGGCCGTAGTCGACAGCGGCGGGACCCAGGCCTCACCGCTGTACTCCTTCTCTCCGGTCGCCGGGCTGCACAGCACGGCCTACTACTACCTGCCGGCCGGCTACAACGACGACGAATACGTGGCGCTGACACAGTTCCGTGATGAACTCGGAGGGAACCTCGCCTCCTTGACGGTCTGGGGCGCAGAACCTCCGGATGGCGATAACCTGAAGCCCTACATCTACAGCGTGCCCGCGCCCGGCGGTTTCTACTTCAGCGATGAAGCCCTCACGACGGGTGCCTGGCACCGGCTGGAGATGAAGTATCTGGTAGCCGACACCAGTGGTCGGGCCGAGCTGTGGGTGGACGGCGTCCAGAAAGTCAGCCAGTCGGGGATCAACACCGGCACCGCCGACATCGACACCAGCTTCGTCGGAATCTACTGGCGGCAGTCGCTTGCCGCCACGCTCTACGTCGACGACACCTTTGATCGCCTGTGGGTCGATCCCGAACCGACCGTCGCGCTCGGATCCGAATCGCGTGAGCCTTCCGTCGACATCACCGTCAGCGTCTACCACACTGCCGCCGATGGAACCGATCCGCAGGAGATCGTCACTTCGTCGTCGACCACAATTACCAGCACGACGAGCGATCCACTCGCTCTGAGCCTGGGGTCGGGCGCCCAGCAGACCTTCACCCAGGCGGATGCCCGTCGGCTTCGGGTGCGGGTCACGGTCGACGCAGTCAACTCGGGAGGCAGCTTCAGCCTCGCCTATGACTCGGCCACCGATCAAACCAATCTCGAGACACCGAGCCTGGTCGTTCCGGATGCCACGCTGATCTATGTCGTTGTGGTCATCTTCATCCCGATCGTGACCTTCGTCGTGACGGAGCAGCGCCGGCGCCGAGTGGCGGCCCGCATCCTGAGCGTGGGCGTGGCTGTCCTCCTGGCACTGGGCCTGCTCTCACGAGATGTGATCTCCGCCGTCGCCTCGCCGGATGCCTTCTACTTCCACGATACCGCGACGGGGGCCGGACCCTGGTACGGGCCCGACTGGGCCTACCGCTCGAAGATCACCATCGACGGTGGCCAGGTCAACGGGAGCTCCAACTTCGATTACTTCCCGGTCCTGGTCAGCCTGACCAGCGCCGCCTGGGCGTACACCGGCAACGGCGGGCATGTCGCCCAGACGGACGGCGGGGACATCTTGTTTACCGCCGCCGATGGCACGACCAAGCTCGACCACGAAATCGAGTCCTACAACAACGCCACTGGCGCGCTGTTGGCCTGGGTAGAGGTACCCACATTGCTCGCCACCGCCGACACCGAGCTCTACATCTACTATGGCAACGACACTGGCGTGGCCGACCAGTGGGACGTCGCCGGAACCTGGGATGAGGGCGGCGCCGGCAACTTCAAGGGCGTGTGGCACTTGGCCGAAACAGGGGGAACGACGAACTACGACTCAACCTCCAATGCCAATCACGGCACCAAGCTCTCCGCAACGGAACCAAACCCTGTGGCCGCTCAAATAGGCGGCGGGCAGAGCTGGGATGTTGTCGATGACAAAGTGACCGCCACGAGCTTGACCGCCGCTCCTGTCCAGGCGACCTATTCCGCCTGGATCAGGCCTAATAGCGGCGGAGAAATCCCCGGGTGTGATGCGACCCATCATTGTGGTCGGATTCTAGACAAGAGGACGACCGGGGCGGAGGTGACCGTATGGTATGTCGAGGCGCCGGACAACAAGCGGATGACCTTCGCCCAGATGTTCTCGGGTGGCCAGGGGAGTTGGCAGTCACCTGACAACTCCGTTATCGAGAACAATCCATACTATGTCGCGGTCACCTATGATTCTTCTTCTGACCAGAACAACCCCGCGATGTATGTTGATGGGCAATCCGTAGCTGTATCGGAAGGCACGCCTCCTTCCGGCTCAAGCAACACGAACTCGGATCCGTATGTCATCGGTAATCGGGGCAACCAGGATCGGACTTTCGACGGCTGGATCGATGAACTTCGAATCTCGAGTGTCATTCGCTCCGCCGACTGGATTGCCACCGAATACAACAACCAGTTCTCACCCTCCACTTTCTTCAAGCCGCTAGGCTCGGAGGAGAGCCCTGACGTCAGTCCGCCCGGAAAGACGATGGATATCCTCATCGGATCCGGCGGGGCCACGCAGACGTTTGATACCCCGGGCCAGGATGCCTATTGGTACAGCGACATAACCTACCCCACCGGGCAAGACGACGCCACGCTGGCGGCCGGCAACTACACGGCCCACCTGTACTTCGACCAGCTCCCGGCGGCCTGGTGGGACGGTAGCTACCTATACCGCCGACAGATCACCGTCACCAACAACGATTCGATCCAGCTCGGGGCTAACACCATCACACCCTTCACCGCCAACACGCAATCCCTCATCAGCGGTTCGCAGCTGCGCTCCGACGGCAAGGACTGGCGTATCGTGTACTGGAATGGCTCCGGGTGGGCAGAGATCGCGCAGCACGTCGAGAGCGGTTGGAACAGCACCTCCACCGAGACCTGGTTCCGCCTGCAGTCGGCCATCAACGCCGGCGCCAGCGATGCCAACTACTACCTGTACTACGGGTACTCCGGCGAAACCACCTCACCCACCAGCTTCACCACCAACGAGCAGCTGCTGGAGAGCTACGGCACCAGCGATGGACAGACCAACGAAGCTGTTGACTTCGACGGCACCGAGTGGGGCGCGGGGCAGGGCGTGCAGTTCAACGCCGGCACCTCGCGTTATTGGAAGATCACTCGCTTCCGCTTCTATTCGAATGAGGTCGTAGGCTCGAGCAGCCAGGTGGCCGGCTTCATCTTTACCGCTACCGGACAACTCGAGGGCCAGCAGGTGACCAGCGGGAAAAGCACGGCGGTCGCCACCAACACCTTTAGCAGCAATGCCTATAACGACCTGACCTGGGCCTCCTCACTGGCAATGGTCGAGACCGGCACGCAGTATTACATTGCCGTTCTGCCCACCTCGCCGGCCGGCAGGAACGCCGACGGCGGGTACTTCCGTTGGGACTACGACAACGCCGGGTCGACCTACCGCTCCGGCTGCTCCGCCTGCAAGGCCTACGGGATCCGTCAGGACGGCGCATGGGGTTTCTACTGGGTGGCGGACGGGGCCGACCGCAATTTCCAGGTGTACGGCCGGGAAGCCTCCAATCCGGACCTGGCCGCCGCGCTGGGGGCCGAGGCTGGCGTCATCAGCGTGCAGATCACCGTCAGCGTCTCTCACACCGCTTCCGACGGCAGCGACGCGCAGTTGATCGCCAGTACCTCCACGACCGTCGACGCCACCACCTCCAATCCTCTCGATCTCAGCCTGGGCTCGGGCGTCCAACAGACCTTCACCCAGGCCGATCTGCGCTTGATCCGGGTCGTCGTCTCCGTAGATCAGGTGAGCGGCGGTGGCAGTTTCGTTCTGGACTACGACTCGACGGCGGATCCGACCAATCTGGAGACGCCCAACCTCACCGTTCCCGAGATCTCGCTCATCTTCGTCCTGCTGACCCTGTTCATCCCCATCCTCACATTTGTGATGACCGAAAAGCGGCGCCGGCGCATGGCGGCCCGCCTCGTCAGCATCGCCGTCGCACTCATCCTGGCCCTGGGACTCATGCCGCAAGATGTGATCCCCGCCTTTGCCTCGCCGGACGCGTTCTACTTGCACGACAACGCTCTCAACGGCGGCAAGGACATGAACATCACCACCGGCACCGGGACGGCGGCGATCACCTTCGATACCGTGAGTCAGACCCAGAACTGGTTCACCGACATCACCTATCCGACCGGTCAGGACGATGCCACGCTCGATGCCGGGGCTTACACCCTGCACATGTATTTCGATCAACTCCCCAATCCTTGGTGGAACACCAGCTACCTGTACCGGAAACAGATCACCATCAGCGCCGGCAGCGACGCCGTCCCCTCCGGCTATTCCGTTCCAATAACCGTGAACCACTCCTCGCTCGTGGGGGTGGGGAAGTCTCTGAGCTCGGGGAATGACCTGCGGGTCGTGCACTGGAATGGATCGAGCTGGCAGGAACTCGACCGCACGCTGGATGAGCTTTCGTCCTGGAACGACGCATCAACAAAGCTGTGGTTCCGCACCCAGGCCGGTATCTCCGCCAGTGGCTCAGACA
>MGOM01000023.1:6085-12711 GCA_001797105.1 Chloroflexi bacterium RBG_19FT_COMBO_62_14
ATCTGTGGGAGGACTTCAACACTGGTAGCGATCCGCCCACCGGCTGGACGGAGTGGTCCGACGACAGCGACAGCACGCCCCAGACCGTCGTCTCCACGGTGTCGGGTGGCATCCTGACCGTCGACTCCGGCGGGGGCAATGTCGGCGGCATCCAGCACAACACCTATCTGCCGGGGAATACCTATGGCTATGCGGCCCGCACTCGTGCCCGCACGGTCGCGGTCGCGACGGACGATCACGCCCCTATCTGCTGGTTCATCAACGCACCCACTGGGCAGACCTACTGCTATGAGACCCGCGGGAGCGGCGCTCGCAACCGCTACATCCGCAAGCTCGACAGCAGCCAGGCAGACGGTGCCGACGCCTTAGTGCAGGAAGACATCGCCACCGGCCCGTTCCCGGCCGCCGACACCTGGTACGTCTACGATGTCGAGCGGCGAACGGATGGGACCATGCGCGCCCTCCGCGCTGGCAGCCAGCAGTTCCCACCCGGAAGTGGCTGGTCGACTGCCGACACGAATATCACCTCCGGTTCCTTCGGGCTCGGCGGTGAAAGCGCCACGGGCCAGGACTACGAGTTCGAATGGGTTTGGGCGCGCAAGCTTGTGGCCTCGGAGCCGAGCGCCTCTGCCGGCAGCGAGGCAGATGTCATCCAGCTCCAGATCACCGCCAGCGTGCACAACACCGCCTCCGACGGAAGCGACGCGCAGCTCATTACCAGTACGGCGACAACGATCGACGCCAACACGTCCAACCCACTCGATCTGAGCCTCGGCTCCGGCTCACAGCAGACATTCATTCAATCCGATGTGCGCCGGCTCCGGGTCCAGATCTCCGTGGGCCAGGTCAGCGGGAGTGGAAGCTTCACCCTGGGCTATGACTCCGCCTCCGATCTCACCAATCTCGAAACGCCCAACCTGACTGTCCCGGATGTCTCGCTGATCTTCCTGGGCCTGGCGATCTTGATCCCGTTGCTCACTGCCGCCCTGACCATGAGGCATAAAACGGCCGTCCGCCTGGCAAGCCTGCTGGTCTCCCTGACCGTCGCCCTCGGGCTGCTCGCCAGTCAGGTCGGGACGGTCACTGCCGCGCCGGACGTCTTCTACTTGCACGACACCGCGACCGCCTCCGGAGTGGCCTGGTACAACAGCGACTGGGGCTACCGGAAGAAGATCACCGTGGATGGAGGCCAGGTAAGTGGGGCTTCAAACCTCGCTTACTTCCCAGTCCTGGTAAGCCTGACTGATTCGGCCTGGGCGGACATGGGAAATGGCGGTAAGGTCCGGCAATCCGACGGAGGCGACATCCTCTTTACCGCTTCGAACGGTACATCCAAGCTAGATCATGAGATCGAGAGCTACGACAACACCACCGGCGCGCTCGTGGCCTGGGTCGAAGTCCCCACCCTCTACGCCACCGCCGATACGGAACTCTACATCTACTACGGGAATGGCACCGGAGTCGCCGATCAGTGGAACATCAACGCCACCTGGGATGAAGGCGGAGCAAGCGACTACGCCGGCGTCTGGCACCTGGATGAGACACCCGCCGACGGCACCAGCGGAGGTCATGAGGATTCCACCGCGAACAACAACGACGGGACCCCAGAGAACTTCCAGGACGGAGGCGGAGGATCCACCGATGCCGCAGGACGGATCGATGGTGCGGATCTCTTTGCCGGAGATGACGACTACGTCACCGTGTCAAGTCCGACGAACACGGATCCCACCACTCAGCTCACCGTGTCTGCCTGGATCGACGTCGACGGGACGCCCACCCATCACGGCGAGATCATCAGCCGGGGCGACAGCTATGCCCTGCGAGTCTGGATGAGCGGCCAGATCCTCTTCTACAAGTACAACGGATCGAGCTGGATCAACATGGCTCCCTCCGGCATCGATGTGATTGACGGCAATCCCCACTACATCGTCGGCCGACAAGATGCAGCCGGGATGAGCCTTTTCATCGACGGCGTCGAGGTGGACAGCAATACGGACACGACTCCGATCAACTACGGCCTGGGGTCGACCCTGGAGATCGGCCGACACGGAAACGGCGACCCCGGTTACGCCTATCTCGGCCTTCTGGATGAAGTCCGCGCTTCCAGCGTCGATCGATCCGACGATTGGATTGCCACGGAGTACAACAACCAGTCTTCGCCATCGACCTTCTTCAAGCCGCTGGGCTCCGAGGAGACTCCCAGCGTCACCCCGGCCGGGAAGATCATGACCATGATCCTGGGCTCGAGCCCCGCGAGCCAGGCATTCGATACGCCGGGGCAGAACGCCTACTGGTACACCGACCTCAGCTATCCCACGGGCGGGAACGACGCCTCGATCACCGCCGGCGAGTACACGGCGAATCTGTACTTCGACACGCTGCCCTCCGGTGCGGGGAACTGGTACAACTCCAACTGGGCTTATCGAAAGCTGCTCACGATCGACTCGGCCCAGGTCTCCGCCGACCTGACGTACTACCCCGTCCTGGTAAGCCTGCCATCGGATGCGCAACTCGCCGCCAACTCCCAGACCGACGGCGGGGACATCCTCTTCACCACATCCAACGGAACGACCAAGGTCGATCACGAGATCGAGCGCTACGCAACAGCCACGGGCGAGCTGAAGGCCTGGGTTGAGCTCCCCAGCGTCTCCGGCTCCGTCGACACGGATTTCTACATGTACTACGGCAACTCGGGCGCGCCCAACCAGTGGAACGCAGCCGGGACATGGGACGGCAGCTACGTGGGCGTCTGGCACCTGGATGAGACCGGCAGCGGCGTCCTGGGCGAGTTCAGTGACAGCACCGCCATGGCCAATAACGGGACCGGCGGGAAGGGATATGGCGGTTACACGCCGACGCAGACCGCCGGCCAAATCGGCGACGGCCAGAGCTTTGACGGCGTCAACGATTTCATCGACATGGCCGGCTCAGGCTGGTTGGACTCGAATTGGCCTTATCGAAAGCGGATCATCATTCAGGGCAGCCAGGTCAGCGGCACGACGGATATGAACAGCTTCCCAGTGCTGATCAATATCGGCGCCGGGAGCGACAACGACCTCAAATACACCGGCAATGGCGGCCACGTCGGCAAGAGCGACGGCACCGATATCTTCTTCACCAATGACGAAGGGGTGAAGATCGATCACGAGCTGGAGAAGTACGATCCGGCGACCGGCGAGCTGATCGCCTGGGTGGAGGCGCCGGAGCTGTTCGCCAATGCCAATACAACGGTCTACATGTACTACGGGTATGCCGCAGCCGGCGACCAGCAGAATGTCTCCGGGACGTGGGGCAACGGCTACCAGGCGGTCTACCACCTGCATGACGACTTCGCCGACTCCACCCTCAGTCATGGTGCGGCTAGCAACAATGGCTCCACGAATGCGGCCGGTGTCGCTGCCGACGGCCAGAACTTCAATGGATCGAGCCAGTACATCGACACAACCTTCAGCTCGAACTACATTGCGAGCCAGAACTTCACCTGGGAGGGCTGGTTCAAACTGAACGGGGTCGGGGGCTCGGACGATATTCTGGGCATCGAAGATAGGGGCGGCGGTGACAACTCGGAAATCCGCCTGGCTGTCCGCGATAATGACTCTAGCGGCGAGGCCGACAGCTTCGACCTGTGGATCAGGCCCGACGGCGGGACGGCCTACAACGGACTGGTCGCAGTCGCAAACCCGGACGACGGCAACTGGCACTACGCCGTCCTGCTGCGCGACGGCAGCACGGCGCGCTTCTATTATGACGGTGCAGAGGCAGACAACGCCGCCGTCGGAAGCGGGGCTCTCAACTTCCCCGTCACGCTGCTCATCGGAGCACAGTGGTACACCGACGCCAGCGGGCAACGGAACTACTTCCAAGGCGACCTGGATGAGATCCGAACCTCAACCGCCCTCCGCTCGCCCGACTGGATCGCCACTCAATTCAACAACATCAGCGCTCCCTCGAGTTTCTACCAGGTCCTCCCGGAAGAGGTCCCTGCAGACATCAGCCTTGATCTGACCGGAAGCGCGATCACTCTCGAGGCATGGGTCAAGTACGACGGTTCGGATGCAGGCCCGAACGGGATCCTCATGAAGAACGGCTGGGCGGACGGCTACCGGGTTGAGCTCTTGCCGTCCCGTAGTCTTGATTTCGAGCTCTCGGGCGACACGACCGCCGTCTGGAGCAACGGTACGCTGACGGCTTCTCCGGCCTGGCATCACGTCGTGGCCACCTACGATGGGACCACGATGCGCCAGTACATCGATGGCCAGCCGGACAGCGCCACGACTTCCAGGAGCGGCGGCATCGAGCGCGCCGGGAAGGAGTTCTGGATCGGGCACGGTGACCATGCCATCGAGCAGGCCTGGAGTGACCCGTGGGACGGGGAACTCGACGAAGTGCGCGTCTCGACGAGCGCCCGCACCGCCGAATGGATCGAGACCGAATACAACAATCAGCTCAACCAGGGCACGGGCGCCGGTAAGTTCATCAAGACCCTGGGCGCGGCCGAGGCGGCCGGCTCCGTCGACATCACAGTCGCCGTGTATCACACCGACCCGGACGGCTCGAACGCACAACTTATCACGGCCTCCTCGAGTACAACCATCGACTCCGCCACATCCAACCCGCTGGTGCTAAGCCTTGGTTCGGGCGCGCAGCAGACCTTCACGGCGTCGAACCCCCAATTGCTGCGGGTGCAGATCACGGTCGATTCCGTCGGTGGCGGCGGTAGCTTCACGCTTGGCTATGACTCGGCTTCCGACCCGACCAGCCTCGAGACGCCCAGCCTCACCGTCCCAGACTTCTCGCTGGCGTTCCTCGTTCTGGCGATCCTGATCCCGCTGCTCACAGCGACCCTGACCATGCGTCGGCGGATGGCGGTGCGGCTGGTGAGTGTGCTGGTTTCGCTCACCATCGCACTCGGGCTCCTGGCGGGTCAGGTGGGAACGGTTACGGCCGCTCCGGATGTGTTCTACCTGCATAACAACAGCCCCGGGATCGTGTTCGAAGAAGTCAAGTCCGGTGGAGACGGAGAGGACCTGATACCCCCCGACGGGGATGTCGCCGTGACGAACTGGACCGACTCCGGGGGCAACAGCCTCCACTTCGATGAAGTCGATGAGACCACCAGCGACGATGACACGACCTACACCCAGACCAGCTCAGCCAGCGGCGGCACGGGCGATGACCTGCAGGTCAGCGTAACCAACCTGCCTGACCCACAGTCCAGTGACTATCACGTCGTCCAATACCGCTGGCGCAACGCCGGGAACAACACCGGAGATGCTGCGATCGCTTTCACGGCCGAACTGTTGCAAGGGACGACCGTCATCGCCTCCCAGGCGCATTCGGCGGCATCCGTCACATCGCAGCTGACTTACACCACCAGCACCTTCACGCTCTCGCAGGCCGAGGCCGACAGCATCACCGACTACAACGACCTGCGCATCCGCTTCAACGTGACCACCAAGAATCCGGGCAGCTCCGGCTCGCGCATCCTGCGGGTGACCTGGGCCGCTTTCACCGTCAATTGGCCGCTCTCGGTCTCCACCTCCGCCTCCCTGACGGCCGTACCGAATCACCTCTACCTGGCCGCCATTTCGATCAAAAACGGCCCGCCGGTGGTTCAGTCTGTGAGCGGTCTGGGGCTTACCTGGAGCTTCGTCGACCGTCAGTGCGGTGGGCGCAATCAGACCACGGTGGAGGTCTGGAGCGCCTTTGGTACCCCAACGGGAGATGGGGTCGTGACCGCCACATTCGACGTGGCCGACCATAACGCCGTCATCTCCGTCTCCCGCTATTCCGGCGTGAATGCGGCCGGCCCGATCGGGGCCGTCACCTCCGCCAACAGCCTCGGCGTAAACGGGGCGTGCAGTGGCGGGACGGACGCCCTAAGCGGCTCGGTGAACTTGACCACCACGGCAGCCAATTCCTACGCCTACGGAGCCTTCGCCCTGCGCAACCGAGACCTGACCGCCGGAAGTGGATACCAGGTGCGGGATGAGACCTACTTCGGCGCAGGTGGGGAGGTCGCCGGGGTGGGGACCGAGGACAAGTTGGTGGCGTCTGCCTCCACGGTCACCGTGGACGGGACCTTCTCCACGAACCTCGATTGGGCGGTTGTGGGGGTCGAGATCAAGGCCGGTGGGGCGAGTCCCGCCGGTAAGAACATGAACACCACCCTCGGCTCAGGCGCGGCGACGCTGACCTTCGATACTCCGAGCCAGAACGCCTATTGGTACACCGACCTCAGCTATCCGACGGGGGTGGATGACGCCTCGATGGCCGCCGGCGATTACACCCTGAACATGTATTTCTCCAGCTTGCCGGGCGGCACAGGCTGGTGGAACACCTCCTATCAGTATCGGAAACAGATCACCGTGACGGCCGGGACGACGGCGGTCCCCACCGCCTACTCCGTTCGGGTTCAGTTCGATCACCAGAGCCTGGTCACGGCCAGCAAGTCGTTGATCAGTGGCAATGACATTCGGGTCGTGTACTGGAACGGGAGCGGCTGGACCGAGCTCGACCGATTGCTGGACGATCAGTCTTCCTGGAACTCGACCACGACTCAGGTCTGGTTCCGCACTCAGGCGGCGATCAATGCCAGCGCCAGCGACACCAACTACTACATCTAT
>MGOM01000023.1:12718-21339 GCA_001797105.1 Chloroflexi bacterium RBG_19FT_COMBO_62_14
CACGTGGTCGAACGTGTTCCTGTTCTATGACGATTTCAACGACGCTTCCTTCGACACGGCCCGCTGGACCTGCCTGGCGGGAACGTGCTCCGAGTCAGGTGGCAACCTGACCATCAACTCCGGCAGCACCGTGTGGGCCACCAACACCTACGCCCTCGGCACGAACACGATGTGGGAGGGACGAGTGCAGCTGGGCGGCGACGGTCAGGAGGCGAACTTCGACTTCTGGGGCGCGGCCAACACGACGGACTGGAGCGATGATTGGATCATCTTCTGGACCAATGCCACGACTTCCAACCGTGAAAACGGAAACACGGGCACGGGTACCAACACGGTCTATACGGCAAGTACCCCGACATCCTTCCATCTCTACTCCATTGCCCGTGTGGGCGCGACCAGCGTCCGGTTCTTCCGGGACGCCACCGAGCTGACCCCGGCTCACTCGACCAACCTGCCCAACGCGAATCTGAGGGTCTTTGGGAACAACAGTACCGCCTTCTCGTTCGCCTACGACTTTGCCCGGGTCAGGAACTACGTCAGCCCTGAACCGACTGCGACTCCGGGCGCCGAAGCCGGCCAACCGGCGGTCAACATCACTGCCAGTGTTGTTCACACCAACGCCGACGGGTCGAACCCGCAGTTGATCACCAGTTCCTCCAGCACCAAGATCGATGCCACCACGGCCAATCCCCTGACACTGAGCCTTGGATCCGGCGCTCAACAGACCTTTTCCGCCGCCAATCCGCAGCTTGTGCGAGTGCTTATCACGGTCGACTCGGTGACAGGTGGTGGCAGCTTCGTGCTCAGCTACGACTCAGCCACGAACCACTCCAGCCTCGACACTCCGATTGTCACCGTACCTGAATGGTCACTGGCCTTTCTGATCCTGGTTCCGATGATCCCGTATCTGTTCGCGGCGATCTGGCGGCGCCGGCGTCTGGCAGGCGCCATCGCCAGCACCTGCCTGGGCGTGATCTTCGCCGTGACGATGCTCGCCAGCCAGGTGATTCCGACCAGCGCCTCGCCGGACGTCTTCTACTTGCACAACGGCTCCACCGCCGCCTGGTACAACGCCACCTGGCTCTACCGAAGGCCGATCACGATTCAAAGCAGCCAGGTGCCCGGCAGTACCAACTTCAGCTCCTTCCCGGTTCTGATCGACAGCACCCAAGCGGATTGGAGGGACACTACCAACGGCGGTAAGGTCTCTCAGGCGGATGGCGGAGACATCCTGTTCACCCTATCCGATGGCACGACCAAACTCGATCACGAAATCGAGAAGTACGTCAATACGTCCGGCCAGCTCGTCGCCTGGGTGGAAGTGCCCACGCTGTATGCCACCCGTGAGACGCTGATTTTCGTCTACTACGGCACCAGTTCCGCCCAGGCCGATCAGTGGAACATCACCGGCACATGGGACGAGGGTGGGGCGGGCAATTTTGAGGCGGTGTGGCACATCACCGAGGAAGTGGCCGGCACCGGCACTGCGGATCTCTACCAGGATGCCACCGGTCATGGCCATCACGGCGACGACTTGGTTACGGCCACCGGTCAGACCGGCAAGATCGACGGCGGCCATGCCTTCAACGGAGCGGGCGACCTGGTGAGGGTCCCGGATCCCGGTGGGGCGTGGGACTTCAATCCGAACAACGGGCTGGATGCCGGAACCAGCGATTTCACAATCTCGGCCTGGGTCTACCTTTCGTCCTCTAGCACGGAGAGCTTCCCCACCATCGTGTTCAAGGGAGGCGGATCCGCCACGAATGCGGGCTACTGGTTCAACTATCGCCCCGGCCCCTCAGACGATACGCTCGACCTGCGCGTATCGAATGGAACCAGCCGTTTCATTGCCAACTCAAGCCTCAACATCGGTTTCACAACCGATACCTGGCACTATGTCACGGTCGTCTTCGATCGCTCAGCCGGATCGGACGTCGGCTATTTCTACCTGAACGGTACCCCCAAGGGTTCAGAGAGCTCCACCCTCATCGCCAACACCTCCGCCTCAGGGACGGATTCCTTCGACTTCACTGACGGGATCTGGATGGGGAACATCGATGAGCTCCGGATAGCCAGCACCGTTCGCTCCGCCGACTGGGTCGCCACCGAATTCAACAACCAGAGCTCGCCCTCCAGCTTCTACAAGATTGGCCCCGAGGAGTCCTCCGCCGCCAGCCCGGTCGGCAAGACGATGAATATCATCGAGGGCTCGGCCGGTTCTACCCAGCTCTTCAGCAGCACCGGCAGCACCTATTGGTACACCGACCAGCACTGGCCGATCGGCGAGGACGACGCCACCATCGCCGCCGGGGCCTACGACCTGAACATGTACTTCAGCGGCCTGCCTGGCGATTCGATCTCGGTCAATGACACCTTCACCGAAGCCGCCAACATGGCCGTCACGGCTCACACGCCCGACGAGGGGATCAGCTGGACAGAGGTCTACGACAACACGACCGCCACCACCGATGCCCAGATCGTCGCCTCGACTGACATTGTCCGAGCCGGATCGGTCCAAACCAGCGCCGGGCAGGCCTATACGGCCCAACCGAATCCCACCGGAACATCCCAGTCCGTCAGCTTTACCCTGGCGGCGGTCGACACCACCACTACCAACACTCGGCAAGTCGGCCTGTTCGCTCGGCGAACGGACAATAACAACTTCTACTACTTCCGATTACTCCCCAACCTGAACGCGGCCAACAGCGTCGGTCTCTTCAAGCATGTCGGGGGTTCATCAACCCTGCTCGCAAGCGTCGATGTCGACAATGCCCCTGGAGACACATTCAAGCTGGTGGTCACCAATGCCGCCAAGAAGGTCTACCGCAATGGGGTGGAGATCCTCAGCTCCGCCGACAACGCGCTCACGGGGATCGGAACCTGGGGCATGTTTTTCGGCAATTTCAACGGAACCGGCGGCAACTTGTCCCAGGTGTGGGAAGTCACCAGCTTCCAGGCCGGGGATCCCTCGGCCTGGTGGGACAGTGCCTATCTGAAGCGCAAACAGCTCACGCTTACGGCCCCCGCGTCAGGTATCGCCTCCGGCTACCCGGTTCGCCTGGAATTGGATCACGCCGCGCTGGTGAGCGCCGGCAATTCGCAGGCGGATGGGGACGACATTCGCATCGTGTACTGGAACGGCAGCATCCAGACCGAGGTCGCCCGGGCACTGTTCAACAATAACCTGACAGCATCGACATGGAACCAAAGCAACACGGCCATCCTGTTCAAGACCCAGGCGGCCATCGCCGGCAGCGGCTCAGACGCGGGCTACTACATGTATTACGGGAACTCTGGAGCAAGCGGCCCGCCGACTGGCACGCTCGCCTCGCGGTACTTCATTGCCGAGAGTCTGAGCGAGACCCAGACGAGCAGTGCCACCTACGCCACCAAGGCTTCACTGACCTTTACGCCGACCGCGACGACAGAACAATGGGTGGTCTTGGCCAGCTGGCGACAGCGGCATGTCGGCACCCCCGGTACAACCGCCTACGCCGGCGAGAGTCAGATCCTGGTCAATGGCGGGCTTCGAACGGGAACTTCGAGGGTCGGCTATCGACAATCAGGCGACGCGTGGAAGACGTATATGAGTGTGCTCAGGATCACCGGAACGACGTCGGCGCAGACCGTCGCCCTGCAGTTCGCCGCCAGCGGCGGAACCGACGGCATCGACAAGGCCCGCATCCTGGCATTCATGATCCCCGATCCGACGAGCTCAAATGTCCAATACAGCGAAGCGCTGGCCCTCACGAATGACACCGTCAATCCGACCAACGCGCTGACCACGACCTTCTCACCCACCTCTGCGGGGAACTACGTCTGGATAGCCTCTGGCTCGCTGCATGAGGGGCCAGGCGGCACCAGTGACGGTCTCTTCGCCCGAGACGAGGCCTCCGTCAATCAGCAGCACAGCGATGAAAGCTATGTTCCACAGGCCAACAGCTTCGTCCCGTTCGCGCATTTGGAACAGCGCAACCTGACGACCGGCAGCAAGTCCTTCATCCTGCGCCACGAGCCGACCCCCACCACCGGCTCAGAGAGGCAGGGGCTTACACAACTGCTCTTCCGCTCGGATGTGTTTGACCTTGTCGAGGCCACCAATTCGACCGCCGACAATTCAACCACCAGCACCAGCTATGTTGACAAGTCGCCGGCCCTCACGCTGACAACGGCCAGTGCTGGATCCAATCGAGACTTCATCTATCTGGTTGTCATGGGCATGTACGAGACGGTCCAGAACATCGCACTCTCCACGGCGGGCGAGGTGCGACTGGACACCGTCCAGCAGACGGAAGATCTCAGCCTGATCGACCGCCTGAACTACGAGCGGCAGATGACCTGGGCATACGCCGAGACCTCGACCGGTGGCCGGACGCTGAATGCCCGCTACAAGGCCAGCACCGGGCAGACGGCGCATGCGATGTACGGTCACATTGTGTCCCTGCGATACAAGAACCCCTCGATGAGCCTGGGGTCAGAACAGACCAATAGCGTGTCCATTACCGTGCGTGTGCACCACACCAACACCAGCGGCGGCGACCCGCAGCTCATCACCAGCGCCTCGACCACCATCACCAGCGCCACCATCGATCCACTGTTGGGACTTGCGCTGGGCTCTGGCGTGCAGCAGACCTTCTACGCTACCGATCCTCGACTGCTCCGATTGGAGATCGAAGTCACTTCAGTGAGCGGCGGAGGGAGCTTTGTCCTGGACTATGACGGCCTTTGCGCCGACAGCAAGTGCAGCAATTTGAACACGCCAGTGGTGACCGTCCCTGAACCAGGGCTCGGCCTGATCGGGCTTGCGCTCACCTTGCCGGCTCTGGCGGCCGAGCTGCGCCGCCGCAGGCTCCGGCGCCTGAGGCAGGAGAAGCGACGAGAAGGAGGGGGCCCATGAGGAGCGACGGCGTCGTGCGGGCGCAGGAACTACCGGCCGGCCACAGGGATCCCGAAGGCCTTGGAGGTCGTATTGAGCTTCAAATCAGCCCGTTGGACAGCGTTTTCAACGGCGGGTGGATAGAAAGCTGGCGGACTGCCGGGATACTCCCACTGGGGGAACCGACTGTAAGCCACCTGCAAGGTGGTGACATGGGCGGAGCGGGCCGGGGAAACCGTAAAGTGGTCGTAAACCCCACGCAGGCCAGGGAAGGCTATCCTATAAGGTGGAGAGGGCGATTCCGAAGAAGGGACCCTCTAGGGTGGATTGAAGTGAGATGTGCACTAGCTCGAATAATGCCCGGACGCCAGTGCGTCTGGATGGAGCCTCAAGCCGGAGGTTGGGGGTTCATCGTCGCGCCCGGGGCGATCTCTCGCCTCGGAAGAGAGTGAGGTCGTAGCCATGGAACGCGCATCGTATGAACAGATGAGTCCGATGGGCCTGGCAGAGGCCGATGCGCCGGTACGCCAACCGACGCCCACGCCTGCGCCAAGAAAGGCTCCTTATCCGCGGCCGCGTGTGCTGGGTGTCGTTAACCGGAAAGGAGGCGTGGGTAAGACCACCACGACCTTCAACCTCGCCGGGGCGCTCGCCGAAAAAGGCCATCAGGTTCTTGTGGTCGATCTCGATCCGATGGGCAGCCTGTGTCGGTCCCTCAAGATTCGGCCTGAAAAGCGAACCCTTTCCGACTTGCTCGTTGGACTTAGCGGTAGTCTCGGCGATCTGATCCGCCGGACCGAGATCCCGAATCTGTTCGTCATCCCCGGCGATCCGAACTTGCGCACCTTCGAGATGCGACACAGTGGTTCGGTCGAGTACCGCGATGTATTGAAGAGGCAGTTGGCGGAAGTCTTAAGATGGAAGCCGTTTCCATTCGTGATCATCGACTGCCCTCCGAGCCTGGGCCTGATCTCGGGCAACGCGCTGACGGCGAGTGGGGAGGTCATCATCCCCGTTGATGGTTCGACCTACGGGATGGGCGCTCTGGTCGACACGCTGCGTGTCGTCAAACTGATCCAGGCCAATGTCAACCCGGACCTCTCGGTGCTCGGCCTGCTGCTCAACAATGTCGATCTCGGGACGGGGTACGACCGCACGGTCCTGGAAGTGCTCCGGCAGCAGTATCCCGGCTTGCTCATTCAGACCGTTATCCCCACTTCGCCCGAGTCGGATCTCTCGGCCCAAATGGGCCAGCCGGTGGTCCGCTATGCACCGGAGTCGTGGATGGCCAAGGCCTACCACCAATTCGCCGAGGAAGTCCTCGCCCGGAGGCCAGGGAATGGCAGGTAACGGACACCGGCTGCGTGATGCCGTAGCCGAATCCCTGATGGTCGAGCCGACCCTGGCGCAAGCTGAGGTCGATCTGCATTCGTCCGAGGCGAACGGGGCGAACGCCAAGCTCCGGAGCCGGATGGAAGAACTTCTACTCGACGTCCCGACCCGGCCGACATTCGATGGCTTCACGGTCCCGGGCCTCGAGCCTGCATTTATGAAGGCCCTCCGAGCCGGCCTCGAGCAGGCGCTCGACTCGGATGCCACACTCGCCGAGGCCGAGACGAACGCTATCCGAGACTTGGGGCTGGAGAAGCTCGGTGAGTTCCGAACCGCAATCCGCGGCCACCTGTCCGGCGAGGCCGAACTCGCCGATCGCGACCTGGCGATCTACGTCAAGGCCGGGGACGGTCGAAAGACCGCCTTCCAGCGCGCCCTTGAAGAGAACCTCAAGGACCTCGGCGAGCGCCCGCCCTTCGAAGGCGCGGTCACGGGTAAGGGCAATGGCGATGCATTGTTACTGCCGGCCCCGGCGTCGGAGCATTCTCAGGACGCATCCTCCGTCGGTCAAGAAGAGCCCGGTGTGTCTATCGGCCAACAAAACGACGTCGCAGACCAGCCGGGACCGAATGCAGACCAGATCAAATCGGTAACGTTACATTCGGTTCAGCCCGATCTCCTGGCGAGCGAACAGACGACCGCCTCCGCACGTGCGGCCGGTGCTGTTCCCGCTCGTGTGCCGCGCATGGAACCGATCCCGCTTCTGACGGCCGCCCTCGAGGCTGTCGGCGTTGCCGGGGATGAGTTCGGATTTGTGCTGCGCTACGGGCGGTACGCCCAGCCTGGACGCAGCTCGGAGTTCCTCGTCGGTGGGTTGGGTTTGTCCGATCTGTCGGATCGCCTCACCGGCTGGCTGGAGGCCCAGGGCGCCAGCGATTGCGAGGTCCAGGTTCTCGATGATGGCTCGGGGGAGCTGATGATCTACCTGCTCGGGCATGATCGGCCGATCGCCTCTCCCGGGCTGGAATACGTGACGGAATAGGGTAGAGCTTTGCAGACTCTTTTGCGGTCGAAGGTTCCCAACAAACCCATCCGGGTGTTGATCGTTGAAGACAGTGCCCGCTGGCGGGAAGAACTGAACCGGCTCCTGTCGACGGTCGAACGCGTCCAGGTGGTCGGTGAAGCGATGAACGGCTGGGAAGCGATCGACATGACCGCCAAGCTGCGGCCGGACATCGTTCTCATGGACCAGAACCTGCCCAGCCTGTCCGGCGTCTCGGCCACGGTCCGCATCAAGGAGTCACAGCCCGACGTACGCATCATCTTCGTGGCTGCCGAAGAAACGTGGCGACAGGCGGCGATGAAGGCGGGCGCCGAGGCTTACTTTGTCAAGGGCGATGAGCCTCAGACGCTGATCGACAAGATCGTCGATCCCGTCGCCAACCTGCGCGGAAAGGCCGCTCAGAAGTCCCGGGCCAAGCGCCGCCGTCCCAACTGGCAAGATGCGAGACTGTGGAAGGCGACTGGCATTGCCGTCTTGGCCCTCACGCTCCTCTTGGTGGTCCTCTTCCCGGATGTCGTTATCCCGGGGATCGCCCTCCTGTTGGGCCTGTCGTTCTTTGCCTACGGACTGAAATACTACGCCAGCGTTGCAGTCATACTCGCCTCAACGAGCGGTGTTGGGATGAAGAATGGCAACGGAAACGGTAATGGGAATGGCCATGGAAACGGTCACGGGCTGAGCCGACTCTTCAAGGTCGGTCACAATGGCCTGGTTAATGGAAACGGACATGGGAATGGGAACGGGTACGGCAATGGGAGTGGGAACGGGAACGGAAATGGGAATGGTGGCGGGGCACTGACATCGAAGATCGCCCCTAAGGACCAGCCGTTCGTCTCGATCCAACTCCCGATGTACAACGAGTCATCCGTGGTGGATCGGCTGCTCGAAGCCTGCACCCAGCTCGACTACCAGAACTACGAAGTGCTGGTCGCCGACGACTCGCGTGACAAGACCGTCAACCGCCTCGAGAAATGGGCCAAACACCCGAAGGTCCGCGTTTCCCATCGAATCAATCGTTCCGGCTTCAAGGGGGCGGCCCTCAAACACGCCGTCGAAGTCATGAACCCACGTACGGAATTCGTCGTCATCTTCGATGCCGACTTCATCCCGCCTCCCGGAATCCTCCACCAGTTTCTGTCGTATTTCTACTATGTGAGCGGCACGAATGGGAACGGCAATGGGAATGGAAACGGCAATGGACACGGGAATGGCCATCGAAACGGCGATGGGAACGGCCACGGGAACGGCAATGGCAACGGTCACGACGGAGAAGGGCTCATGCTTGTCGATGAGCGACTGGCCGCCGTCCAGGGCTATCAATGGCACGTGCTGAACGCGTCTGAGAACTGG
>MGOM01000023.1:21406-25183 GCA_001797105.1 Chloroflexi bacterium RBG_19FT_COMBO_62_14
ATGATCTCGGGCTCGGTCTTCATGATCCGTGCCGACCTGTTGCGCCAGATCGGATGGGGAACTTCGATCACCGAAGACTGGGAGCTCACACTCCGGCTGTACCTGAACGGCAATCGGGTGCTGTACTCGCCGTTTATCCAGGCGCCGGCCGAATGCGTCTCAGACTTCAAACAACTTACGCGCCAGCGCATGCGCTGGGCCGAAGGGCATACCTTCAACGTCAAGAAGTACTTCTTCCCGATCATCTTCTCAAACAAGCTCACCCGGCGGGAGAAGCTGGAGTTCATCTACTACGCTCCTTATTATCTGCAGTCGGCTCTCTTCATCGTTGGGACACTGGCCTGGTTCACCTCTGAGCTGATCTTGCGCCAACGACTCCCCTTCTGGACCGAGACGCTCGGCTGGTCGCTTGTCTTCACCAATAGCCTGGCGCTGATCCTGATGAACACCGCCGGGTTATTCCTCGAACGGGGAATCAGGCGTAACTGGGCTGGGCTGCTGTCTTTCCTTCTCCTGACGCTGCTCCTCGTGCCCTATCAGGCGTATGCCGCAATCAAGGGCCTGCTTGAACCGACCGAAGGCGGGTGGCATAGGACCCAGAAGACCGGTGTCATCACCGAGGTTGTCGACAAACTCGACCTCGGCAAACGCATGAAGCGGTTGCTGCCCGAGAAGAAGAAGCGGCCGGCGATCGATCTCAGCAAGCACCCGGCTTTGAGCGCCATCTCGGCGCTTGTCCCCAAGCCCCTCCGCAGGTTCGGTAGTCGATCCAGCCTCGGCTTCCGCCTCGCTACGGGGCTGCTGACCGGCCTTATCCTTCTCGCCATCCTGTCGCGCAACATCGGCACCGTTTCAGCCTCGCCGGACTCATTCTTCCTGCATGCCACGGCCAAATCTGGCGCCACCCCGGCCGGCCAACAGATGGACATTACCCAGGGCTCCAGCGGGGCCACGCTGACCTTCGATACGGTGGATCAGCAAGCCTACTGGTACACCGACATCAGCTATCCAACCGGAAGCGACGATGCTTCGATAACTGCCGGGAACTACACACTCAACCTGTACTTCAGCGACTTGCCGACCTCCGGAGGGGATTGGTACGATCCGGATTGGCAGTACCGCAAGAAGATTACGATCGATCACACGCAAGTCGCGGCGGATCAGACCGATTTTCCGATCCTCATCGGCCTGGCCTCCGACAGCGATCTGGCGTCCAAAGCGCAGGACTCTCCCTCGGCCGGCTACGACATTCTCTTCACCTCCTCCAACGGCACGACCAAGATCAGCCACGAGATCGAGAAATTCGACGATTCGACCGGTGAATTAGTCGCCTGGGTTGAAGTGCCATCTCTGTCTTCGTCGACCGACACCGAGCTCTACATGTATTACGGCAATGCCTCGGCCGGGAACCAGCAGGACGCAAGTGGGACCTGGTCGAACGGTTACCTGGAAGTCTGGCACCTCGATGAGACATCGGGTGGTGTGAGCGACTCGACCTCCAATGTCTACACCGGTACGGCCAATGGCTCGGTCAACCAGGATGCAGCCGGGCAGGTCGATGGAGCCGATGAGTTCCAGGGGCCGTCAACGACCACTTACCTCACACTAGCCGACGGAGACCTGGGGAACAATGCCCCGTTCAGTGTCAGCGCCTGGTTCTATGTCGACACCTCCACGAACTGGTCTGGCATCGTCACCAAGGGTCGGGAAACTGGGAACGACTGGGTCGGACTATGGGCCAACGGGACGCAATACCTCTTTGGCTGGGACTGGCAGAATGGCAAGGGCGGCAACCTCGATGGTTCGACGCTGTCGCTCGACACCTGGTACTACGGGACGGGAACTTTTGACGGGACGGACCGACGGCTCTATCTGAATGACGCTCTCGACGCCGGGCCAAGCGCTGGCAACTACGCCGGGCTCACCGGTTCGGACACCAGCGTGGGGAACGACCGAGTCGATGCCAACGCCAACAGCTTCGATGGCATCATCGATGAGGTACGGATCTCGAGCGACGTTCGCTCGGCAACCTGGATCGCCACCGAGTACAACAACCAGAGTTCCCCCTCGAGCTTTGCCTCTCTGGCCGCGGAAGAGGGTCAGTCCAAGGTCGATATCACGGCTACGGTCTCCCACACCGCCCCCGACGGCAGCGGGGCCACGACGATAGTCAGCATACCGGCGACGATTGACGCGAGCACGGCCAACCCCTTGGCGCTCAGCCTCGGCGCAGGTTCGGCCCAGACGTTCACTTCTGCCGACCCGCAGTTAATCCGGGTGGATGTCAAGGTCGACTCGCTCACAGCCGGGGAGAGTTTCACGCTGGACTATGACTCCGGCGTCGATCCATCCAACCTGGAGACGCCGAACGTGACCGTCCCGGAGACCTCGGTCCTGTTTCTGGCCCTGGTCATCTTCGTTCCAATGCTGACCGCCGCAATCACGGCCCGGCGCCGCCTGGCGGTTCGGCTTATCGCCGGCCTGATCGCCGTGGTGGTCGCCCTGGGCTTGTTCTCCCAGAATGTTTCCGTCGCCTCCGCCGCGCCCGACACCTTCTATTTCTACAACACCGGCACGAGCGGGATCAGCCCCGCCGGGAAGGTGATGGACACCGCCGAAGGATCCGGCGGCTCGGTGATTACCTTTGACACCCCTAGCCAGAGCGCCTACTGGTACTCCGATTTGAGCTATCCCACCGGGAATGACAACGGCGGGATCGCCGCCGGAACATACACGCTGAATATGGACTTCAGCCAGCTCCCGGCACCTCAAGCGATCGCGATCGACACCGTAACGAGCGGCTATACGCCAACAACCGGGCAAAGCAGCCTAACGATATCTCATACGACATCGGGCTCGAACCGCTTGATGCTTGTGGGTGTCTCTTTCAACAATGACAACTTCGAAACGGTCTCTTCGGTCACCTGGAACAATACGGAGAACCTCAGTCTTGTGGGACAGATCGCTAATGTCGACGACGCCAGGGTTGAGATCTGGGGACTCGTTGCTCCTTCCACAGGAACAGCTAATGTCGTCGTTACCTTCTCGACGGCGCTCACGCGATCGGCGGCTGCCGGGGTCATCACATTCACCGGAGTAGATCAGAGCACGCCACTGGGAACGTTCGCCTCTGCAATCGGTGACGACTCAACTCTGGCTACCGTGAATGTCTCCTCGGCAGCGGGCGAGCTCGTCTTTGGGGTCGTAGACGCCGAGTACGAGCCTGTGACAACAGACCCCAGTCAGGATGAGCATTGGAATATCGATCTCGGTGGTACTAGCAGTGGCAGCACGCATGGAGCCGGAAGCACCGAAGCGGGCGCGGCGCCAACGGTCACAACTTCGTGGACGTTGCCTCCGAGCAGCAACCATTGGGCTGTTGGCGGTATCTCGATCAAGCCGGCCTCGGGGTCGTCTTCGGTCGACATCACGGTAGCGGTGCATCACACCAGGCCCGACGGCACCGACGCTCAGCAGATCGTCAGCACGACGGCCACCATCGATGGAAACACGACCAACCCGCTGGCCCTCAGCCTGGGAAGCGGGAGCCAGCAGACATTCACCTCAGCCGATCCGCGCAAGCTGCGGGCCCTGATTACCGTCGATTCGGTCACGGGGGGTGGCAGCTTCGGCCTGGCCTACGACGGTACCTGCGCCTCGGGCGCGTGCAGCAATGTGGACACGCCGGTCGTCACCGTCCCCGAGTGGGGGATTGCCTTCTTGCTGCTCGTGCCGCTGATCCCCTACCTGGTTTCTCTGTTCTGGCGACGGCGGCGG
>MGOM01000023.1:25270-25459 GCA_001797105.1 Chloroflexi bacterium RBG_19FT_COMBO_62_14
CCGGACACCCATTACCTGCATCCGACGGCGACCTCCGGTATTGCGCCGGCCGGTGAGTACATGAATATCACCGCCGGCAGCGGCGGATCAACAAAGGCCTTCAACACGGGCGGGCAGAATGCCTACTGGTACCTCGACCAGACTTGGCCGACCGGGAACGATGACGCCACCATCGCCGCCGGCAACTAC
>MGOM01000023.1:25643-25790 GCA_001797105.1 Chloroflexi bacterium RBG_19FT_COMBO_62_14
TCAGCTGGCCCTCCGGCTGGACCGAATTCTACGAGCAGGACGCCTCGACCAGCACGCTGCACCTGGCCGTGGCCGGGGCCTATCGGCAGGCGGATGGTACCGAGGGAACCAGTATCACGGTCACGACCAATCTCTCCGTCCTGGCCG
>MGOM01000024.1:0-103 GCA_001797105.1 Chloroflexi bacterium RBG_19FT_COMBO_62_14
CAAGGTGTCCAGGGCGTCGATCGGTGGGAGGAGCGCTGCCAGAGCGAAGAACCAGTGGCTGTTTTGATAGAAGCGGCGTTTGAGATCGCTGCCGATTTCCAGC
>MGOM01000024.1:259-3447 GCA_001797105.1 Chloroflexi bacterium RBG_19FT_COMBO_62_14
GTGAGTGGGGCGACATATTGAAACGGGGTCATGTGCTAGAGGCTCCTCCGTCCGAGGCTTCCAGCAACCGTCGGCCTCTCTCAGCCGGTGACTTCCTCAACGATCGCTTCGATCCGCTTTTCTCGAGTCTCTGGGCGTTTCGACGTCATCAACCAGTGCAACAGCTGCTTCCTGCGGGAGGGCGCCAGGTTCCGATAGGCGCCAATGGCCCCCTTCCTCCGGCGAAGTGCCTTGGCCAAATCCGAAGGAATCAGATCCACCTGCTCCCGGCGCACGGCGGCCTCCCACTGCCCGCTGAGGTGCCCCTCTGCCATCCTCTGCAGGCCGGCTTCCTTCATGAGGCCCTCACTGATCAACTCCCCGACCCGGCGCACATTGCTGATGGACCACACGCTGTTCGGCTTTCGAGGCGAGAATCGAAGTGAATAGCGAGCTCGATCCAGGCTCTTCAGCTTGCCGTCAATCCACCCGAAACACAGCGCCTCCCTGACCGCTTCTTCAAGCGAGAGTGACGCGCCCTCGGCCGTCTTCTTCCTCAGCACCAGCCAAGCCTCCTCCGCATCCGAATGGTTCAGTTCGAGCCAGTTGCGCCACGCAGCGCGGTTCGGAAACGTCAGCAAGCTCCGCGAATCTGTCACGTCATTCCCTATCGGGTGATCAGGCGCCTGGTTGTCCCTGTTGGCCATCCAGGCTTGGCCGGACGTACCACGACCGGTCCTTGAGCAGCAAAGCCAGAGGCAGCAGCGAAACGAGAACGAAGAGCAGATCGGCGAGCCCGAAGTCGTCGAATAGGCTGGCCAGTATCATGACTGCCAGCAGCACCACCGTCAGCAGGTAGCCGAATCGGCTGCGCCGCTTCAGCAAGCCGGCAAACGCCACAAGGGTGCTGGCAGCTAGAAAGGCCGAGGCGGCCATCGCCCATCGAAGAAGGCTTGGCTCCCGGAAGGAGGGATGGACGCCGGCTGCAGTGATGATTCCAAAGAGGAGCCAGAGGACAGCATTGAGCAGGACAAGCAGACGAGTGGTGGGGACAGTGGATGGGGGATTGGTCATTGGAGGACGCTCCATACGCTAATGCCGAATCGCGGAGTTGAGTTGTCGGTTTGCAAGAGGCTCATCAGCCATCCGCATGGCCATCTGGCTGGATCAGGTCCCACAGATTCCCGTACAGGTCTTCAAAGACAGCCACTGTTCCGTAGGGTTGGGTCTTCGGCTCCCGAACAAACCGAATGCCGGCCGAGAGCATGTCCTGATAGTCCCGCCAGAAGTCGTCGGTGCTGAGGAAGAGGAAGACCCGCCCCCCGGTCTGGTTCCCAATGAAAGCGCGCTGCTCCGGCGTCACAGCACGGGCAAGCAGGAGGGTGGCATTGTCCGAGCCGGGAGGCGCAACCACGACCCAGCGCTTGTCCTGTTCGGGCTGATAGGTGTCTTCGACCAGGCGGAAGTGGAGCTTCTCGCAGTAAAACTCGATGGCCTCGTCGTAGTCTCGAACGACCAGAGCTACGTGCATGATCGATTGTCGCATGCTCGAACTCAATCCCGGCTTCGCGGTTGGGCCCTCATTGCGTCAGTTCATTCGTTGGCAGGCTGGACAGAGATAGCACGCGCCTCCCAGGTACTGGATCTTCTCAATGGTCGTCCCACAATCGGGACAGGGACGGCCGACTGCATTCTTGTCCATGATGCGTACGTATCCGCCACGGTTGTTGTGAAGATCATATTCGTCGTACCGACCGCCCCTCTCCATGACCACAGTTATCGTATCCACGATGGCGTCATAGAGAACCTTGGTCTGATCTGGTGTGAGATCCGCGATCGGAAACCTCGGATGGATGCGAGCACGGAATAGGATGTCTTGGGCAATGGCATTCCCCAATCCAGGGATGAGTTGGTCCTGGGTGAGCAGACCTTTGGCGCTGCGTTTCTCTTCTTGACCGAGATCACGTAGGAGGCCGGTGAAATACTCAAACGTGAACCCCGGCTCGGTGGGGATTACTCGCATACCCTTCAAGTACTTCCGGTCGTTCTCTTCGCCTTGCTCATACAGCTCGATGGCTCCCCACATTTGGGTTGTGGCCGTGAAGAAGGAGTCATCTTCAAAAACGATATGCAGGTGGAACCTCTTGGGGACCTTGGAACCCGGGGGGTGATACAGGACTCTTCCGCCACACTCGCCCAGCAGCAGTACGTATCCTGGCTCAAGGGGAATGAAGAGCCACTTGGCCCTGGCGTATGCCTCCCCGATCGTCCTTGCCCTCGTGAGCGTTTCGAACTCGTCGTGGCTTCGGTTGTACCAAACGAACCTGTGAGGCGCGTTTCCCAAACTCCCGCTTCGAATGAGCTTGCCGATCAGGGTGCCGTTGATCTGTTTGGCCAGAGTGACGACTTCAGGAAATTCGAACACTCCGCTCCTCCCGGGGATTGGTCGTCGCCCGACGGCTGCAGACCCGGCGACGCGGTCATGGATTGGCCGGCTGCTTCTTCGCGCCGGCGGACAGATTGTGAGCGACCGCAGCACGAATCAGATCCTTCAAGTCAGAAGCCGCGATTTCGTCGCTTTCCCCGAAGTCGATCGCGCGCGTGCTCTTGGCGTCCAGGCCGGCGTTGAAGAGTCCCTTCGGGTCCTTCAAGGATGCCCCCTTGAAGAAGTTGAGTTTCACGTGATCCTTGAAAACACCGGCGCTGCAGACCAGTCCCTTGTGCGTCCACACCGCCGTACCCCACTTCCATTCTTCCGTGATTCCCGGGGAGGCCTCGAGGACGAGCTTCCGCAGCCGGGCGTACAGTTTGCCCCGCCAGTCCTCTAGCTCCGCGATCTGGTTGGTGATGAGATCCGACGGGTTCAATCCGCCGCCTACGCTGGTTTTCTTCACACCGTCACCTCACATCAAGTCTACTTCATCCCATGTTCGCGCTCAGGCTGCCTCCGCTCCGGAAGGTCGTTGGGCCGATCGTACAGGACCCATGCCGGCTGATGGGCGAAATCCGAGCGGTCGTAGGCCAGTTTGATCCAGGTGCGAGGGTGGCGCATCGCTTCCAGCTCTCGCCGGTGCACATGCACCTGAGCGTGTGGGAAGTCTGGCAGGCCGCCGGCATGGTCAAAGTGCAGATGGGTTATGACGATGTGGCGGATGTCGTCGGGGGCGCAGCCGAGGCGAGTCACTTGGCGGACGGCGGCGCTCTCCGGG
>MGOM01000024.1:3504-7156 GCA_001797105.1 Chloroflexi bacterium RBG_19FT_COMBO_62_14
TAGTCATGCAGCCCGAGGCCGGTGTCTATCAGCACCGGGCAATTATCGGTATCCACAAGCAAGAAGGTGGAGACGCCCGATACGTACCGCCGGTTCCACTCCACACGCATGAGCTCATCCTGCATCACGTACCGACTCCCATTCTGAAGGTAGTGAAGGCGGGCGATCGCGCCGACTTCTCCGGGTGCTCCGGCCACCACCTCAAAACGCTCCAGGTCACGTGGCGCCGCGCTCGAGTGCTTCAGACTCCCGCTTCAATAGCCCGAAATGCAGCGCTCCGCTGAGCGCCCAGGCCGGGTCCCCCCTTGTTCTCTCGGACGTGGCCCTCTTTGACCGTTCCACATCGCTCCGCCACTCGGCAGCTGCGTTCATTGGTTTCGTCGCACTCCATGCGAACTCAAAGAGCTCCTGGGAGCCACTTTGCACCTCAGGCGCGACACCCCGTCTCCGGGGTATTGGGTGCGGAGCCGCATTTAGCCTTCTGTGGCAGGCCCGAACCTCTCCTGGGCTTTCGCCTTGGCTCGCGCGACTTCCATGGCGCGGTTTCTCGGAGGGGTGGCTGACACAAGGGAATCCACGAGCTGCTTGGTCGCAATCGAGATCTCCCTGACGGCATGTTCAAATGCCGCTTCATTCAATCTCGATGGTTTCCTGAAGCCACTGACCTTGCGCACGTATTGTAGCGATGATGCATAGACTTCTTCTTCGGTCGTGGGCGGATCATAGTTGAAAAGGGTCTGGATACTTCTGCACATGCCGACCATCTCCCATGAAATCGGATCGCCGGAGCCCGCCCGAGAACCTCGAGGTGAAACCCCCGGCAGAAGCTAGTATCGCGCCGAAGCCGCCTGATCAGCCGGCCTGGCTCCCTCGAGCTGTTTGCTGCCCGCCCTCTGTCCGCCCAGGGATCTGCCGAATCCCATCCCCAGCGGCGCCGCAAGGCGAGACCTACCAAAGGCCTGGCACAAGACGCTGGCGGACCCGAGGAACGTACCCCGGGTAACCCGGCCGCTCAGCTTGCAGGGTGAGATCCTCGAGGGCGGTACGGACGATCAGCGAGAAGAAGGCGTTCGAGGCCGTAGCCCATACGACCAGGGCGTATCCGAGTGAACAGACGGCCAGCGCGACGGCCTGGACCGCCGCGGGGAGAGGGACGACCAGGCGTATCGGTGATCGAGTCCGGCGACGAGGGCGCCAATCGCGAGGGTGGGCCGTAATCCTTCGGTGCAGCCGCAAGGGCGGTCTCTGCAAGCAGACCTGCCAAACGCACGAATCGCCATGGATAGCGCCTGGGATCGATCCAGGGGACTCTGGCAGCCTTGGAATCGCTCGTGAGGCGTTCCACGCTTTCCGGATACCATTGTCAGGCGGATTCTCCCGGAGAGAGGCTGGAACTCATCCGGGTCCGGTTTCGTCACTCATGTAGACCCGACATGCACTGAGGCTGACATCATGAAACCCCAATGGACGCCGGCAACTGCAGTACTCGGACTCGCCGGAATGGCACTCGCTGGCTGCAGCATCGTCGGGAATGCACGCCCGGATCCTCTCGATGGTACCTCATGGCTCCTCGTGTCCGTTGATGGAGGGGAGCCTCTAGCCGGAATCGAAGTCACTGCGGTCTTTGAAGGGGGGTCGGTTCGCGGCTCATCGGGCTGCAACAGTTTTGGTGCTTCCTATGAGATCCACGGTGACAATATCGAAATCCGAGAGATTCAATCGACGCTGATGGCTTGCATAGCCCCCGATGGAGCTATGGACCAAGAGCAGGCATTCGTCGCGCGACTGAGCAGTTCCGAGACATATCGGATCGCGAATGGACAACTTCGATTGTTGAGCTCTGGGAGAGACTTGCTGGTCTTCGTTCCGCAGGATTGAAGGAAGCGGACTGTGCCGAGCAGGAGCAGCGATGGCGCAACCGTTGCCAAGGAGGAGCTGCTTCAACACCTCATGGCCGCCTAGAGCCTCGCACTTGCAGGCGGCACTACGGCCCCAGCGCCCTCATCATCGTTGGATTGTCGATGTAGGCTTCGAAGCGAACTGCGCTTTCATCCCGAACCGTCCACACGTGCACTGCAGGCACCTGGAACTGCTTCCCGGTGGCTCTGGCCGTCCCTCGCGTATGGCCCACGGCTACAACATGATCACCGGCATCACAGAGCTCCTCCGAGCTGCGGCTCACCCTTAACCACCCTATGGCTCAGCTCTCCACAGGTGGATGTTTCCGACGATGCAGAGGCGGGCTGCCAGAGATGGTTCGACCCCGATCGCCGCCGAGGGCGGAGTGGCCGACGGTGGAATGGTCGTCGGGGGAATCAGACTGTCTGTGGGCGCTGGGGCGGCGGTGGGGATCTCCGCAGGGTCATTTGCGGCGGGCTCTGGCGTGTTCACGCCCGGGTCTCCCGCTGATAGAGAGCACGCGGCAACCACCGTTAGTGCGCAGAGCGCAAGAAGCACTCGATTCGCAGGTCGCTTTCTCAGACAGGGCGGCCCGTCCACGGGCCAACACCCTCGATCCGATCAACTCGAATCCGTGTGACGTATCCAGGCGGGGGATTCTCCATCGGCGGGAACTTCACCCCGGGGCCAATGTAGACTTCGGCCAACCGCTGAAGCAGCTCGGGTGCTCCGCCTTCCTGGATGCGCGCTTCACCGTAGAGCACGGCATACTCCGTCAATCCCATGGAGCTCTTGGTGTCCGCCTCCAGGGAGACCGCGACTCGGGGATCCCGTTGGATGTTCTTGACCTTGCGATTCCTGGGCAGGTGGCCGGCGACCAGTTCGTCCCCGTCGAGCCCGATCCACACGAGGGTGACCTGAGGGCTCCCGTCACGATTGAGTGTGACCAGGTGGGCGGGGCAGCCTGATTCAATGAGGATCTTGACGGCCTGTGGGATCTTCACGGGGTGACCTCCTATGCTGGAATGTTCAACGGTTCGACCTTCACGTCGAAGACCTGCCCTGAAATCATAGCCGTAGTCCGCCAGGAGCGCGGATGCTCGCCGGCCGTTCTATGCCGCCTCGTCCCAGGCCTCCCGTAACCACAAACGGACTTCATCATCAACCTCGGGGAGGGCGGCGAGCTCCAGATGATGCATGAAGCGCCCAGGCGCCGGCTCGACGGGGCCGAGGTCTCCGATCGCGCTTCGGAGGGTCTCGAAGAGCCGCGCAGAGTCCTCCCTCCCGGCAAAGAACTCAGCCGCGGTCGTCATGCGGTGAGCCTACGAGGCTGGCCAACGGCACCGAGCTGGGCGGCGTCGTGGACCGTTTCGACCAAGAGGGTGCACGAGAAGAGGGCTGCGACGGGGAGGATTGCGAGAGCCGACATCATTGCGGTGAGAAAGGGCTTGCGATGCATGCGAGGTTATGGAAAGTCTAGCCGCTAGCCCGGTTCGCTTGAGTGGGATGCTGTGCGCACGCTCGTGTCTCGTCCGCTAGAACCCCAAAGCATCCGCGGCTATCTGCTGCAGGTAGGCCGATGTCTCAGCGGTGAGACCCTTGCCCGTATGTCGATTGCCGACCGGAGTCTCACGGGAGATGGTGCCATAGAGGACACAGGCTGCCAAGTAGGAGCCCTCTCGCGTGGGATGTCCATCACTGGTGTAGAGTGCGAGATCCGGCCTGTCATGGAGTGAACGCGCGAACGCCAGGC
>MGOM01000025.1:0-22944 GCA_001797105.1 Chloroflexi bacterium RBG_19FT_COMBO_62_14
CCGGAGCATGGGTGGATCGCCTACGCCGCCGGCCGATCATGATCGCCGCCGACCTGGGACGGGCGCTGCTCCTGGCTCTGATCCCGATCGCCGCCTTCACCCACACCCTGCGGATTGAGCATCTGTATGTCGTCGGTTTCCTGGCGGGGATCCTGAACGTCTTGTTCGAGGTTGCCTATTCAGCTTACCTGCCAACGCTCGTCGCGCGAGATCGTCTGGTGGAAGGCAACAGTAAACTGCAAGCCAGCGCCTCGGTGGCCGAGATCGCCGGGCCGGGTCTTGGTGGTGTGCTCGTCCAACTCGTGAGTGCACCGCTGGCGATCGCCGTCGACGCGTTCTCCTTTCTAGGGTCGGCCCTGTCCCTGGCGTGGATTCGAAAGCCCGAGCCCGGTTTGCTTCCCGAGCGGGAGTCGAGGAGCCTATTGCCTGAGATCCGAGAGGGGTTGCGGCTTGTTTTCGGCAATCCGATCTTGCGCGCCTTCACATTCACCAGCGCGATCGCCAACTTCTTCATCGATGTCCATCTGGCAGTGTTCGTCCTTTTCGCCACGCGCGACCTGCGCCTCACCCCTGTCATCCTCGGGGGAATGTACGCCATTGCCAGCCTCGGCGGCTTTTTAGGATCGGTTATGGCAGCCCGCCTGGTGGGCTGGCTCGGACTGGGCCGGGCGATCATCGCCGGCCACCTTCAGGTGATCCTGGCGCTGCTGATCATCCCCCTCTCGGGCCGCCAAGTTGAGCTCGCGCTCCCGCTCATCGTTTTCTCCATGGCGATGTGGGGGTTCGGCGCGGTCGTATACGTCATCAATTCGGTGAGCGTCCGGCAGGCGATCACGCCCAACGAGTACCAGGGGCGCGTGGCAGCGAGTTTGCGCTTTGTATCATGGGGCATCTCGCCACTCGGGTTTATGCTCGGGGGGATATTGGGGGAGATACTTGGCCTCCGGACGACGCTGCTGGCCGCGGGGGCAGGGTCGCTGGCGAGCCTGATCTTCCTGCTGTTTTCACCGGTGTGGCAGCTGCGTGGGCAGCCCGTCGGCTGATCCCGCAATGATGAGGTGCGCGATCGTTCCCAGGGGACCGAGCCGCAGAGAATAGAACGAGGCGGGTATTCATCGCCCCCCTCTGACTCACGGTCTGTTTCACTCTGCCCGAGGTCGCCTTCGTGTGCGGTGTGTGATGGGAGACGAGACCGGGTTTGAGTGGGCGCGGAGGGGCTCGAACCCCCGACCTCACGGATGTGAACCGTGCGCTCTGACCGGCTGAGCTACGCGCCCGCGATGCCCGGATTATAGCAGGCGGGAACGAGCGCGACAAGGAAACGCGGGAAGCCAGTGTTGGATTCCTTCGGAGTGCGCGGTTTTCAGCGCGCCGGCCGCAGAGTTCATTCCCCGATGATGGCAGAGCCGGCTTGCTTCATCCGCCGGCGCAGGCCAGCATGCTATAATGCCTTCGGCCCGCGACCCTCCCCGCCCACGTCCGGCGAGTGGCCTCCGAGGGACTCCCTCAGCCGTTGGAGCTCATGGTGATCGAGCTCAACATCCCAGGAAGAGGAATCATCCAGATCGAGAATCTCGTGTCGGATGTCAACGGCACGCTGGCCGTAGACGGTCAACTGATCCCCGGCGTTGCCAAAGCGTTGACTGCGTTGGGGGACCGGTTGGCGATTCACCTCCTGACCGCAGACACCCACGGGCGCCAGTCCACCATCGATCGACAACTCGGCCTAAAGGCCGTCCGCATCCCGCCTGGAGATGAGGCAGCCGCCAAGGCCGGGTACGTCCGCGATTTGGGTTCGGAGTCCGTGGTTGCGCTGGGTCAGGGTGCAAACGATGCCGAGATGTTGCGCCAGGCGGCGATCGGGATCTGCACGCAATCGAAGGAAGGGTTGGCCGTCGAGGCCCTAACCGCGGCGGACATCCTCTCTCCGGATGTGCTTTCGGCCTTGGAGATGCTCGAGAATCCCCTTCGGCTGGTGGCCAGCCTGCGCCGATGAACATCGACTCGAACGAACCGGTAGGCGATCCCGAGATCCAATCCCGTGCTCGTCGCCGACGGGCGAGCCGGATGCTCACGCAGCTCCGGGCGGATGAGCGCGAAGAATTCCTCGAAGGTCTGGGACACGATGTCACGCCCAACATCGGCCTGTTCTTGTGGGCGATCGCGGCCGGGTTGTTGATCGGCCTCGGGTATCGCTTCGATCAACCCGCCCTCCTGATCGGGGGGGCGCTGCTGGCGCCGCGCATGTCGACGATCGCCGGGTTGTCGCTGGCCGCGGTCTCCGGTTCTCTGCGCTTCTTCCTCCGTTTGATGGCGGCTCTGGCCTTGGCCCTGGCGTTGGCTGGAGCGCTTGCGGGTGCGGTCGGCGGTCTGGGGGTGCCGGCCGAAGGCAGCTCCCTCCTGGTCTTCGGCCACGTCAAGCTTAACCTGGTCGACTTCGGATTGCTTCTGGTCGGGGCGGTGACGATCGCAACTAGCATGGCGCGGAGAAACGAGATCTCCGCCCTGGGGAGTGCCGCGGTCTCGTACGAGGTCCTGCTCCCGCTAGGGGCCACGGCCGTAGGCCTGGTCCGGGGCCAACCCGAGCTAATCGAAGGCGGGTTGCTGACTTTCGGGATGCACCTGACTTGGGCGGTGGCTGTCGGCCTGGCGACTCTCGCTTTGCAGGGCTTCCGACCGCTTACCGGGAGCGGACACTCCCTGGCGGCGGCCATCGGGCTGATGGGTGTGGTTGGGATCCTGGGGGCCTACGGCCTTGGTGCTTCTGTGCTCGCGGCCGTGCCGACTCCGACGCCCACGCCCACGCTGACACCCACGACGACACCCACCTCAACTGCGACCGCCACGAGCACAATCACGCCCACCGCCACAGGCACGGCCACCATCACGCCGACGTTTACCCCGACGGCTACGGCTACGGCTACGCCGCCGCTGGCTGTTGTCGTCCGCACCGGAGGCCGCGGGGCCATCCTACGCCAGGTCCCATCGCCAGGTGGAGCCTCCGTTGGCTTCCTGGCCGAGGGGGATCCCCTCGAAATCCTCGGCGGTCCAGAAGAAGTCGACTCGCAGATCTGGTGGCAGGTCCGGGCGACGAGTGATGGTCAGATCATCACCGGCTGGCTCCTTGGCGATCTGGTGTCAACCATCACCCCGACCCCCACCCCCGTTCAGTAATCACGACCCTCAAGCTTTGTCCGTAACCCCTCATCACTAGCGGCCGACTGTTCGCTATCGGTCTGGGCGTGTTGATCCCGGAGCCTGGCCGCCTCAGCTGATAGGCTGTGAGGTGCCATTTCTCTATGCCCCTTACCTCCCTTGGCCTGAACCGCAGGGTCAGCCCCGCTGACCCCTTCGCGTCGAGTCAAGACCATGGGTTGACAGGGCCGATCGCCTTGGTTAGACTTTGCCTGTTGATATAATTTTTCAATAAGGAATGTCCATGGTCGATGAGGTACTCGAGTTGCTCCGGGAGCGGGGTCATCGGCTCACCAAACCGCGTGAAGCCGTAGCTCGGGCGTTGCTGGAGGCGGAGGACTGGCTCCGGCCGGAGCAGGTTTGGGAGGTCGCCCACCACTACTGCCCGTCGGTCGGGCTGGTAACGGTCTACCGCACACTGGCCCTATTGGAGGAGCTGGGTGTTGCCCGCCGGATACATCTGGCCCACGGCTGCCACGGGTATGCCCCGGCGGAGATGCACCATGGCCACCACCTGGTCTGCCGGTCGTGCAACCAGGTGCTCGAGTTCCTTGGGACAGAAGATCTGGCTCCTCTGATCGCCCAGGTGTCGCGCCGGACGGGGTTCGTCGTGGAAGAACATCTGCTGGAATTGGTGGGACGCTGCCCGGCATGCCAGCAGACTTGAGCCACGAGGCACACCGCACAAATCGACGGACGGGCCTTTTCCCACTCGACGGGCGACGTCCAGGGAGAATGGTAGGAACGCTGATTGAACGGAGCAGAGGTATTCGGGGAATCACGGACAAGCAGAAGAGTCGAATACACCCCAACCGGCGCGATGAAGGCCCATCTCCGACGGCCAGATCCGGCCAGGGCCGACTGAGGCTGGGTCTCCTCAGCCTCCTGGCGATCCTCTTTTTCCTTTCAGGCTGCAAACCACGAACCGGGAACGCGCCGTCAACTGGCAACGAAGAGCTTCACATCACGCCCCTGGCCGCACTCGAGGCTCGCACTCTTGCCCCCGGCCAACGTCTGCATGTGGTGGCCACGACCAGCATCGTCGGAGACGTGGTCGGCCAGGTCGGCGGGGAAGCGATCGACTTGCATGTCCTGATGCCGCTTGGGGTGGACCCGCACACGTATGAGCCCGCCCCGCGCGACATCCAGGCCATTGCTGAGGCAAACGTCGTTTTTCTGAGTGGGTTGGGGTTGGAAGAAGCACTTCTCCCGCGTCTGGTCAATGCCGGAGGCGAGGCCTCACTTGTATCGCTGTCGGAAGGGATCGCCCCGCTCGGGCTGAGTGAGGCCGGGGGACCGGAGTCGGGGCAAGCGGCAAACGGGCGCGAGCTGAAGTCAGTCGATCCTCACGTCTGGCAGGATCCGACGAATGTCATTCGTTGGACCGAGAATGCGGCCGAGGCACTCTCTCGTCTCGATCCGGCGGGCGCAGACGACTTCCAGCAAACAGCCGACGCGTACCGTGAAGAGCTCTTCCGGCTGGATGCGGAGATTCAGTCAATGGTTGCTTCGGTGCCTGCGGGAGAGCGCAAACTTGTGACGGACCACGATGATCTGGCCTACTTCGCTGCGCGCTACGGCTTCGAAATCGTGGGAGCGGTGATTCCTGCCTACAGCACTTCGGCCGAGCCGTCCGCCCAGGAAATCTCCCAGCTTGAGGTGGCTGTCAAGCAGCTCGGGGTAATAGCCGTGTTCGTCGGAGTCGAGGCCAATCCGGCTTTGAGCCGTCGGGTCGCGGAGGACGCCGGGGTTCGACTGGTCCCCATCTACGCCGACTCTCTCAGCGACGTCAACGGCCCAGCGCCGAATTACATCCAGCTGATGCAGTACAATGTCAAAGCCATTGTGGATGCATTAAGGTAGCGTTGGAGCCAGGGAACCCTGCTCCGGGAAATGCGGTCTCGATGTCGAACTGGGTTATCAAGCACGCAACACACAAGGACAATTCGCCGGCGATCCGGCTCGAATCGGTCGCGGTCCAGTACAACGGCGCGCCCGCGCTCTTTGAGGTCAGTCTCACACTCCAACCCGGCGAGCGGGCGGCGATTGTCGGGCCTAACGGTGCCGGGAAGACGTCGCTCATGCAGGTGATCGCCGGCACGTTGCGACCATCAGCCGGGTCGGTTGAAATCTTCGGGCACCGGCCGGGCGGCCACGTGTGCATCGCATATCTTCCCCAACGCTCCCAGATCGACTGGGAGTTCCCGGTCACGGTGCGCGAAGTGGCCATGATGGGCCGGATTCGCAAGATCGGCCTGTTTCGTTGGCCGACGCGGCGGGACTGGGGGATCGTCGATGACGCCTTGGGGCGAGTGGGGCTATCTGGGTTTCAAGATCGTCGGATTGCCGAGCTTTCCGGCGGGGAACAGCAGAAGGTTTTTCTCGCCCAGGCGCTGGCGCAAGAGGCCGAGGTAATCCTTCTCGATGAACCGTTTAACGGGCTCGACATGCCGACGCAGGGGAGTATTCTCGATATCCTCGACGAACTCCGCGCAGCCAGGGTGACGGCGATCGTCGCCACGCATGACCTGAATCTGGCTGCCGAACGATTCGACCGGGTCCTCTTGCTGCAGCGGCGGCTGATCGCCTTCGGCGCGCCGGCACAGGTCTTCACCCGTCCCAACCTGATGCTGGCGTACGGCGGACACGTCCACGTGTTGCCTGACGGGGAAGGTCTGATGATCCTCACCGACACATGCTGTGAGGGAGACGAGGTGGCGTGACTGGGCTGCTCGCCTGGCTGAGCGAACCCTTCTCCTACCCTTTCATGGTCCGGGGCCTGTGGGCCTCCCTTATTGTGGGGATCGTTGTCCCGCTGCTGGGGACCTACGTAGTACTGCGCGGCATGGCCTTCTTTGGCGACGCGATGGCCCACATCGTATTGCCCGGGGTGGTGATCGCCTACCTTCTGGGCTGGCCGATCACGCTGGGGGCGCTCGTAGCCGGGGTCCTGGCGGCGCTCATCATCGGAGCCATAAGCCGGAGGACCAGGATCAGGGAGGACACCGCAATCGGCGTCGTCTTTGCCGGCGCCTTCGCGCTCGGAGTCGCTATGCTCTCGCTCCAGCGAAGCTACGCCGTGGATCTGGCCCATATCTTGTTTGGGAACCTGCTGGGGGTTTCGAACAGTGACTTGAGGCTGATGGCCGTCTTGAGCGGCATCGTGCTTCTGACGATTGGGGCCTTCTACAAAGAATTCCTGGTCATGTCGTTCGATCCGACCCTGGCGGCGACCCTCCGCCTTCCCGTGTTCATCCTGCAGAACGCTCTCTTGGTGTTGATGGCTTTGGTGATCGTCGTCTCGCTCCAGACCGTCGGTGTCGCCCTCATCCTGGCGATGCTGGTTACACCCGGGGCCACAGCCTACCTGGTCACGCGCCGGCTTCCGTCGATGATGGCAGTCGCATCCATCCTGGGGGCCGCCTCGGCCATCTGCGGGTTGTACCTTTCCTTCTATTGGAACTTCGCCTCCGGGCCGGCAATCGTACTTGTCGAAACCGCCGTTTTCGTGGTGGTGTTCATCATGGCCCCCAGCCGCGGCTGGAGGCGGTCCTCGATTTTGGAGAAGCGGGGGTGAGATGGACTCTCCGACCCCCTGCCCTAACACCATGGCATCCGCCGGCTAAAGGACCTCCATCTTCAGCCCCACCCGATTCTCTGCCACGGGCGCTCCTGGCGTGAGCCCAAGGGGCTATTGGGCGTATCTGCGCAGGCTGATAGACTGGGCATCGGGCGCACAGGCGAGGAAATCGCGGAAACGCTATGCAGCTTGAAGAGGCCCTAAAGAGGGCAGCTGACAGCATACGTGCCGGTGACTACGGCTCGGCCAGGGTGATCCTGATCGAGACGCTTCGCCTCCATCCCGACGCTGAGGAGGGATGGTTGCTGCTGAGCTATGCCCTGGAAGACCCCCAAGAGAAAATCCGCTGCCTTGAGCGCGTGCTTCATCTGAACCCCGACAACCAACTTGCTCAGCACCGGATTGCCAAGCTCCGGCCCTCTCCGTCGATCCCCTCATCGGGAGGGGCCCAACCGGCCCACGAGGAGGCACCCCTGGCCCGCTTGGCGAGGACGATGGGGGCCGAGCCGGAGCTCCCGCGTGCCATGCGGGCTGCCGGGCGCGACTCGGCAGAGCTACGCGGTCGGCCGGCCGAGGGAGCGACCACACTTCGCGAGCCGATGGGCGAGGGATTGGCAAGCAAAAGGCCTTTGCCAAGGGGCCTTGCCATCGCCGGCGGGGTGATCCTGTTCTTCGGCGTTATCGCCGGAGGCCTGTACCTGACCTTTAACTTCATCGATCGTGCGCAGTCAACCGAGGTCGGCCCACTCCCTACCCCGACGCTGCTCCAGCCGCCGGATCTCCCGACGAACCTCCCGACGGATGTGTCTGGCGTCGGGCTTCCCCCCGAATGGACCCCGACCGTGACCCACACGGCCACCTCAACTCCGCCTCCCACGGCGACCCGGACAGTCACCTTGACGGCGACCATGATCCCGCCGGACGCGACGAGTGCGGCCCTCATGGATCGCATCGACAAAGAGGTCGCAGACATCCGCGGCCTGCCGGTCCGGAAGGATGTCGGGCGCTACGTGATATCCGCCATCCGCGTCCGGCCGATCCTCGAGGCGACCTTCCTCGGAGCCGGCGGCTCGCAGGAGGCACTGCAGGACGAGGCCCGCACGCTCAGCTCGCTGGGGCTGATCAAACCCACTTATGATCTGTACACAAACGCCCTCAACGGGCTGACGGACAGTCTTGGTGGGTTCTTTTTTCCGTGGAGCGGCGAGCTGTTTGTGATCGGAGACCGGTTCACGGGGGTTGAACACTGGGTGTATTCACACGAATACGGGCACGCCATTGTGGACCAGGAATTCCACATCGGGGAGTTCGGGGTATATCCGGTGTGCGAAGGCGATGAACAACGTTGTCAAGCGATACGAGCCCTCGTGGAAGGCGACGCCACCCTGGTGATGTATCAGTGGTGGCAGCAGTACGCCGGCCCACAAGACTACCGCGACATTCAGAATTATCGCCCTCCGCGACAGACCCTCCCCGAGCAGTATCCGCCGCCTTATGCTTACAAGGACTCGGAATTCCCTTACTCCTACGGACTGGTATTTGTGAATTACCTGCACGAGCGCGGAAACTGGGCAGGGGTCAACGAGGCCTATCACAATCTCCCTGCGAGCACGGAGCAAATCCTCCATCCCGAACGGTACGTCTCCGGTGAGCCGGTGATTCAAGTCGCCGACCGGGAGCTCGGGGCCTCCCTGGGGGACGGCTGGCGGCTCTTGGAGAGCAACTCCTTGGGCGAGTGGACCACCTACCTGATCCTGGCCTATGGGGCCGATATTTCGGCTCAAATGGATGATGCGAACTCTCAGGCAGCAGCCGAGGGTTGGGGGGGCGATCATTATCAGGTCTACTACAATGACGAGGCGGGCCAAACGGTGCTGGCGGCTCATTGGGTCTGGGATACATCCGCCGATCAAAGTGAATTCTCGCGGCTGATGAAAGAGCATCTGGAGCAACGATTTCGCGGGACGGTGCTCAATCGTCCACACGGTGCCTGCTGGGGGGTGAACCAGCAGGTGAGCTGTATCTTCTCCTCCGGCCTGGAGACCCTCTGGCTACTCACGCCCGACGAAGAAACCCAGGACGATCTGCTGGCGCTGTTCCCCACGTTCCGTTAGCGCATTCTCCGGCTTATTAGGGAATCCGGCGGCCGGCCTGACGAACTACTCGAGCCCCCCGACCGTTTTTTCAGTTCTCGAAGAGTCGATCCAGGCACCGCAAGATAGGGCCCGCACAGCTACCTGCCCCCCCACGGAAGGTCCGCGGTTGCATTCGAACCTGAAGCGATTATGATTGCATCGGTGACTGGCTACCGACCCTTCAACCGTCTGGCTCCCTTGGATCGGATCCAGCTGGCTGGCCACGGGCTCTGGATTGCCGGGCTGGCGCTCGCGGCGAGTTGGTTCGGCAGGTTGACCTCAGGCCTGCTGCTTGTCCTTGTGACCTGGTTGGCCCTGGTCGGGCTGATCGGTCTGACACAAGCCAGCGGCCGAATGCCCCGCTGCCCAGCTTGGATCTTGGCCGCGCTCGATCTCGCCTTCGCTACATCCGCTTACTTGCTCAGCGGCGTTTTCGGCAGCCCAATCTCGTCGGCATTCTTGATCGCAGTGTTCGCCGCCGGGCTAGGCTACGGCTGGTTCGGCGTCCTGGGGGCCGGCGCGACGGTCGTCGTGTGCGTGACGACGATCGGTCTAGTCGTGAGCCGCGGCGGCTTGTGGGTCATGATACCGATGGGGATGGTCCTCCAAGGCCTGGCGGTGTCGTCCGCCGTCATCGGCTGGCTGAGCGATCGCATCTACAAGCTCGGAGAGGCCGCGTTTCATCCGGGTGATGCGGCCCGTCGGCGAGGCGCCGGCCGTTCCCCTCAGCAGATGTTCGCCATCGCCGCCCAGCTCAACGCCACGCTTGAGTTCGAGCAGGTCCTCGATTTGGCACTGGACCTGAGTGCGAGCGTGCTGGCCGACGCAAACGGGGGCAGGGACCACCTCATCTTGGCGCTATTCCTGCAAGACGGCAGCCGGTTCCAGGTCGCTGCCGCCAGACGCCTGCCCCGACCAGATTCCGAAAGCGCCCTCGATCTGAATGGAGGCCTCCTCGAGCGCGCGCTGGCCGAGGGCAAGACGCAGCGCGGGCGAGACCCTGCCACGGATCCCGCGTTGCGCCAGTTGGAGGGGCTCCATACCTGCCGGGATCTCCTAGCCATCCCGCTTGTGAGCAACGGCGAAGTATCCGGCGTCTTGCTGTGCGCGCACCCCCGGCAGGGTTTCTTCAACAACGACCAGGCAGACCTGCTTGAGGCCGCTGCCCGTCAGGTGGCGGTCGCCCTGCATAACGCGCGACTGTTCCAGGACCTGGAAGCCGAGCGAGAACGGATGACCGAGATCCAGGAGGAGGCGCGGCGGAAACTGGCCCGCGACCTTCATGATGGACCGACGCAGTCGATCGCGGCGATCACGATGCGGGTGAACTTCGCCCGCCGGCTGATCGAACGCGACGCACAGGCGGCTTCGACCGAACTCACCCGGGTGGAAGACCTGGCCCGTCGGACGACCAAAGACCTACGGCATATGCTCTTCACGCTGCGGCCTCTGATTCTTGAGTCGCAAGGACTTCTGCCTGCGCTCAAGCAACTGGCGGAGAAGACCCGCGACACCCACGGGCAGGATGTGATCGTTCAAGCTAAACATGATGTCGCTGAGGGGCTCGAACCAGGCAAACAGGCGGTCATCTTCTATATCGCCGAAGAGGCGGTTAACAACGCCCGCAAACACGCCGAAGCCGAGCATATATGGGTCCGGCTGAACAAGGACGCGGGAGCATTCACCCTTGAAGTGGAGGACGACGGGGTGGGCTTCAATGTCGGCGCAGTCGACTCCAATTACGAGCAGCGCGGGAGCCTGGGCATGGTCAACATGCGTGAGCGGACCGAGCTCGTGGCTGGAAAGCTCATCATCCGTTCAGCCGAAGGGAAAGGCACACTCATCACCGTCGTCGTCCCCGTCCCCTCGGTCAATCCCGATTCCGAAGATCGGCGGGAGCCCTCACCCTGAGGCTCGCCGTCTTGGCATGTTTCCCCGTTCGACGGCGTCCTGACGGCATCCGCGGAGGACGCCGCTTCGCGTATGGCATTCTGGAATGCTAGTCGAAGCGATAGTCTGGACAGGACTGGTGTTGGTCGGCCCGGCCGTGCTCCGGCAAGTCTGGAGCCGGTGGGATGCTCGGGTCGATGATCGTCTCCGGCCCGCGTTGTCCCTCGGCCGCTGGTTTCACAGCCTTGGGTTGCCTTATTTGGCCTTGATCACCGGGGCCGTCGCCGCACGTGATAGTGGCGTCTCCGGCCGGACGGCAGCCGAATGGATTACAGGGGCTGCGGCGTGCGCCGCCGGTTTGGGCTTGGCCTGGGTCGTCTTGCGCTTATATCGACTTGGGGGCGCATACCCGGGGCCGGTGCAGGCCGCATCCGACGAGCCGCGCTGGGCCCTGTATCGGGGAACGGGGAGTCTGTTGGCCGACCCCCAGTGGGGCGGTCCACTGATCGGTTTAATGCTGGGAACTGTGGAATGGATCCTCACCCGGCGGCTCTGGACTCTACCGTCTTGGTCGCGAACCGGGGTCTGGATCGACCTCGCCCGGCTGGCTGGCTCGACTGTGCTCTTCCTCTTCACCCGAAACCTGTGGCTGCTCATTCTGACCCAGGCTGGCTTGAGCATGATCGTCACACGGTCGTCGAGCACTCCGGTTGAGGTCAAGCCGTGATCCGAATCCCGGAGCTGCGATGGGTCGTGAGACTCGTGTGGGTGGTCGTAGGGCCTGCGTGGTTCGTCTGGATCGCCGTTGAAGAGCGGACGCTGGGCCCGGTCATGCTCTTGGCGGCTCTTGTCAGTTCAGCCTTTGCGATCACCGGTCTTGCCCGCTGGCGCTCAGGTAGTCGGGTCGAACGTCGCCGCTGGCTTCTTGAGTCGACTGGCGTTGGCCTGGCCGCCGGCGCATCGGTGGCGCCGATTGCTAGCCTGCTGATCCTGATCAAGATCTCGATTCACGCCCATGGAACCCCTGATTTCGACCTGACCGATATCGGGGCCGTGATGGGGCGCATGCCGGTCTGGATGCTGGTGGGAGCGTTGTGTGGCGAGGCGCTGGGATTGGCCATAGTGGCGGCCGCCCGTAGAGAGGAGCCGGGGGAGAGAGTGGACGGCGACCGTGGAGTGGCGAACTCACCTCTTGATGCGCAAGTGCGCCCGCCCTCGCGCCAGGTTGGTCGATAGGCCGCCTGGTGCGGTCCCCCGGGTAAGACACGTTGCAGTGAGGTTGTCCGTAGAATACAATGACCAGGCCCTGCCTTGGTGCATGAGTGACAGACCCTTTGTCGGTATCGATTTACCTTTGCCCACGCTGTCTGACCCCCGCTGGAGAGCCCGGGCAATGTCAGGTCTGCGGTGGGACACGTCTGGGATGTCATCTGGGTGAGGCGGATGATCCATGCCGCCGACCGCTGATCGATGAGCGAGGCAAGGTGCGCACGCGGGCGCCTTTGTGGTGGCTGGTGCACTCTGTCGGCCCGCTGATCGAACACTGGGTCGATCGCTGAGCTAACGGCGTAGATGGGTTTTGGACGAGGGACACATGGAGAGAGAGAAAGTCATTGTCATTGGATCCGGTCCGGCCGGGCTGACGGCGGCGATGTACGCCGCCCGGGCCAGGCTGGAGCCGCTTCTCATCTCGGGGAACCAGCTAGGGGGCCAAATCTCGATTACGTACGAGGTCGAGAACTACCCCGGGTTCCCGCAGGGGCTCGCCGGGCCGGAGTTGGTCGAGTTGATGCAGAAACAAGCGGAGCGTTTCGGGGCGCGCCTGATCGTCGACGAGGTAACCCAGGTTTCGCTGAAAGACGGCTCTCCCTTCATGGTCAAGACATTCAGCCAAGAGTACCAGGCCGAGGGGCTGGTGATCGCCACCGGGGCCTCTCCCAATCGGCTAGGGATTCCCGGGGAAGAGGCTCTCATTGGCCGCGGGGTCTCCTTCTGCGCGACGTGTGACGGCTTCTTCTTCCGTGACAAAGACGTCGTCGTGGTGGGGGGAGGGGACAGCGCCATGGAGGAAGGTCTGTTCCTGACGCGATTTGCCAACCGGGTGCGGGTGATCCATCGGCGGGGCGAGTTGCGTGCAGGGGAGACGCTGAAGCGGCGCGCCATGGAAAACGAGAAAATGAGCTTCGTCTGGGATACGGTGCTCGAGGAGATCGTCGGGAACGGGAAAGTCCAGGCCGTCCGGACGCGAAATGTGAAATCGGACACCACGGAAGAGTTACAGACCGATGGGGTCTTCATCTTCATTGGTCACTTCCCGAACACCGATCTTTTCAAGGGGCAGCTCGCGATGGACCCCATGGGGTACCTGGTAACCGACGGGCGAGCCATGACCAGCGTCCCGGGTGTATTCGCCGCAGGGGAAGTCCAGGACCCGGTTTATCGTCAGGTTGCCACCTCGGTCGGACAGGGAGCGGCGGCCGGGATGATGGTAGAGCGCTGGCTAGTCGATCGGGAGTAGTCTTGTGGTTGGAAGTCCAGGTTTTTACTACACGCACAACAGCGCCGGATCCAGGGAAGATTCGGACCCGCCGCTGATCTTGATCCACGGTGCTGGCGGATCGCATCTTCATTGGTCTCCCACGACACGCCGCCTCTCGGGCAGGAACACCTATGCCATCGACCTGCCCGGCCACGGCAGATCGCCCGGCGACGCGCTTCGCACCATTCCCGAATACGTCGAGGTACTGGCATCATGGATCAAGCACGAGGCCATCCGGCGTCCGGTGCTGATCGGGCATTCGATGGGTGGGGCGATCGCCCTAAGCGCAGGCCTGACGATCCCCGAGGCGCTGGCTGGGCTGGTATTGGTGGGCACATCGGACCATCTCCCGGTCAACCCGACCCTGCTTGGGATGCTAGGAAGGGACGAGACGTTTACCCAAGCCGTCGACCTGATCATGAAGTGGTCATTCAGCCCGAGTTCAGCGCCTCGCTTGCTGGAGCTTTGTCGAAAGCGGATGCTGCAAGTCCCACGCCTCGTACTCTTCTCGGACTACAGAGCCTGCGAACAGTTCGATGTGCAAGGGCGATTGGGGGAGATTCGCCTTCCGACCCTGGTGATCTGCGGGGCTGATGACAAGATGACGCCTGCAAGGGCCGTCCGGCGCCTGGCCCAAAGCATCGCTGACTCCCGGCTGGCGATCATCGAGGCGGCCGGCCACATGGTCATGCTGGAGCAACCCCCGGCCGTCGACGAGGCGGTGCTGGACTTTCTGGCGCGAGAAGCGTTGTAGCGCCCGCTTATCTGTTCAAGTTCAGCCCTGCAAGGATACCTGGCCCTCTCCCGGGCAGTCCCTGAGGCTACGGCAATCCGAGTTGGTCGCGTAGGACGGGTAGGATCGCCTGTACGGCCCGTGCCCGGTGACTGACGGAGTTCTTCTCCTCCATGGTCAATTCGGCCATAGTCCGCCCAACACCTTGGACGAGGAAGATCGGATCATAGCCAAAGCCCCAGATGCCGCGTTCCTGCGGGACGATCTCGCCGGGACAGACGCCTTCGGCGCGGAAGATCTTCCCGGTCGGGCTCGCCAGAGCTGCGACACAGCGGAAGCGAGCTGTCCACGGGCGGGGCTGGGCGGTGAGCCGATCGAGAAGGAATCGTCGCCGGTCGGCGTCACTCCGTTCAGGGCCGGCTACACGATGGGAATACGGCCCGGGTTCACCTCCGAGGACATCGACTTCGAGACCGCTATCGTCTGCCAGAGTCCACATATGTCCCTCGCGGGCGAAGGTGACGGCCTTGATCTGCGCGTTCTCGGCGTAGTCGGCTCCGCTCTCCTCGATCTCCAGCTCAAGGAAGAAGCTCTGAGGAAACACAATCTGGAGTTCAAGACCGTCCAAAAGGGCCGAGAATTCAGTTTGCTTCCCGCGATTCAGTGATCCGATGAGCAGCGATTGCATGTGTCCCTTTGTGTGACGATGGCTATTCGAACAGTACCGATATCCTATTTGTGGCGGGTGACATCCGTGTTAACCCTATATCTGGCATGGCAGAGACCGCATTCGTGTTTTATGTCACGCAATAGTCGCCAATGTTGACCGTCGATTCTAACTATGTTATAATGCTGACGCTTTTTTGGAAACTGCGTTGCCTGGCCAAAGTGTGAAGTTGGACATCCGCTCACCATTGCGGTTGAACGTCGGGTTTCTGCTCCATCGGGACGTCGGCTTCAACCGCAATTTCGACTTTGATGGCCTGGGTGTCAAGGTCAGCGACGACCTTGAGGTTCGAAACCTGCGCGGTTCAATGCGCTTCACCCGCACCGCCCAGGGATTGTACGGCCAGGGAAACTTGAAGGCCGAGACGAGTCTGGAGTGTGTGCGCTGTCTGAAAACATTCGATCAGACGTTGGAGATCCGGCTGGATGATCTCTTTGTCTATCCGCCCGATCGAGCTTCCGATCCCCTCCTGGCAGTTCCTGAGACAGGGATCCTCGACTTGAGCCCGCTTACCCGGGAATACCTGTTGCTCGACTTCCCGCTTCAGCCGGTATGCCGCGCCGAGTGCAGAGGCCTCTGCCCTGAGTGCGGCAATAACCTGAATGATAAGTCGTGCCAACACACGCAGGCTGAGGTCGATCCTCGGCTTGAGGTGTTGAAGGACTTGCTGTCTTGATTGTGACCGTCCTCTTGCAGACGGTCTATCTGAACGACGTGGGCCTTTCGCTCACAGCCTCGCCAGGAGGACGTGGATGAGTATCTCCAAGGACCGCTGGCAGAAGAGGGAAGCTCTCACTGCCCTGCTCGAGAAGGGCGACTACCAGGGTTACGTTACTACCGACGACATCATCGCCGTCTTCCCGGAGGCGGAAGAGCTCGAAGATCGAATGGAACGCCTTCGAGCCTTCTTCCATGAATCCGGGATCGAAGTCTTCGAAGATCACTCCCAGGTTCCGGAAAACTTGCGCCCCGAGCCTGATCCGGATGAGCCGGAGGCCTTTGACCTGGCGGCGATTGCCAGCGATGACACCGTTGGGCTGTACTTGAAAGAGATGGCCCGCGTTCCACTTTTGACCACGGAAGAGGAAGTGGACCTGGCCAAACGCATCGAGCGCGGCCGGGCCTCCGAAGCACGCCTGGCCAAACTCAACGGGAATTGCCCACCCAAGAAGCGTGCCGAGATGCAGGCGCATTCGCAAGACTCACGTGCCGCTCGCGATCACCTCATCAAGGCCAACACCCGGCTTGTGGTGAGCATCGCCAAGAAATACATGGGCCGCGGAGTGCCATTCCTCGATCTCATTCAGGAAGGAAACCTGGGTTTGATGAAAGCGGTCGAGAAGTTCGATTATCACCGCGGATACCGGTTCAGCACCTACGCTACCTGGTGGATCCGTCAGACCATCACCCGGGCTATCGCCGACCAGGGCCGGACGATCCGGGTACCGGTTCACATGTCCGATCGCATCCGGCGCCTGTACAAGGTCGCCCGGCAGCTCGAGCAGGACCTGGGGCGTAAACCGACACCGGAGGAGATCGCCGAGGGTTTGCAGGTTGATGCCCGCAAAGTGCAATGGATGATGCGAGTGTCGTGGAGGCCGCTCTCCCTGGAAAGCCCCGTCGGCGAAGAGGAAGACTCCGAATTGGGAGCGTTCGTCGAGGATGAAACGACCCCGACGCCGACCCAAACTGCCTATCACAACCTCCTGCGTGACAAGATCGAGGAGGTTTTGTCCACACTCAGCCCGCGTGAAGCCCGCATCCTCCGCTTGCGTTTCGGCTTGCATAACGGCCGCTCGTACACGTTGGAGGAAGTCGGGCAGAAATTCGGGCTGACGCGAGAGCGCATCCGCCAGATCGAGGGTAAGGCGCTTCGGCGTTTGCGCCATCCTCGGCGGGCCCGCCAGCTCAGGGATTACCTGGCCTGATCGACTGAGGCAAGCGACGGTTCACACCCAGAAGTGCAGGAGGCGACCCGACCGGGTCGCCTCCTCTGTTTTCCAGAGCCCGGTATCATCCGGGCGCGCAACTCGAGCTTCCCCGACGGCGCCTCCGCTCACACAGCCTCGCCCGGACGACTGAACGACTTCGGCGACCGGCGCAATCGCCAGGCCCCGGCGGCGGGAAGATAGGCCAGCTCGAAGACGCGCTCGTCAGGGGTCATCACCAGGAAGCGACGCTCACCCTCCTCTTCCCATTGGCGACCGAGCGAGGCGATCTCATAGCGTCGGCTTCGCCAGCGGAAGGCCTGCGGCCGAAGGGCACCGTCGGTGAGGAACCTGACGTCGACCTCGATCGGTTCATCCATCGGTGTTCCCCAACTCCTTCAGGAGCATCGCCAAGGCTGCTTCCGCCGATTGGGCTTTGTTGGCGCGCCGGTCCCCGGGCCAGAGGTGTCGCTCCGCGCGTTCCCCTGAAGGACCGCTGAAGCCCAGCCATGTCAACCCCACTGGCTTTTCGGGCTGTCCACCCCCGGGGCCGGCAATACCCGTGACGGCGACGGCCACATCGGCGCCGAAAACCCGTCGGGCGCCTTGCGCCATTTCGATCGCCGTCTCCTCGCTTACGGCGCCGTGTGCTTCGAGTGTGGTGCCGCGCACACCGAGGAAGCGCTCCTTGGCCCGGTTGGAGTAGGCCACGACCCCCCCCAAGAAGTACCCGGACGAACCGGCCACATCCGTGATCCGATCGGCGACAAGCCCGCCCGTACACGACTCGGCTACCGCCAGGGTCCAGCCATGCGCCTTGAGCCCCAGACCGACACGCTCCTCCAGCGATCCAGCCATCTTCAGACCCTCTTCTTCGCGCCGCAACGCGCTTCATTATAACTACACCCGGGCTGAGGGCTCGACGCGCGCGCGGGAAGAGTAGAGGCTCCCGGAGCCTTGAACCGGGAGCCTTGAACCGGGAGCCTTGAACCGGGAGCCTTTGGAGCCTCGCGGTTGACACTCCATCGTGTGAAAGGTATCCTTCGGCCGATGGGCCAACTCTCGCTCTTCGAACTGACAGCACGGCGCTGGTCTGTCACCGAGCTCAACCGACACGTCCGTCAACTCCTCGAGATGGACATCGAGCTGCGCGATGTGTGGGTGGAGGGCGAGATCTCCAACCTCTCACGCCCGTCATCAGGTCACCTATACTTCACCCTAAAAGACGGCCAGGCCTCACTGCGCTGTGTCATGTGGCGTTCGGAGGTCGGTCATGTGGAACGGATGCCGCGCGAGGGTGAGGCGGTCGAGGTCCATGGGCACGTCAGCGTCTATGAGGCTGGAGGACAGTATCAGCTCTATGCCGACGCCCTGCGACCGGCGGGCGAGGGGCGTTTGTATCAGGCATTTCTCATGCTCAAGGCTCGGCTCGAGGCGGAAGGTCTGTTCGACCCGGAACGCAAGCGACCGCTGCCGGCGTTTCCAATACGCATCGGGGTGGTGACCTCTCCAACCGGCGCGGCGCTGCAAGATGTAGTCCACGTCCTGCGCAGGCGCTTTCCCCTTGTGGAAGTTGTACTGGCTTCAACCCCTGTCCAGGGAGACGAAGCACCGCAGGGGATCATCGCCGGCCTCGAGGCGCTCAATCAGCACAGCCGACCGGACGTCATTCTCATGGTGCGCGGCGGCGGATCGATCGAGGATCTATCGGCGTTCAACGATGAAAACGTGGCCCGCGCCATCGCGGCCTCCGAATCCCCGGTCGTGAGTGGCATCGGGCATGAGACGGATTTCGTCATCGCCGACTTCGTTGCCGACCGGCGCGCGGCCACGCCCTCGGCCGCGGCCGAGGTAGCCACGCCCGATCAACGCGATCTCATCCTGAATGTCCGGAAGGCAACGGGCGCACTGGGGACAGCCTTCCGCGAACTTCTCGGGGAGGCGCGCTGGGAGCTCGACCAGAAGGAAGTGACGCTACGCCGGGTCTCGCCTTACTCGCAAGTCGTGAATGCGCGCCAGCGGGTCGACGATCTGTTGCGCCGGGCGTTGGCGGCCATGCGGTACGACCTGGCCTTGCGACGTTCCGGCGTGGCAGGGATGAGCCAGACGCTGTTCGCCGTCGGGCCGCCAGCCGTGCTCGAGCGTGGCTATGCCGTGGTGACCCGAACGTCTGATGGCAAGGTCGTGCGTCAAGTTGACCAGGTGAGCTCCGGAGATCGACTGCGCATCCGAGTGAGCGATGGCATCTTTCCGGCGCAGGTGGGACAAGGGACGAAACCGACCTCAGCCAGGGACGAGACCTGATCTCCATGGAGGGCGAGGTGATCTTCCAGCGCATCAAGCTTCCGACCTGGAGTAGGGGGCGCGGTCTTCGACGGCACGCGTCGGTCATCGCCTTCTTCTGTCTGCTGACGGTTGCCGTCACCTGGCCGCTTGTTCTCCGTTTCTCGAGCCAAGTCCCAGGCTGGTATATCGCCGACAACTATGAATACCTGTGGAAGATGTGGTGGTTCAAGCATGCGCTGCTTGATCTGCACCAGAACCCTCTCATCGCGCCGCAGCTTTTCTATCCCCAGGGGTTCGAACTGGCCCACGCGGAACTCAGCCCCTTGCTGACTGTGGTCAGCCTGCCTCTGACGTGGCTTTGGGGCGAGATCCCGACATACAACTTGCTCTCGTTCCTCTCATTCGTCGTGGCGGGATGGGCGGTCTACGCACTGGTGGTTCGGACGACCGGTAGCGACTGGGGAGGGTTGCTCGCCGGCACCCTGTTCGTCCTCACGCCCTATCACGTCGTCCGCTACGCCGGGATCCTCCCTTCGGCATCGATAGAAGGGATTCCGGTTTTCTTTCTCGGGCTGGAGATGTGGACCCAGGAGCGTCGGCCGCGCTGGGTGTTGCTGACCGCATTCGGTTTCGCGCTCGCTGCCTGGGCCTATCTGTATTACGCGCTGGGCCTACTCTTGCTGGGGCCGATCTATGCCTGGGCGAGGTTGCGACAGTCCGGGCTCGCCCTCAGACAACGGCCGATCTTGATAGGGGCGGCCTCGATGGGTGCTCTGGCTCTGATTTCGCTGCTACCGCTGGCCATCCCTTACTTTCAGTTGTCGCGGCATGTTCAGCTCAGTATCCCGCTAGGGGATGTCGACTTCTGGTCCGCCAGTCCCACCGACTATGTCATCCCCCCCGGGTTACATCCGTTGTGGGGCGAGTGGGTGCGCCAGCACCTACTCGGGGTGCCGGCGGAGTTCCCTCAAATCGGCCTTGAGTTCATACTTGGTGTTGGTTTTGTTTGCCTGTTGTTCGCAGCCTATGGTCTTGGGCGCGATACAAGCCAGGCGAAATCAGCTGTGGTCTGGCTCACAATCGCAGCTTTTGTTCTCAGCCTGGGTCCGACCCTTCATGTCGGACGGCATCCGCTCGTGATCCCTGGACCGGATGGCCTGGCCCGCAGTTTCGAGAAGTTCATGAACACCCTCGGCGAATGGTTGCCAGGAAGAGAGGCGTACGGGACGCTGGGTGTGGGGGGTATCACACTCCCGCTACCAGCATTGTTCCTTCGGTGGCTCCTCCCGCCTCTGGAAGGAGTGCGGGCATGGAATCGCTTTGCGGTGTTCGTCGCGTTGGGGCTGGCCCTACTGGCCGGGGCCGGCTATTCCAACTGGATCCGTCGGGAGGTGCAGCAAGCTTCGGATAGCCTGTCGACTCGATCGCGCAAGGAGAGACTGGCCGGTCTTGTCGTGCTCTCGCTGGCGATCTTCGAGCTCTGGCCCGGAAGGCTACCACTCCAGCCGGTCGAGCCGCGAGAAGTCGATCGCTGGCTGGCGGCCCAGCCGGGGCAATTCACTATCATGGAGCTCCCGCTGGTCAGCGCGCTGAGCGCGCCGCAAATGTTGTACTCGCGCTATCATGGCAAACGGACGGCCTTCGCCTACGGCACATTCTTCCCCTACTGGTACAGGCAGGAGTATCCTGAACTGGCTGACTGTCCGAAGAGCCCATGCCTGGATCGGCTTCGATCATGGGGCGTACGCTACGTGCTGCTCAATATCGACGCTTTGCCTCCTGGCTCGACATTGGAATCGGAACTCAACTCATCACCGGACCTGGGACGCATCATTCGGATGGATCAGATCGTTGTCTATGAACTCCTGACTTGAGACCTGCCCATCAAGCGCGGCCCCTTCGAACCGCGCAGACCTCAGTCACTCGACCTGGAGGCCAGGCGCTCACGGCCCAGCAGCTTCGATGACGTTCTGCTTGCCGACCATGCCAAAGGAGCCGAAATGCCGAAACCCAAATCACCCAGCCAGCTAGCATACGAGCCGGCATTTGAGGAATTGGAGGCGATCGTCGGGCGGCTCGAGCAGGGCGATCTCCCTCTGGAAGAGGCATTGACCCTCTTCGAGCGCGGCCAGGCACTTGCCGCAAGATGCAGTGAGCTGTTGGAGACGGCCGAGCTCAAACTGCGTCAGCTTGTGCCAGATGAGAAAGAGGGGTATGTAGAAGCGGACTTTGAGATCGACGACGAGGCTTGAGTGAGGCTTCTGTCTGTCTTCCAGAATCAGGTTCTGATTGCCGCCCTGATCGCCTGGGGTATAGCTCAGGTAGTCAAGCTCCCGGTGGAGTTCGCCACAAAGAGGGTCTGGAACTGGTCATTGCTGCTGCGTGCGGGAGGGATGCCATCCTCGCACGCAGCGCTGGTAACGGCCGCCGCCCATGGTATCGGGCTCACGCTAGGCTTCAACTCAGGATTGTATGCCCTGGCGGTCGTCTTGGCGATGATCGTGATCTATGATGCGACTGGGATTCGCCGGCAGGCCGGCCGCCACGCCGAGATCATCAACACCATGATCCAAGATCTCGTGGAAGGCCATCCGCTGCATCAAGAACAGCTCATGGAGGTTCTCGGCCACTCTCCCTTCCAGGCCTTAGTAGGCATGCTGCTCGGATTGGTAGTCGCCCAGATCATGATGGGCTAGGGCCTGGCGACACCTCGGATCAGGCCGACCTGCGCAGGAGCAGAGCGGGGAGCTGCCGGGCTTCCGGAGCGCCGAGCAGCAGGCTCGACAACCAGAATATCCCTCCGCCGATGGCGACGCCGCCAAACCCTGCCGCCCAGACCGAGGCGCCAGACATCGCCTCGAGCCAGCCCCATAGGGACAGTCCCATCAGCGCCGCCCCGCCGACCGTCGCCAACAGGCCCCGGCGAAGCCGACCCAGATCAAATCCGCCGACGCGCGTACGAAGCAGGAGCAGGAGGATCACACACTCCACGGCAGTCGCAAGCGAGTTGCCCAATGCAAGTCCCGCGTGGGGTGCCCGGCCGGCGCGCGCGAAGAGGATCGAGAAAACGACGCTGAATACGACATTGAGCGTCATGGCTCCGGCGCCGACAACGACCGGCGTCCGGGTGTCTTGCATAGCGTAGAAAGCGCGGGCGACAATTTCGAGGAGGGAGTGGCCAACCAGGCCGGCGGCGTACCAAAGCAACGCCCAGGCGACCAGCTCCGTCGAGCGGGCATCAAAAGCGCCACGCTGGAAGAGCATGGCGACCACCGGTCTCCGAAGGATGATCAGCCCGACACTCGCCGGGAGTGAGAGGAAAAGGACGCCGCGCAAGGTGTTGGCGAGCGAAGCGCGCATCTCGCCCAACTCGTTGCGCGCAACCTGGGCCGAGAATGTCGGAAGGACGGCGATCCCGGTCGCCTGGGCGATAATCACCTGAGGCATCATCATCACGGCGAAGGCGATGGTGATCCCACTCAGGCTGCCTTCGGGCATACCTGAAGCCAGGATCGTGTTGACAAGGAAATTGAGTTGAACGACCCCAACGCCGAGCAGGCGGGGCGCCATCAATGCGCCGACCCGGCGAACGGTGGGGTCCTTCAACCCGAGCCCGAGGTAGTAGCGTGCCGATCGGCCGCGCAGCCCTGGAAGTTGGATCAGCAAGTGCATCAACGCGCCCAGGACCACCCCCCAGGCCAGGCCGTGAATACCCATTCGGGGGGAAAGCAATGTCACGCCGACGATCCACCCCAGCCAAAAGAAAGTCGGGGCAAGGGCGGGGAGCAGGAAGTGCTGGTGGGCGTTGAGGATTCCCATACACAGCCCGCTGACCCCGAAGATGACCGCCGAGGTCAAGAGAATCCGCAAGAGTGAGATCGTGAGATCGATCTCACCGGGATCGGTAAAATACGGCGCCAGGACGTGCTGG